>JAGQOW010000002.1 GCA_020427155.1 Planctomycetales bacterium | reverse complement strand
CTGCAGAGGCAGCAAGAGCCTCGGCCCTTACCCTGGCCAAATCCTCAGAAGCCATTCCAATACCATTATGGGCCCGCAGAAAAACCCGTCAATGCTTATGACAAGGAGCAGCACAGGGAACCTAAGAGTAAGCGAACGCAAAAACAGTGTATAAATAGAGTTAGCTCGTCCGCTTTCGGGCAGAAACCGACATTTCAGCTGTACCCGGCAGCCAGTGCCGACTGGTATGTTATTAGGGCCGCGGTGTAAGCCAGAACCGTCATGTAGCCCAACTGAACGAGCGGCCATTTCCAAGTGCCCGTTTCCCGGCGAGTGACCGCCTGGGTGGGCAGGCACTGCATCGCTAGCACGTAGAAAACCAGTAAGCTGAAACAGGCTGCGGGAGTGAAAACCGGGCGGCCATCGGCGTATGTGCTGGAACGCAGCCGATTGTAGAGCGAGCTGCCTTCTGAGTCGGCAGCCTCTTCACCGACGCCAAACAAGACGGCCAAGGTCGACACAATCACCTCGCGCGCCGCAAAGGAACTGACCACTCCTATGCTTACTTTCCAGTCAAATCCTAACGGCGCGAACGCCGGCTGAATCGCTTTGCCCAATTGTCCTGCCCAAGAATGCTCGAGCTGTATCTGGCTCAGGAGCCGATCTGCTGCGGCTTCGTCTCCAGAATTCTCGAGACGTGAGTACTGGTCCTGGACTGACTGCGGCAGGCTGTGCAAGTCAGTCTTTGGGTAGGTAGCCAGCGCCCACATGACGATCGAAATAACCAGGATCGTCGTCCCGGCATTCTTAACGAAGACCGAAGCGCGATCATAGGTCAGAAGTAGTGCATCGCGAAGCGACGGCCACCGATAGGGCGGCAACTCGATCACAAGTGGCTTGGTACGCCCCTGGAGCAAGGTCTTCTTGAAAACCAGTGCCATCAGCAACGCGGCCACAATGCCCAGTACATACGCAGCAGCAAACAGTAGCGACGCTTTTACCGGATCGTGAGGAAACAGCAGTGCAACCAGCATTGCATAGACAGGGACCCGAGCCGAGCAGCTCATCAGAGGCGCCACGAGAATCGTTGCCAGGCGGTCGCGGCGATCGTCAATCACACGGCTAGCCATGATGGCCGGGATAGCGCAGGCGTGAGCCGAAAGCATCGGCACGAACGCCTTGCCAGGCAGTCCTACCTGGCTCATAAGCCGATCCATAACAAACGCTGCCCGTGCGAGGTAGCCCGATCCCTCGAGCAACGCCAAGAGGAAAAACAAGATGCCGATCTGCGGCAAGAAAACAAGCATGCCCCCGACGCCACCAATGACGCCATCGGTAACAAAGCTATTGAAATCTCCAGCAGGCAACCAGGCGCCCACGGTTTGCCCGGTGAGAGCAAAGAATCCGTCAATCAAGTCCATGGGGTACTGTGCAATCCAAAAAATCAGCACGAATGTCAGTAGCATGACTCCGAAGAATGCACCGAGTCCCCACACACGATGCATCATGAACCTGTCGATCGCCTCTGAACGGTGGCCGTGGGCGGTGGCGTCGCCTGAAATCGAAGACGCAGCGACGGACTCAGCCCAATCGTACCGAGCAGAGAATTGGCATGTTGAACAGCTATTGAATTGAGGCGTTAAAGCCGGAATCGAATCGGTCGGTGCGCTCAACACCGCTGAGATCATTGCTGTCAATTCGCGAAAGCCCTGTCCGGTTCTTGCCGAGACGGCAACCACAGGGCAACTTAAATGTTCTCGCAGTTTGGTCAAGTGAATACGAATTCCCTGCCTCTCGGCAGAGTCGATCATGTTGAGCGCGACAACCGTAGGCCGTCGTCTTTCGAGCACTTGCCCGACGAGGAACAAGTTGCGCTCAAGATTCGTCGAGTCGACCACAACCAGAACCGCGTCGGGGGTACTCTGTCCAGGTAAGGTACCTTCGAGTGACTGACATGCAATTCGCTCGTCGGGCGTCACTGCGTCAAGGCTGTAAAGTCCCGGCAAATCAATAAGTGTCGCATTCCAATGATCGATCTTCACCTTCGCGCGTCGGTGCTCGACAGTTGTACCAGGAAAGTTGGCGGTTGTTGCACGCAGGCCTGTCAGACGGTTGAATAGCGATGTCTTGCCGACATTGGGATTCCCAACCAAAGCGACCGAGACGTCCCTATCAGGGCGTGTTGTCAGACTCTGCTTGTCAGTCGAGTCGGTGATGTTGAACCCGTCGCTCATTCTGCGGTTTTGTCCTCGCCCTCAGGCGCCGGCAGCTCAATCGGCTGCATGAGGACTCGCTCCGCTAACCGCCTGGAGAGGCCAATCCGAATTCCGATCGCTCGCACGACGAGCGGATCGCCTTGCTGAACCAATTGAACTCGCCTGCCAATGCAGATACCCATCGCCTTCAGTCGTGCCGAATCGTCGTCGTCAGCGAGAACATCCAGCACGGTGGCTACGGCAAGAGGTGGCAGTTCTGCCAACGTGGCAACCTCGCTGGGATGATCCGTCGACTCGGCTAACTGGCCGTTTTCCAACCGCATCGAAATCTCCAGAACTCGGCAGCCGCACTAATGAGACTTAGTTTCAACACCCATCTTCTGCAAAGGTACACACGCGAAGATTGGTCGTCAATTGTCGCCCGCCGGAAGTAGACACTCCAACGCAATGTGGATCGAGTGTGTTCGCTCAGCGATCGGCAAAGAGCACCGCGATGGCTAGAACCGCCGACGCGCAATCAAGCTTGCTGCGGCCAGTCCCATGAGCATCGCGGCAGTTGTAGGCTCGGGGATGGCTTGCGACGCCGAGATTGCACCGAAACCGCTGCCGAACTGACGCTGCCATTCCAGGAAATCAAACCCAGTCGCAGCGTTATCGGCATTCGCATCGCCGGTCATGTGAGCGGCGGGGCTATTGCCGAATCCACCTTGCCAGGAGTTGAAGTCATCTCCATCGACATTACCGTCCTCGTCGAAGTCTGCGGCGAATGTGGTAACTAACTCGACTGATGTTGCTCCGTAGTTGACAAACCACTGGAGATCGCCCGACAGCGCTGGCAGACTAATCGAGTCGAAGACACCAAGCACGCTAGTGGCTGTAAGGATCTCAAAGCTATCGCCAGCTGAAGGTGTGAAGCCGTTGATCAATTCTACATCAAGCGCGCCGCCCAAATCGGCGATCCCTAAGCCGAGCACGTGATTGAGTTGATCAAAGCTGCTGCCGGGCGAGGTGCCGCCGATTTCAATCTCTAAGATGCCGTTGTAGCTGACACTGCCTCGATTGACCGCCGCTGGAGAAAAACCGGGAGCGTCGGTACCTGTAATATCGCAGAAATCGCAGGTGCCAACTCCTTTGACATACCCCGTGAGAGTAATCAACTCAGTCAACGAGTTGCCGCTAATGCTGCCGTTGTTGATCAGTGGTTTGGTGCCGTCGTTGGGCGAACTGATTGTGCCACGACCGACGATGTTACCGCCGAAATCGAGAGTAAGGCCATTTGCAGCAGCGAGAGTACCAGCGCCGGTGCTACCCAAATCAACAAATGCTCCTGAATCGAAAACGGCGCCATTCGAATCGTGCAGGGTAACAGTATTATCGGCAAGCTCAAGGTCGCCGTTCGAGTAGAAGCCGTTTACCTCTGACGGATTGCCCAGGTCGAGGCTGCCGGTAGCAGTAATCGAGGAGCCCGTGTCTGCCAAGATACGGGCGTTGACAATACCACTGCCCGAAAGTTGGCTCCCGAGCCCGGCATTGACGCGGCGAGAACTGAGCGTCCCACCTGCGAGAACCACGTTGCCGCTGAAGCCGATCGTAGTGTCTTTGTCGGACGGCGTAGAGAAGAGACTGCCAACGCCGATCGAGACGCTACTGGGAGCCGTAACGCCGGGAACTCCGAGGACCGCAGGGCCAGTAACGGCTACACCGCCGGCGAGAATATTAAGCGGCCCCGAACCGAGACTGTTAGTGCTATCGAGCGAGAGCGTACCACCGCTAACGGTGGTACCGCCGGAGTAGGTATTGAGCCCTGAGAGTACCAGTTCGCCGTCGCCGTTTTTGACCAAGTTGCCCGTTGAGCTGAGAGTTCCGTCGACAGTATACGACTGCCCCGATTCGACCTCGATCGTAGCAACATCTTGCAGCTGGAAGTCTCGGCTCGTGGTATGAGTAGCAGATACTAGCAACGTACTGCCAGAGATCGTCACTTGTCCTCCCGAGCCAAGATTGGCGTCTGCCGAAACGGCCATCACACCTGCTTCGATGGAAGTATCTCCCGAGTAGGTGTTGCTGCCCGTGAGGGTAAGTTTTCCAGCGCCCTGCTTAACCAGGTTTCCAGTGCCGCTGATGTCGCCGCCATAGGCGATGTCGTCGGCGCGATTGAATGCCAAGGTCGCATTATTGAGCGTGTTGCCGGTTAGTGTCCCAGTCGTGCCGCCATCGCCGACTTGCAGGACGCCGGCGTCGATGCTCTTGTCGCTGACGTCGGTATTTGCACCTTTGAGTATGAGAGTTCCGGCCCCTGTTTTCGTAAGCAACGAGGTACCCATGAAAAGTCCGTTTGCCGTGTAAGTGACGGAAGCTGGAATATCGATCGATAAACCGCTGCTTAGTACAAAGTCGCGCGAAGTGGCGTGGCTGCTAGTAACACGAAGGCCGCCCCCGAGCGCCGTCAAGCTTCCCAGAGGAGAGCCAAGATGGTTGTCCGCCGAGATGGATAGCGTGCCGTCAGACAGGCTGGTCCCGCCTGAGTAAGAATTGTTACCCGTAAGAGTGAGTGTACCGGCCCCCAATTTAGTGAGCGAACCCACGCCAGTGATCACACCTGTATAAAGCAAACTATCTGAGCGATTAAAGGAAACATTGGAATCATTGATCAGATTGCCAGCAATCGAACCAGAGACACCGCCATCGCCAATCTGCAACACACCGCCACTAATCGTTTTCGTTCCGACTAAGGTATTATTACCTGTGAGCGTGAGCGTGCCGCCGCCGAGCTTGGTCAAGGGCCCACCGCCGCTGATAACGCCACTATAAGTCAGGTCGTTCGAACGATTGAATATGAGGCCAGTATTGTTAACCACATTACCAGCGATCGAACCGGCCGACCCGCCGCTACCAATCTGCAGCGTCCCGCCATTGATAGTCGTTGTACCCGAGTAAGAATTGCTGCCGGTAAGCGTGAGCGTGCCGGCCCCTAGCTTAGAGAGGGCCCCCAAACCGCTAATGTCTCCGCTGTAAGTCAGCGCCGAGCCCCGATTGAAAACCACCGCAGCATCGTTGACGATATTGCCAAGAATCGAGCCGGTGGTGCCTCCATTGCCAATCTGCAGCGTACCGGAGTTCACAAACTTGGTACCCGTAGAACTACTGTTGCCTGTAAGAATAAGCGTACCGGCTCCAAGTTTACTAACGCTACCGCTGCCACTGATCGTACCGCTGTATGTCAAGGTGTCCGACCGATTAAAAGAAAGTCCAGTGTTGTTGATGATATTCCCAAGAATAGACCCGGTAGTGCCTCCATTGCCAATCTGCAGTGTACCGTTACTGACGGTCGCCAAGCCCGTTGAGGTACTGTTGCCGGTGAGGATAAGCGTGCCGCTGCCTTGCTTGGCGACCGGGCCACTCCCACTGATAATGCCACCGTACGTGAGAGTGCCCGAGCGATTGAAAGTTACGCCGGAACCGTTGGCCAGGTTAGCAACGATCGAACCGGTAGAGCCTCCATTGCCAATCTGCAGCGTACCGCCAGTCACGCTCGTCGTGCCCGAGTAAGTGTTGTTGCCGGTAAGAATCAACGTGCCGGAACCCGATTTAGATAGCGTCGCTCCCGAAATGTCTCCGGAAACGGTCAGTCCGTTTGAACCTCCCGAAACATTCCAGGATCCTGAACTGAACAATAGCACATCGCTTTGGATCTGATAGCCGTTGGAGGTCGGCGAGGCAGTCAACGCTCCACTTGTCAGTTGCAACAACGACTCGGTAATCGTGATCGGGTTGCTCCCCTGCAATGTCGCTGAGGTCACCGTGCGGGTTCCGTTCAGTAAGACGGTGATAGTACCAGTCGAACCAGAATTAAACAGAACAGTATCGCTGGAGCCAGGAATGAGCGTGATGTTGCCTCCAGAAACCCAGTTGGTCGCAAAGGTAGGAAATCCTCCTGCGGCGTCCCAGTCGCTTCCAGGGCCGTTACCCGTCCAGGTAAAGCTGGCTGCCATTGCTTGCGATGGGCTGGCAACGTGTATGGCAAAGCACGACAGCACAACCGACAGAAGGCGAACGTAGCTAAAAATCGAGTACATGCTTTGGCTCTCCCAAGAGACGAGATAGTTCGATAAGTTGATGCCGCAACTACGGACAAGTTTCTGCCAGAAGGCACATTGCCAATATCAAGTCGACGCGATTCTCGCCAACCGCTGAGGCAAAGCGCCGTGCTGTCGCTCATTCTGAGATGTGAGGCATTATGCCTGAGCGTCATTACGGGTGCAAACAGTTTCCTATTCGGGCAGATTGCTTGACAACCTAAACCTTAGGGCAACACGCTCAGGTGACTGGCACACCGGACTCTCTTGAGCCAATTGAGACAAGTTACGGCGCGAATCGACCCGATTGCTACTCTGACTGGTAAACGCTAAAGTCCCTCCACACAAGTTAACACTGCCCACTGCACTCGGGTCGCCATGCGCCATTGTTCGCTTGGATTGCATCTACGTTTCAAGGTCTCCTCTCCAAGAAGCTCTTCTGCTAAACTCCGGCTCTCATGAATGCCATCAAATTGTCGCTCGCTGCTGCTCGCAAGCTTTCTCAAGAAGTCAATAAGCTGCGCTTCGAGACACCAGTCACCCATGTGTACAATCCGCTGGATTATGCCTGGAAGGCGCATGAGCAGTACATTCGGCGCATGAATCCTGATGGGGTGCGGGTGTTGCTGCTGGGAATGAATCCTGGCCCGTGGGGTATGGCACAAACAGGCGTACCGTTTGGTCAGGTCAGTGCGGTGCGCGATTGGATTGGCATCGACGCGGCGATTGGCCGACCAGAAGATGAACATCCGAAACGACCTATCGAGGGATTGAATTGTGCGCGCAGCGAGGTCTCTGGCGAGCGGCTATGGGGGCTGTTTCGCGAACGGTTTTCGTCGGCCGACGAATTCTTCTTGCAGCATTTTGTCGCCAACTATTGCCCACTCGTGTTCATGGAAGCGAGCGGTCGCAATCGAACGCCTGACAAGCTGCCCGTCGGCGAGCGACAACTCCTGAGCAAGGCATGCGACGAGCACTTGCGCGCGCTGCTTCAGGCGACTCGACCAGAATGGGCTGTCGGTGTCGGCACGTTTGCCGAAAAGTGCTTATGCCGTGTGCTTGACTGCGGCAAGATCCGAGTGAAGCGAATCTTGCACCCCAGCCCCGCCAGCCCGGCCGCCAACCGTGACTGGGCCCGGCAGGCGACCAGCCAACTCGTCGAAGCTGGAATATGGGAGAAATAGCAGGAGGCAATAGTCCTGTGCTTTGCCGCTTTCGCTGTCGCTATTCTTGCCGCATACTTTTCCTACTCCTGCCGACTATCTACGATGGGGGATTCGCAAATCCCCGCGCTTCTCAAGCGGCATCGCCTAATGATCGAAAACGCTCCTGTTCAAACTTTGCAACACGCGGATTTAACCATCGAGGGCTACTCTCGCGCCGCAGTACAGACGTATTGGCGTATACCCGAGCTGAAGATTGGCTTCGACCTAGGGGTGCAACCTTGGTCGTTCATGGGAACCGAAACCTGGTTCGTCTCGCACGGACATTTGGACCATATCGTTGCACTGCCAGTTTATGTGGCTCGTCGACGGATGATGAAAATGGAGCCGCCAACGATTTACATGCCCGAGGTGATGGTCGAGCCGTGTCAAGAGATCTTGCGACAGTTTACGCGACTCGATCGAGGCCGTATGCCCTGCGAGCTCAAGCCACTGAAGCCCGGCGACGAGGTGAAGCTCTCGCGCGAACTGGTCGTCACCGTTTCAGCGACCAAGCACAGCGTCCCTTCGTTAGGTTATGTGGTCTGGGAACGACGTCGCAAGCTGAAGCCGGAATATCAAGGACTCTCGGGCGAGCAAATCCGCGATATCCGCATGGCAGGAACCGACGTCACGAGCGAACATCGCCAGCCGCTGGTAGCCTACGCAGGAGATACAGCTCCGACAGGCCTAGACAATTGCCCAGCTATGTACGAGGCCAAAGTGCTCATCTGCGAACTAACTTTCGTATCGCCCGAGCACCGCAAAGAGAAGATCCACAAGTTCGGCCACATGCATCTCGACGATTTTGTCGACCGCCGTGAGAATTTCAAGAACGAACTGATCATCGCCGCCCACCTCAGCACGCGTTATCACTCAAATGTCGTTGAACGGATGGTTAAAAAATCGCTCCCCGACATGCTCGATGGCCGTTTGAAGCTGTGGCTATAAGCTATCGTTATGGATCGACTTCACTACTCCACCACAACCACGCTGTTCTGGTAGAAGCCTTTGTGCCGATAGTTGCCAGGGTCGGTTTTCCAGGTTTTCCCATCAAGCACGTATTTGTATTCGTATTCGCCCGGCTGAAGATCGAGCGATGTGGAAAAGAATCCCTGTTCGTCGGGGCCCTCCATCGCATGAGCGTTCTCTTTCCACTGATTGAACGATCCGGCCAGGTAGACGTTCTTCACAGTTTCGTCGGGACGAAACCGAAAGTGAACTCGATGCTTTTCGCCATCAAGCTCCTCGACACGAGGAGGGCCGAGCCGCAGATTTTGCCCGTCGCGGGTGAGCATGAACGTGCCAAGCATCATTTCTTCCCAAGTTTGATCTCCCCAACTAACGGTAGCCGTCGGGTCAGGATTGGCCAGGTTTTGCGGGGAATTGTCGAAATGAGCAACCATGTGTAGCTTGGTGCCGCTGGGTAGCTCCATGGGCTTGGCAAAAAGATACGTGTTCTGCCAATTGAAATCATACCGAGGCACATCAAGCACTATCTCATGCTCACCGCTCGGATACTGGGCCGAAACTTGAAACGACTTGCCCCGGTAATGCATGTGCGGCGTGAGTGAATAGAGTTCGGCATCGAATGGCACGTCGAAGGTGGTGTCGACCCGGTGGTTTGGTGCGCCGGGTGGAATACGAAAACGGAAGTTGAGCGCGGCGTTGATCTCCAGCTCTTTGATCACCTCGTCTGGTTCGATAAAGACGAGGCCCGCCTCGCTGAGGTCGGTTTGCGGGCTGCCGTTGGGAGTGTAGTGGAGCTGGAATACCAGTTTCGAGCCCGCTGGTATCCGCGTGGCAAGTCCCTCTGGTGCAATCATAGGTGGCGAACCCGGGGCAAAACCGACGACCATATTGAACAGGGCATCTTCACCGCGAATGCGTTTTTGTTCGGGAGGAACGTAGAACAAAATGATATGGTGGACGACCGATCGATTGCCTGGCCGCGCTTCGGCAGCACAGACCCATTTGTCTTCAGTAAAGCCAGGGTCAATCGTAAAATACTGGTATGGCACCACTCCCTTGGCGGGCACTTCGTAGGCCGTAGGCATTTGGTAAATCGCGCTCGGTTCGGGGATGCTCCAGCCCTCGGCATACTCCAACGGAGCAGGCAAATCGCCAGGATCGCCTTCCGGCTGTCCGTTCTCCAACCACCTTGCGAAGAGCCGTTTCTCTTCAGCAGACATCCGCGCATCGTTCGAAAAATGGCCGAATTCTGGATTGGCATGCCAGGGGGGCATCCTGCCATCCTCAATCACCTCCAGGATCATCTCTCCCCAACTGGCCACATCGTCATAAGTCGTTAGCGCAAAAGGCGCGATCTGTCCGTCACGGTGGCAGCTCACACAGCGGCTTTGCATGAGACGAGCAACCTGATTCGTGTAGGTGACATCGCCGGTTGGCTCAACCTTAGACGTGCGGCCAATAATGCATCCGATGGCAGTAGTACTGTCGGTACTCAAGGGCTGGCCGTCCAGAAGCTGATCGAGTGTGTCTGAAACAAATCGTTGGCTCGGTTCGGATTTCGAGTATCCGACTCCATACTGGTCGTCAATGCGTCCTCGGTATAGAACCGTCCCCGTACTATCAAGCACAAAAGCTTCGGGAGTACGAGTAGCGCCAAACAGGTCGGCCACTTTCTGAGAAGGATCTTTGAGCAGCGGAAACTCGATCTGATGCGTCTTTGCGTAGTGGGCGATCTCGGCAAGTGTGTCTTGTCGATTGGCGTTGATGCCAACAAATTGCACTCCGCGCGGTTCGTATTGGGCGGACATCTCGGCCAGTCGTTGGCCATAGAGTTTCGCGAGCGGACACTCGGCCCCCAGAAAAACCACGACAATCGCTTTCTTCCCCTGCCACTCGGCAAGTGAGTGCTCTGCACCCAGATAGTCTTCGAGCGTGAAGGGCTCAATCTTGTCTACGGTTGCCAGCACTGGAACCGCTAACGGCTCAACGGTCGGCGGGGGCTCACTATCTGGCACACGATCATTTTGCCGCACTACGAACGTGGTCCCAGCCGCGAAAGCAAGGAGGAGCATCACCACAAGAAAAGGCTTCATATTCTTCGCTCGTCAAGGAGATAGACAGCTTCTCAGTCCTGCCCCTGCATCATAGGCCAAGTCGGCACTGAGGGGCAAACTCGGCGGAATGGCAAACCAGAACCCTTTGGGATAGAACCTTGTCCTTCAGGAGATTGGCAGGCCACGAAGCCTCGGAACCGGTTGACGCGTTCTCTCAAGGTTTGGCTTGGCCATAGTGCAATTCTGAGTCTATACTCGCGGTTCGCCCCAGGGGGGCGGCATTTGGCCCCCAACAATTCACCTATCATTGCTATCGCAATCATGCTTACGGTAACGCTTCCCGATGGCAGCCAGCGGGAATATAAATCTTCGGTTTCTGCCTTCGATGTCTCGGCTGAAATTGGTCCTGGGCTTGCCAAAGCCGCCATTGCGGCTGTGGTCGACGACCAACTCGTAGATCTCCACGCCCCCTTGCCGGCAACGGGAGATGTGAGCCTGCGACTGCTGACCAAGAGCGACCCCGAGGCGCTCGACGTGCTGCGTCATTCCTGCGCTCACGTCATGGCACAGGCGGTCATGCGACTCTTCAGCGGTGTACAACTGGCGTTTGGCCCTGCTACCGAAACTGGATTCTACTACGACTTTGAGTTGGACCATGCTCTGACCGAAGAAGATTTTCCAAAGATCGAAGCCGAAATGCGGAAGATCGTGAAGGAGAACGAACGCTTCGAAAGACTGGAGCTGTCGCCTCCAGAGGCGCTTGATTTGTGCCGTGAAATGGGGCAGGACTTCAAAGTCGAGCACATTGAAACCGGCTTGGCCGAGCATCAGTCGCTCTCGTTCTACCGACAAGGAGAATTCCTGGATCTTTGTCGAGGGCGCCATGTACCTAGTACCCGATACATCGGCAAAGCATTCAAACTGCTCAGCGTGGCGGGCGCGTATTGGAAGGGCGATGCCAGTCGGCAACAGTTGCAGCGGCTCTATGCAACTGTGTTTTTCGAGAAACAGGATCTTGAGACCTATCTGAAGCAGATGGAAGAAGCGAAGCAGCGCGACCACCGCGTGCTTGGCAAGAAGTTGGGGCTGTTTGAGATCGACGAGAAGGTGGGCTCGGGCCTCGTCCTGTGGAAGCCTCGAGGTGCAATCATCAGAGAGGAGTTGCAGAACTTCATCTCGTACCATCTCAAACGTCAAGGCTATAGCCAGGTATTCACGCCGCATATCGGCAAGCTCGAACTTTACCGTACGAGCGGCCATTTCCCTTATTACCAAGATTCGCAATTTCCGCCGTTGATCGATCGCGACCAAATGAAAAAGCTGTCCGACGACGGGTGTAGCTGCGGCGACCTGGCCAACATGCTACGCGAGGGCGAAATCGACGGCTATCTGCTCAAACCGATGAACTGCCCTCATCACATCCGTATTTATGCCAGCGACAAGCATAGCTATCGAGATCTGCCGATCCGGCTGGCAGAATTCGGTACCGTCTACCGTTGGGAACAGTCGGGCGAGTTGGGCGGTATGACGCGCGTGCGCGGCTTTACCCAGGACGATGCTCATCTGTTCGTTACAGAGGACCAATTGGGCGATGAAATCGCAGGCTGCCTGGAGCTGGTGAAGATCGTGCTGGGAACTTTGGGAATGGAGAACTATCGGGTGCGGGTAGGACTACGCGATCCTGATGGAGATAAGTACGTCGGCGAGGCCGAACAGTGGGATCGGGCAGAGGCTGCCTGCCAGCGTGCCGCCGAGGAGATGGGGGTAGAGTATACCGTCGAGACTGGCGAGGCAGCGTTCTATGGCCCGAAGATCGATTTCGTCGTTCGCGACGTGATCGGTCGTCAGTGGCAGCTTGGTACCGTCCAGGTCGACTATCAATTGCCAGTCCGTTTTGACCTGGAATATACGGGTGCCGATAATAAGCAGCATCGTCCGGTGATGGTTCATCGGGCGCCGTTTGGCTCGATGGAACGGTTCGTTGGAGTCTTAATCGAGCACTTTGGCGGGGCCTTTCCGCTTTGGCTTGCCCCGGAGCAGGTCCGGCTGATGACGGTAAGCGAAAAGTCGGAGGACTATGCTCACAAGGTGCGGGGACTCCTAGATGCAGCTGGTTTGCGAGCGACGAGCGACTACCGTGGCCAAAAACTGGGGGCCAAGATCCGCGAGGCCCAGCTGGGCTTGATCCCTTACATGTTCGTCGTGGGCGAAAAGGATGCACAGAACGGGACGGTGACCGTCCGAGACCGAATCGAGGGCGACTTGGGAGCCATGCCGGTCGAGGGAGCAATCTCGAAGCTTCAACAAGAGATCGAGGCTCGTGCCGTCCGCCAGGTGGCAGGATAGCCGCCCGTCCAAAGTAAGGTATAGTAGGGATAGCAACGCCAGCAGGATCGCTCAGCTTGACGAGTGAATGCCGCGTCGCCAATACTGGGGGGCTATCCCAGTTGGGGAGCGTTTGCAGATTCCAGACCAGGGTCCCATTAGGAGGCAAAGAAGATCGATAAGCAACAACGGATCAACGAACAGATCCGCACGACCCCGCTCCTTGTCATCGGTGCGGATGGTGAACAGTTAGGCGTTATCAGTAGAGACGAAGCATTAGAGCACGCCCGGGAAGTGGGTTTGGATCTGGTCGAGGTGGCTCCTCTGGAAAAACCGCCTGTTTGCCGTGTGATGGACTATGGCAAGTTCAAATACCAACAAAAGAAGCGTCTCAATAAGGGACATACCCACCACGGCAAGAATAAGGAGATTCGCCTGCGCCCAAAGATTGGCGACCACGACTTCATGACGAAGGCCAATCGGGCTCGTAAGTTCTTGGAGGAACGCGACAAGGTGATCTGCTCAGTCATCTTCCGCGGGCGAGAAAATGCTCACGTCGAGGAGGGCTTCAAGCTTGTTCAACGCTTGGTAACCGAACTGGAGGATGTCTCCAAGGTCGAGCAGAACGCCGCCATGCACGGACGACGAATTGTCCTGATTCTGGCCCCGAAGTAGGCAACTTTGGCATTTTTGCTTCAAAAACGGGCCTTACTCCCCCTGTTGCTGTGAGCCAAGAGTTCCTAGAATCATGGGCTTCGCGATCGAAATACGGCCCGGCCTGGGCTTCCCCGAACAGCTTTGCCCGAGAGTGAAAGTAGAGACCATGCCCAAGCAAAAGACACATAAAGGCACCAAGAAGCGATTCCGCCTCTCTGCCAACGGGAAGGCCAAGCATCGATCGGCAGGGACCAGCCACTTGGCAGGTCGCATGAGCCAAAAGCGTAAACGGAACTTGCGAGGTACCGATACCACGACCGATGCCAATTCGAAGATCGTCGCCAAAGCACTAGCTGGCAACGGTTATTAGAAATGCGTTTTGCTTGTTGTGTCTGATGATGTGCTGCACATCGCCTTTCATGACTTGTGACTCCCAACCGACTCGCCGGGCGTTTAACACCTTTCGATTTTGAACGGGGCCTGGGCGGGAAAATCAGCAGAAAAGTTTCTACCTATGAGAACTACCAAAGGCAGTGCCCGCAATCGGGCGAAGAATCGTCTCTTCAAGAAAACCAAAGGCTATGTAGGCGGTCGCGGCACATTGCTGCGTACCGCGAAAGAGACGCTTGTACGGGCCGAAGCTTACGCTTTTCGAGATCGCCGCGTTCGGAAGCGCGATTTTCGCAGGCTCTGGATCATTCGTATTAACGCAGCAGCCCGTGAGCGAGGTTTGCGTTATGGCGAATTGATCAGTGGCCTAAAAAAGGCCCAAGTTGAGCTAGATCGTAAGATGCTTTCCGAAATGGCAATCCACGATCCGGCAGCGTTCGATACTGTGGTAGAAAAGGCGCGCGAAGCACTAGCCTCGTAGTTTGGTAGGGGCAGTATTCGTGGCTCTCGCCGACTTTCTTGCCAGCTTGGATGCTCTCGCCCAACAGGCCCGGGATGCGTTCGCAACTGCCAACTCCGCCGATGCGCTGGAAGCTGCCCGAATTGAGTTTCTAGGCGCCAAGAGCGGCCATCTGCGCCAGGTGCAAAAAGGTCTCGGCTCGGTCGAGAAAAGCGACAAGCCGGCCGCTGGTAAACGCTTCAACGAGATCAAAGGCTTGATGGAGCAAGCGTTTGAGACAGCTCAAGAGCGACTTGCCGGTAGAGTCCGTGAAAGTGCCAGCGAACCATTCGACGTAACGCTGCCAGGCCAGACGGTGCGAGTCGGTCATCTGCACCCAATCACGCAAACAATTCGCGAGATGAAAGACATCATGGGTCGGCTCGGCTTTACAGCCGTCGAGGGGCCCGAGATTGAGGATGATTGGCATAATTTTGAGGCGCTGAATATTCCGCTATCGCATCCGGCGCGTGATCCGCTGGACAATTTCTACTTGGCCACGGCAGAGAAGGGTTGTCAGGACGAGAAGCCGCTGTTGCTGCGCAGCCAAACGAGTACCGTGCAAATTCGGGTGATGGAGAAAACCGCGCCTCCCGTGCGAATCATTTCACTGGGGCGCGTTTATCGGCCAGATACGGCCGACGCGACGCATTACCCGATGTTTCACCAGATTGAAGGGCTACTGATTGATCGCGGCGTAACCATGGCCGATCTGAAGAGCGTGCTGCGGCTTTTTTGTCAGAGCTATTTTGGCGGCGACGATCAGGTCCACGTGCGTTTCCGCCCCTCCTTCTTCCCCTTCACCGAACCTAGCGTCGAGGTGGACATGAATTGGCAAGGTGGATGGATGGAAATGGGAGGAGCCGGCATGGTTGATCCCAACGTGCTCCGCGCCGTAGGCTACGACCCCGAGGAGGTCACCGGTTTTGCCTTTGGGCTGGGAGTCGAGCGTATCTGCATGCGCCAACACGGCATTACAGACATTCGAGCCTTGTACCAAAACGACGTTCGTTTTCTATCTCAGTTTTAGTATGGATAGGTTTCTTGCCAACGTGCAGAGACGCGCTGAGATTCGTTATTGAGAAACGGAACAATGGTCCAGGGATATCAATTGCTAGTGTTTTTGTTTTTGAGTAATAAGTTGACTGTGTCGTTGCTGCTTCGCCTCCCAAGCATTTGCGTGAGAAAACTTCCCAATGATCGTCTCTAGGAATTGGCTGAAAGAGTACGTCGACCTGCCGATGACAGTCGACGAGCTCACCGATCGCCTCACTCTGACGGGGCTGAACCTCGAAGGAACCGAAGAAGTCGGCAATGACGTGGCCATCGATTTGGAGGTCACAAGCAATCGGCCTGACTGCCTGGGGCATATTGGCGTTGCCCGCGAAATTGCCGTGTTGTGGAACCAAGAGCTGAAAAGGCCTGCACTTGACCTGCCAACCTCCGATAGCCATGCAACCGACCTGACGAGCGTCGACGTCCGCTGCCCTGAGCTCTGTCCCCGGTATACTGCGAGAGTCATTCGTGGCGTCAAGATTGGCCCTAGCCCCGCCTGGCTCTCCGATCGTTTGAAATCACTTGGCATAGCGGTCATCAACAACGTAGTCGATATCTCGAACTATGTGATGATGGAATGCGGCCAGCCGCTGCATACATTCGACTTTGCCAAGCTAGCCGGCAAGAAGATTGTTGTTCGAAAATCGCAGCCAGGCGAAAAGTTCACGGCGATTAACCACCAAGAATACGAGCTGGCCGAAGGCACCTGTGTCATCGCTGACGATCAGAGAGCTGTTGCACTGGCGGGAGTGATGGGCGGCGCCGATACCGAGGTTTCGGAATCGACGAGCGACTTGCTGATTGAAGCCGCTGATTTTGCCCCCCTCGCCGTACGTAACACCGCGCGGCGACACAACCTGCAAAGTCCGTCATCCTACCGCTTTGAGCGCGGCGTAGATCCTGAGGGAATCGATTGGGCCAGCCGACGTTGCTGCCAGTTAATACTAGCACTTGCTGGCGGCGAGTTGGCCGAGGGAGTGATCGACATTGCCGAGCCGATCGAGCCACGACCGACTATTAAGCTTCGTTTCACCGAGTTACCTCGTGTTCTCGGAATCGAGGTTCCTCCGGATCAGGTGCAGACAATCCTCACCGAACTCGGTTGCGAAGAAACCCATATTTGCGATCACTGCATCAAGGTGATCCCACCTAGTTGGCGGGCCGATCTGACGCGCGAAATCGATCTCGTCGAAGAGGTCGCCCGTATTCACGGTTACGACCAGATTCCAGAAGATGCCGGCGTAAAAATGGTTGCTTCGACCCGCACATTGCGGGATCGGGTTCACGACCAAGTACGTGGCGTTCTCGTAGCCGCTGGAGTTGACGAAGCGATGACGATCAGCGCCGTAGAGAGCAAATGGGTCGAAGTATTTCGCCCCTGGTCTGAGGCAGCGCCACTGGTTGTCAGTACTCCGGTGCTGAGGCGGGCCGATTGTCTCAGGCAAACGCTGGCGCCAAGTCTGCTCGCGGCTCGGCGCATCAACGAAACCCTTTCGAATTCGACAATCGAGCTGTTCGAGATTGCCGACGTTTACCTGCCCCGGACGGGACAACTTCCCGACGAAAGACGCCTGTTAGGTATCAGTAGCGGAGCAGGGTTTGCTGTCGTGAAGGGCGTTGTCGAAGCATTGGTTGCTGCCATCGTACCGGGCGATAAGATGTCGGCCACCACGTATGACGAAAAGTTTTTTGCCTCAGGTCGAGGCTCGCAACTTGGCCTCGGCGGCCGTACGCTCGGCTTCCTGGGAGAGGTGAGCCACTGGGGGCTAGAACAATTCGGCCTGCGAAGTGGTACAACCATTGCTGAGATTGATCTCGAGGTGCTTGTCGACTCCGCAGTACCTATCCGAACCGCGAAGCCGCTTTCTCCGTACCCCCCGGTCGGCCGAGACCTAAATGTCGTCCTGGACGAAAGCGTACGTTGGGCCGATGTCGAACGCATTGTTCGTGCCAACAGCCGCGACTTGCTCGAGAGCATCGCTTACCAAGAGACTTATCGCGACGCTGAGCGGATTGGTGCAGACAAGAAGAGCTTGCTTTTTAGCTTGTCGCTTCGCTCAGCTCAGGAAACGTTGACCAATGAGCAAGCTGATGACGTTCGTGACCGGATTGTTGCAGCTCTGGGCAAAGAGCTCGGCGGAGAACTTCGGGCTTGAGCATTGCCTCGCTCGCCGGTTGGCAGCCGATTGCCCGACCAGGAGTTTCTAGTCGCTGCCATCTTCTGCTAGTGATAAGCGTCATAACCGGCTTAACCGGCCTGATACCTACCCCGCTTTTGACCACAGGTTTCCTGCGACCTATATACATGTGGAATACTATCGTTCGCATGTAGGTGTTTCTCTGACGAGGGATATCACCTTTCCCGACATTGGCGTCCTACCGATGTCGGCTATTTTTGGCCCAATTGATCATGGAAGAACCACTGTCCTTGCCCGACTCCGGTCGCGATCGGTCTGCACAGACCGCAGAGCTGCTGCGCATACTGCGCGAGCAGGCCGATCAATCTCTTGATGTTCATCGTCGTCGCTTATCGAACATAGAGTCCGATCTTAATCTGCACATTCAGCAGATCACCGAAGAGTTGGCTCGGGACAGGGTAACAGACGAATTGGAAGTGGCTGCGTCGGAGCAAATGCGATCCGAACTTCAGCGTTGTCGAGAGCTGCTCGTCCAGGTTGAAGTAGATCTGTCTGGGCTCCGCGACGAATTGGGAGAAGCCAATGACCAGCTAGTTGAGAAGACAGGCGAATTGGACCAACTTCGCGAGCAATTCCAAAGGATCGATGCAGAGAGAGCCGAACTGGCCAGCGAACGAGACCAGCTACAAGGGTCGCTTGCTCATGCCGATGCCGAGTTGAAGTCGCTGCACGGTCAGCTTGCTGTGCTCTCCGATGAAAACGGAGCACAACTCACCGAATTAGCTGAGGAACTGAAACAATCTCGTCTGCAGTTCGAAGAAACGCGATCCGAGCGTGATCATCTTGCCGGTGAACTGGAGCAGCTGCGCGGGCAGCACCACGAAGTGTGCGGCGAACGCGAGCATCTTGCGGCAGAACTCGAATCGGCAATCCGCCAGCGCGACGAACTGCAGCACCGCGAATGCTCAGAATGCAAACACTTCGAGAAAGAACTAACAGCCGCCAACCAACGGACAAGCGACATCCAGCAGGAGATGCATTCGCTTCGGGAAGATCTGCGCACTGCACAAGAGCAACACGGTGAAGTGCAAAGTGCACTCGAATCTTCTGAGGCCAACCACGAAAAGATTTCTGCCCAGTTGCGGGAGGCCGAGCAGCGAATAATTGAGCTTTCAGACAGGCGAGACGAGGAAGAACAGCTTGAGGAGATGCAGCGAAAGTTCGAGCTAGCCCATGCAGATGTGCATAAGCTCAAACGCGAAAATGCAGAGCTGCAAGAAGAGCTCAGTCGCCGCCCCGAAAGTGGCGAACTCGAATCGCCCGAACTGGTAAGCTTGCGAGCCGAGCGCGACGCAATGGCTATTCGCATCAAGCAACTGGAAAGTGCACCGCCTCAAGAATCTGATGCTGAAGCCCAGCAGGCAATGGCTGACCTCCAGCGACGGTTTGAAATGGCCGTCGAAGATGTACGCCACTTGAAACAAGCCAATGCCGCGCTCCAGGAACAGATTAAGGACGCTCCCTCGGTTAGCCCTGTGGTAGTAGACGATGGGGCTCCCCTCGATTGGCAAGCACAAAAGGCCCGGTTACTGGCAGAACTCGATGCCGAGGATCAAGGAAGCATTACTCCCGAGCGCTGTGAAGCTCGCACTACGATCGAAGGCACCATTTCCATCACCGACCGTGTAGTCGCAGAGAAGGATGACGAGATCAATCGGCTACGTGAACTTTTGGAATCGCAGAAGCATACCGAAGCGCCCAGGCAACAACCCGAACAAACGTCGCATGAGGAACTATTCGACCAGGACGAAGTAATCCAAGCAGAGCGTAAGCGTCTTGAGGAAGTCCGGCTAGAAATGGAAGAGAAGTTGCGGACAGCCGAGCTCGAGATTTCTGTCAAGCGAGCCACTCTCGCTCGCGAACAAGCGGCTTTGGAAGAGAAGTTGGCTCAGATTCCGCAAGAAGCGGTTGAGGAAGAAAAACCTGTGTCCGCTGACAAACCGCGCCGTCGCTGGCTTTCAGCGCTGGGCCTGAAGGACGACGAAGACGAGTGACGTCAAACTACTCGGTATCAAGCGGCTGCTGATCGCCTCACTCGATGGCGTCGCCATCGAGACGGTAGATCGCCAAGTGGTTGCTGTCTGGACCGACAACCTCGTCCAGACTAAAGGTTCCCTCCACGGCTATGGGGCGGATGGAGTACTCGGCCGTCCGGCCTTCCTTCATATGTACAAGAATGCAATCGAACAGCGCAGCCCCAGGCCCAAAACAACACTCCAAATTGTCCCGTACAAGAACAAATTGCTTAAGGCCCTTTTTCTTCAGCGTAGGAAACATATAACCCCGAATGCGGATCTGACGTCCAAACAGCTCTTCAACTTTCGGGGTCAGCATCGACCGATCAAATGCTTGCGTCTTCTCCATGTCGAACTTGATGTCGTCGAACGTTGAATCGACAACCGATCTTTCTCCAACTTGAGCAAGGGCAGTTTCATCGCCTTGCCGAGCCGACTGCGCTGTGACCACCGAGTCGCTATTGCAGCCCATACTTAGCAGCATCAGCAAAACAAAAAGAGCACAAAGAGTTCGAACTAAGCTCATTGCAGGTAATCGGCTTCGAGCAAATAGACGGGGTAACCCTCATTCTGGCGTAGGTTCTCAGGCATGCTACGCAGCGTGCCTCCTACCCGGAGCAGACTTCGCGAATCATCCGCGGTTTTCGAGCCAGCCATAGTAACCAGTACTTGATCGTAGTACTTGACTTTCGACTGGTCGCCAAAGCAGCACTCGTTGTTGTCGCGAACTAGTAGAAACCGTCCCGCGTGCCGCCGAACTGGCGTTCCTTCGCGAGTTACAGTCGTGCCAGGGCGCATGAACCCCTTGATAAACACCCGCTGGCCATCTAATTGCCGAACGTCCTCCGGCACAACGATTCCCTTACGCATTTCGACTTCATCGGGACGAAGCTCGACGAAGGAGGTGCGCAGATAGCCGTCGGGAACCTCGGTCGCATGGACAAACCCGGCATAACCTAGTCCGCCGAACAACCCAGTTGCCGAAAAGACGATACCGACAAGGGCCAATTTGCTCCCGCTGACTTGATCGGGCATCGACCGGATTCCAGCCAAAGCCTTGATACCGCTGATCAAACCAATAAGCGGGATCGGGCAAAGCATGAGAGTAGACTGGAGGCTATCACCACCGGCAGCAAAAGTCAGTAAACCCAACACGCCGAATATCGACGAGGCAATGGCACCGCTGCTCAGCGGGCGGTATTCAAAATCTTCGGCAGGAGGATCTTGCAAGACCTCGTCCCGATCGGAAAACACTTCTGTCGTTGACATAGCAAACGGCTAAAGGGTGAATTGCAGAGGAAGTGAGAGCTAGGAACCCTCGCGCGAAGAACGTACGTCGGATCCGCGCAACAGGATCGCAAAGACTCCCATCAATACTAAGCCGGCAAAAACTGGAACGCCAATGATCATCAGGCGACTAGGCTCAGGCGGTGTGGGGGAAGATTCCGCAGCCACAGCTGCAGGGGGAGCTTCTGGAGAACTTTCCAAGGGCGGCTCTTGAGGAGCCGGCGAAGCACTGGCTGCGACAGTTTCATCGCTAGTCAAAGGAGGCGACTCCGCTTTAGCCGCTACCTCTGCTTCGGCCGATTCGCTCGCTTCATCTCCGGGCTCGGAAACATCGTCCTCAGCGGGAACAACGTTACCCTCATCTTTCGGCGCGGCTCCCGCTCTGGCCAGCAGGCCGAAGGCCATGTAGCTTCGAGCCCTTTTGACCCCCTTCGGATCAAGCACTTCGAGTTCTGTAAGTGCCTCCTTGGCACGAGTTCCCACGTCGCCCTCCTGCTCTTCGGCGGTTAGCAGGTAGGAAATCACAGGCTGGCGAATCCAAGCGTCTTCTTCAGAGTCTTTGAACATAGTCACCAATTGATCGAGGATGCTCCAATCTTCCCAGCGAGCCAGATCGGGGATGACCTGATCGGCGATTTCGTGGTTGTTGAGCACGAGCCGTAGCGACTGTTGGAGCCGCTCGCGAGGTATCTCGCTGGACTCTTCCCCATGAAAACGCAAAGCCATAATCGTCGCGTAGACATGCGTGTACTCAGCAGCAGGATTCGTGAGGAACAACTGTTCGACCAAGGGAAGACCTTCGGGCCCTTTGAGTTTCAGATAGGCGGCAATCAAGGCATCGAGGCATTGGCGTTTGCGGCGTACGTCGGCACGGGCCAATTCGTCTACCAAGGTGGCGCCCGTGGCCGAGCCGTGGATACCCATTAGCGAAACCATGGCCGCGATCCCTGGCTTCATCTGCTGGTAGTCGTACCGCAACAGAGATTCGAGCATTGCGATGTCTTCTGCTTGACCGCATGTGCCGAGCAAGGTGAGATATAGGCGGCGTCTCGTGGGACCGACGTCAGGGTTCTCGATCCAATTGGTCAGCTGCTGGCGGTCGAGACGATCGGCCATTTCAATGATTTCGCGGTACGGGGCGCGAGCGAACTCGTCGTAGGCGTCCTGGGCGAGGAGCGGGTCTTCGTCTTCTAAGTGGCCCAAGAAAAACTCTAGTCGATCCGGGCCCTTCTCAGGCAGATTTCCCAGTCGTTTGACATAGTCAATCGCACGAGGCGAGAGTGGCAACGGAGTGGTCCAATCCAGTGGTTGCCCTGCTACGCCACTGATCAAAAAACGCTTGTCCAACTCATTTTCGCCAAAATAGACCACTTTGATCGTGTCCAGATCGCCAAGTTTGTCTTTGCCGCGCAGCACCTCTTCGATCAGGAATTGGGCCATTCCCGTATCCGGATCGACCGCGTCTAGTCCGGCTGGGTCGTTGGCGTCGGGCGAAACCGGAGGCGCCGCCTTGACCATCCTGGCTATGACAGCTGCTTCGGCTGCGGCCAGTTCTTCGCTCAAAGTTTGTGATGCTGCACTGCAGAAAGGACAAGCCTTAGCTGCCTGAGCCTGCATAAGCAACCAACTCATGGCAGAAACTAATACCACGATCCTGACTGAGCGACTTTGAAAGGAAATTGAGTTATTCATGTTTTCGTTCGAGTAAGGATGTTTGAAGTGAACTTCGGAGAGCCTCAGCAAGTACTTGGCTAAGAGCAGTCTTATGCATTTTATCGACTTTCAGTCCTGCGGGACAAACGGTCATTTCTACGCTACCGGCCCGCACCGAGCGAACGCCCGACGTCGGTGCGGTAAGCCGTCAAGGCGGGCAAAAAGCCGACCAATGAGGCAAAGACAACTAAACCCGGGATCAACAAACTCTCGTACCAATTGAATTGCCAAAACCGAAGCGTGATGCCCGCGTGAGCCATAACGTAGGGACTGGCTATGGCCAGGCACGCGTGACCTAGCAGCACTCCCACCAATCCTCCCAGTAATGACAGCAATATCGACTCGGCCAGGATGATCCCCATCACGGCGGTGCGGCTTGCGCCCAAGGCGCGCATCACGGCGATATCGTGGCTGCGCTCGCTCATCGAGTTATAGATGCTTACCAGAATACTGATCCCTGCCACGATGACGATCAGAATCGTAAGCACCAGCAGCACCAAGCGTACTGGCCCAATGACTTTGTCGAGCATATCTTGCACAAGGTATCCCGGCTTAACGGCTATGGCAGTACGATCTTTTCCCTTGTTGATTGCCTGATCCAACGACATCATGCCCAGGTCGTTGTTACAAAGCACCAGGATCGACGTAACTTCTCGCTGCTGTTCGGGCAGTGGCAACCGGCCCCGATTCGGATCGATGGGGTCGGGCTCCTGCTGCTGCGCCTGGGTGGCATCCCGATTCTCTGCCGGCAATGCGTGGCCGTCGAGCAAATAGAATCCTTCGATATTGACAAACACCGCCCGGTCGTTGGCCGTGCCTGTGGGGCTCAGAACGCCAACGATCTCGAACTCCACGTGCTTGTTCCCTGCAGCACTCATACCGTGGGTAGGCTGAAAAGTATCGCCGACCTTCAGACCCGACTTCTTTGCCGCGACCGAGCCCACGACGGCTTCGAAAAAGTGATCGGTTTGTATGTTTCTTCCCGATTGGAACCGGTACTGCTTATCGGAACCGTCGTCGTTGGCTCCGTATGAAATTTTGTCAAACAAGTCGGGGGTCGTCGCGACAACACGGAACCGCCAGCCGTTGGCGTGGAAGCTGTCACCGATGCAGTAGGGAATGGCAACTTTGGTGAAGGGGGCGTAATTGCCATCAACGAACTCCTTGTAATAGCTGTAGGGAATCGGATAGAGGGGGTTGCCGATGTGAAAGACCGTGTTCATTACCAGCTGCACATCGCCGCCTTTGCTGCCGCCGACAATCAAATGGTAACCTTGGGCATCGCTGGAAAACTGTTGGACCGTCACTTCATGGATGACAATGACCAGGATCATCAATGCCACGCCCAGTGCCATTGAGAAACCTGTGAGCGACGAAGCCAACGCCCGTTGCTGCATGTTTCGCCAAGCGATCTTCCAAAAAGTCATGACCGACGGATCTGAAGTTAGAGGGCAGGGGAGTTAGGACTTGGTAAGACGCGGTTGACCTTTTCCAGATACTCCACTCGCGCGAATTGATCGGAAACTTCCGGGGCATGCGTCACGAGCAGCATTGCAACCTTCTCTTGCTCGCAGGCCCCGCGCAGCAAATCAATAACTTGTTGCTGATGAGCCGGGTCAACGTTCGCGGTGGGCTCGTCTGCCAACAGTAGCGAAGGCTGATTGGCCAAGGCTCGGGCTACCGCTACGCGCTGTTGTTCGCCTACGGAGAGTGCCGCTGGCTTGTGGCCCATGCGATGACACAGACCAACCTCGTCCAGAAGCCGCCTGGCGCGACTGGCGTCTGTCTTCTGCCCCGTAAATGTCATTCCCAACAAGACGTTTTCGAACGCAGTAAACGCAGGCAAGAGATTGAACGTCTGGAAGACAAAACCGATATGGCGAGCACGAAACCGATCGCGAGTGACCTCGGGTAGGCGGGCGATATCGCGATCCTTGATAACAATCCGGCCATGATCAACGGTAGTGAGCCCCGAAATACAATTCAGCAACGTCGTCTTGCCGCAGCCGCTGCGCCCCCGCAGCACCGTCTGCTCGCCGGCGTCAAGTCGGAAATGCTCAATATCGAGAATCGGCAAAGGTTCGCCGTTGGGTTCTCGATACGACTTGCGAACGTTTTCCAACAGCAGCATTGTGAACTCAAGGCAAAGCAATTGCGTAGGAAGGGGAGCGGCGTGGTACAGCATGCCTAGGCTTGCTTGATGCTAGCGCTAGCATGCCGCTAGTAGAAACCTAATATCATAGCCGAGCTCTCCAAGCGGCAACAGGCGGCTCTACTGCGTGGCGGATTACTTAGCTGTTGTGCTACTACGTGGCACGACGCCTGAGAGTTCGCAAAGCTTGTGGCAAAACCTACAATTGAGCTTGGCAGTATTTACAATCCTGCAATTGCAGGCACTTATGACCCCGGGAACGCACGGCGTTTCGTTAGGCGTCACCAGCACGCTTTTTCTGCCAATCTCGTCGCAATTACCTGTATCGGGCTGATCGGGGAGACCCGTAAGCCCAAGACTTTGGCATCTCCTTTGCTTTGGTCTGGGTTGGTAGAAGAGAATGGCGACGATGTGAGTGGCTCTGCCTCGCGGGTATCCCAGTTCAGTGCCAACGGCTCGCACGCTCGCCGAGACAATCCCACCCAAAGAATTCTCCCCCCGAGGGTCGACGAGGCACCCCGCACCTCGTCGGCCCTTTTTTCTGCAGTGCAACCAGGGCTCGCTTATTGTTTCCAGTTCATTTCGACCCCTGGGCATCAGACAAGGGTTGGATGGCATCCTCGTCGATAGTGTGGGGCTGAGTGAGATCGTCAGCCAGGCGGAGACGGCGAAGTAGCGGACGTTTCTTGACTTGGTGATCCTGCATGCGGCGTAGAATGCCGCTGAGCACTTGCAGAGCTTCGAGGATATGCGGCCCCTTATTGAGCATGACACACTCGGCGCGGACGCCCATCGCTGCGTCGGTGATTTCTGCCCTCGAGGGCAGACCGGTCTTGGCGAGACTCTCCAAAACCTGGGTCGCCCAGACGACCGGCATATGGGCGGCCTCGCACATCCAAAGAATCTCTTCCTGGACTTCCGCCAGTCGCTGCCAGCCTAATTCGATTGCCAAATCGCCGCGAGCTATCATAACCCCACTGGCAGGACTGCGCAGCGCAGCCATCAACAGCGAAGGCAACCGCTCGAAGGCCTGTCGGTTTTCAATCTTTAGCACCATCGGCATTTCGGGCCTACCCAGCCGGGTCAACTCGTTTTGCAGCAATTCGACGTCTTCTGCGCGTCTTACAAACGAGTACCCCACCATGTCAGCATGTTCAACGACAAAAGCCAAGTCTTGAACATCTTTGTCTGTAAGTGCCCCTAACTGCAGATCGGAGTCGGGCAAGTTGATGCCCTTGTCTGCCCTCAACTTCGTACCATTGCGGCCTGCTTGTGTGATCTCAAGCACAACGTGGTGCTGACAAACTTGCTCTACCCGCGCCGCAATCTTGCCATCGTCGAATAAGACTCGCTCCCCACGTTTGAGATCCTTGAAAACAGAGGGCAACGTGCAACCGATCGTAGCAGGGACTAGCAGACTGCCATGGTCGTCGTACTGCGCAGGTGATCCAATCTTGTATTCGTCGGCCAACAAAAGCTGATCGCCACGTCGCACGACCAGGTATTGCTCGGTTGGTTCAATTGCTCCGATGCGTCCTTTCTTGCTCTGCGACTTGCGGCGACGAGCATGGTGCACTAGTCGGGTGTCTGCCGAGATGTAGGCCGTTTGCTTCGTCTCACCCCACACGCCATGCTGCCCTCGCTCGGTGATTTGCACGTGCCGTACACGTCCGCGCGTATCGATCAAACGGATCTCGTCGCCAGGCGCTACACGATCCAACCAATTGCCCAGAACCGGGACCACGGCATCGGCCGGCACAGACGGCGCAGCTTCGTGACCTCCGCTTTGAAACCAGATTCGCGCCGGTGCGATTACCTGCCCTTTCGCATCGCGCTGAGGGCGCCA
Source organism: Planctomycetales bacterium (assembly GCA_020427155.1). Taxonomy (GTDB): domain Bacteria; phylum Planctomycetota; class Planctomycetia; order Pirellulales; family Lacipirellulaceae; genus Bythopirellula. The sequence goes on along the minus strand of JAGQOW010000002.1, from coordinate 70,918 downwards.
CTTCAAAACTGCAGTGCCGACTTGAATTGGACCCGTACGCAGTTTAGGGCCGCTCAAATCCATCAAAACCTTGCACTGGCGCCCCAGTTTGTCGCAGGCACTTCGTAGATTGGCAATGGCAGCTTTCCATGCTGTAGGATCGTCGTGGCCACAATTCACCCGCATGCAATCCATGCCATGGTCCACTAGCTCGGAGATCAAACTGGGATCATGAGCCGCTTCGCTTGGCATGGTAACCATAATGTGGGCGCCACCTTCACTTGGCCGTGGTCCGAAAAGGTTGATCGTCGACTGAGCGACGAGCTCTCGAGCGCGAATAAAATCCACCGCGGCAGGCATCGACTCCAACGGCTCATCCAGATCGGACAGCCGACACAGCGCGCCAACCACCGAATTCAGCGTCGCGTGTACGTTGGCTTCGCAGCGTCCGAGAGAAGAAAGCCCGCGCGGAATGAGTTGTTCCTGCAAAGCTCGCACGTCGTGTCGTCGCAGCGCCACGTAGTGGAGCAGATTTCGGGCACTCGCTTTCCGCCGAGGCCACACCGCCTGCAAGAGATGTCTTGCCGTAGATTCCAACGCAAGCATATCGCGACGAATGCTCGTCAACCGCTGGACGAGTGGTGCAATGTGCTCCCTGCCCCAGAGCAGGGAGTCGAAGCCGCTCACTTCCGTTGACAGCTCGCGAAGTTCGACATCAGCCATGTAGTCTCACCCCCCTCCTCACTATTGTAACCTTCTTCTCAGCTATCTAGAAACCAAAGGCTTTTTGCCCGCCTAGACGACCAAGGAACGGGAGCACAACCGGCCGATTCCGGTCGAAATATCTGTGGAGCCATGACCTTGCAAAAACTCGCCCGATTTGCAGTTCAGGCTATCAATCTGTGGGCCCTTTGTATTGAGGGCTTAACACAAAATTCATCTCCTCGTACGAATTCGTGCCCACGAGATCTCTGGTACTCTTCCGCGAGACTCTCGGCTAGGAATGTGAGGTTCAGTTAGCTTGCTTCCTCCCCAAAACTCAGGCCTGAACGACGTATGATCGGCTCTAGCGGGGCCAGAACGTTCATTGGAGCTGCGGTGCCTCGCTTGGATTGTCAACTACTACTATTCCAATCAATGACCGCGGGGCATCTGCTTGAGCATCCTCTACCCAATTGATCTAATATTCGTGTAATTGAGCTGTTGTCGGAAAGTTTTTGCCAAGCAGCGCAATGAGCTTTCGATAAAGGCCCCCTTTTCAGCAAGACAAGTTTGAGCAAATTGCTCAGAAAAGTTTGACTTCGTTTGCCAATCATTCTCGATGGGAACACTCATGGATCATTCAAAGCCTATCGATCGACGCGGCTTTCTAGAGGCTGGAGCCGCCGTGGGGACCGCTTTGGGCTTGGCCGCCGACGTTGCCCTGTCGGCTGAGCAAACGACGGTACGAGTCGGCGTGATTGGCTGTGGTAGCGTTTCTCGCGCGTATTTACCTCATCTTGCACAGTGCCCTTATGTCAAGCTCGTGAGTGTCTGCGACATCATCCCCGAGCGCGCGAAACAACAGGCAGAAGAGTACAAAGTTCCCAATCAATACCCCAATATCGACGCGATGCTGGCCGGGGCTCCGTTCGATCTCCTGGTAAATCTTACCGACATGCAAGAACACGAGCGCCTGAACATGCAGGCCATCGAAGCAAGAAAGCATGTGTGGAGCGAAAAACCAATCGCCAATTCACTCGACGCTGGCCAAAAGATACTGGCTACGGCGATTGAGAAGGGCGTCCATATTTGGGCCGCTCCAGCAATGGTGGCCAGTCCCCAGTTTGCCTTCATGGCAAAAACTCTCGCAGAAGGGACGCTCGGACGATTAGCAGCAGCTCATGCCGATTACGGCCACGGCGGCCCCAACTGGTCGAAATTCTTCTACGAAGAGGGGGGAGGCAGCCTCCCGGATCTCGCGGTCTACAACCTGACGACGTTGACCGGGCTCCTAGGCCCCGCGAAGTCGGTTGTTGCGATGACCAGCGTAATAACTCCTACGCGCGATATTCGAGATATCGGCGAAATCCATGTCGTGGCCGAGGACAATGCCATGCTGCTAATGGAGCATGCTGCGGGCGTAATCTCCCACGTCCAATCCGGTTTCAGTTACTTCAATCCTCGCGGCCACGACGGCGAGAAAGAGCAACGGCACACAATTCGGATTAACGGCCATTCGGGTTATATGGGACTGGTAGGCTACGACTGGGACCCTCACGGTGTCGATGTAGCGACAAGAGAGGCGCCCGCGCAGAAACGCTTTGTCCCGGACAAAGGGGCTTTCCTGTGGGAGATGGGAGCCTCGCTGGCGGCCGAAAGCCTGGCGACAAACAAACCTTTGCTTATCACGCCGGAGCACGCTCTGCATGTTTTGGAAGTTATCCAGGCGACTCGCGAGTCGCAGGCGACTGGACGCCGTGTTCCACTTACCTCAACGTTCAAATGGCCGATAGTTTCGTGATTCCCAGTAGGGTACTTCGCAGCGTTTGGCAAGACTCAGGGACAAGAGGGCGTGACGCCCTGGGTTGGCTGAGACGTTTGGAACGATTGTTCCACCTGAAATGTCTAACAGCCGGCCTCGATAGTGGTTTGCCGTGTTGCAACTTCTGCCGTCTCTGAGCATGTTGTATAGTGTGAACTTGTTCAATGTTCTCGCTAGTTTTGCAAGCAACTTTTCATCGTCGCTCGGAGAATCGATCGCATGACGGTCAGGACCAATATTAATACGAGCCACTTGGTGCGACTGGGTATCATTGGCTCCTTTTGCCTGGGAATGACCCTGTACTGCTTTTATGATGGGCTGGTAGGGTATCCAAACCAACGCATTCGCGCCAATGCCTTCATCGAATTTAAAGAAGAGCACAGCCAGCTCGACCCGAAAGACATCGTCGACCAATGGAAAGAATATGCAGCTGAACGTGGCTGGCCGACCAATGACCCTGGGAAACCCCGATCGGACTATGACATTAACTCCCAGTTTGTCATGGCAGGCATCCTGGGGCCGATCGGACTCTTCTTTCTGTTTCAACTGCTCCTGAACCGAGGACGCTGGATTGAACTTAACGACTCGACTCTTACCTCAAGCATGGGCGACGAGCTAACGCTCGACCAGATTGTCGAACTCAACAAGAAGAAGTGGCAGAAGAAAGGGATTGCTAAGCTCAAATACGATGCCGGCGGTCGGACCAAGAAACTCGTGCTAGACGACTGCAATTACGAGCGCGTCACCACCAACACCATCTTGCGGCATATCGAAGAAAACATCGATCATGCCAAGATCGTCGGCGGCAAGCCCGAGCCGCCGCTAAAGAAAGCAGAAGGCGAAGCGCCAGCCAGCCACTGAATTGATCCAGACTGCGACTTCTGGCTAGAATGGACTGACAGGAAGCAATCCGTCCGGTTTTTCGCATGGCCAGTGCGATGCCGGCGTCCGTCTATGCGGTTGTGGCTGTGTGGTCAGAAAGCTCTCGGCGGACTAGAGAAGGCGATCTCAGGGGGGGTAAGGAGTACTCGGGTTGGAACGCACTCCGTGCGAACTGATCTCGCAAGTTCTCCGACGTTACTTGAATCACCTCATGAGGGGTCTCTTGGCATGCAACGAACTCGCATCGGACCTTTCGCTCTCGAAGAAACTCTGGATGGCCTGGCGGAAAGCAATGTGCTCCGCGGAATCCACGTCGAGCGAAAAGTCTCGATGGCGATCAAACTCTTGCCCAAGAGCCTTATCAATCGCCCAATGGGCGGCAGCACCTTTCCAGAAGACGTGAAGCAGCTCCAGCGGCTGATCCATCCAGGAATCGCCCGCTGCTACGGCGGCGCCGTCGACCAGGGGCAGCCTTATTTGGCACTTGAATTGGTCGAGGGCGAGTCGCTATGGGATCAACTTGACCGCCGTGGTCGTCTGCCATGGGAAATGATTGCCGATATTGTCGATTCGGTCTGCGAGGCCTTGCAGCACGCCCACCGCGAAGGTTTCGTGCATGGCAGATTAACCCCGCGGCGCATCTTGTTGCCCGAAAGCGGAGAAACCAAGTTGGTCGGTTTCGACTGTGCTTGGGCTGATCGAGACGACCTGCTCGGACTGCGTTCGCCTATGGAGGTTGCTCACTACGTCGCGCCTGAAGTGTTTCGCGGCAAGCAATCGGGAACCTTGCCCACGACGGATCTGTTCAGCTTGGGGGTCATCCTTTTTCAATGCCTCTCCGGCGAGTATCCTTGGCCGGCAGACACTCCTGCTCAGTTGGTCGAAGCGCGACGAGCTGCTCCTGCCGAGCGAGTCTCCGCCAAAGTGCTCGACTGCCCGGTGTGGCTCGACGTGCTGATTTCCAAATTACTGGCCGTGAAACGAAGCGACCGCTTGCCATCGGCTGAGGAAACTCATCGGGCAATCGTCGACGCCAAGCAAAAGGTCGCCTCAGGCATGGGGGCGGCGCAGCACGGTTGGTCGGGCCGACAAGGGACTTTGACGGTTGATAAGGAGCGCAGCGAACTGCACCGAATTCGGCGGCGAAAGACTTCTCGACCAGATACCAGCCCTTTCTACGAACGGGCCTGGTTCCTGGCCTTGTGTCTGGCAGCCTTACTAGGCCTCGGCATTTGGGCAATGCTTCCGCCCGGAGAAGATGCACTGTTCGCCAAAGCACAACCGCTCATGGAGTCGGAAAACGTCCTCGATTGGCAACAAGCTGAGGACCGATACCTTCTATCGCTGAAAGAGCGATTCCCCGACACGAAGTATGCCGACCAGATTGAAGAGTTCGACCGGCGCTTCGCGATGCATCGTGCAGAGAAGCGCATGAAGAGCAACGAGCGACTTGGTCGACCACCCCAGTCGGAGTCGGAACGACAATACGGCGAAGCCTGGCGTTACGAGCAGATCGGCGATCGGATGACGGCCTGGCAAAAATACGACGCAATGATCAACCTGTTTTCTAAGAGCGAGGATCAGGACGATCAGGCCTATGTCGAATTAGCCCAGCGTCAGGCTCGGCGCATTCGATTGGAACAAGGCCCGGGCGAAGATCAGTCGACCTTTGTGCAGGCCCAGCTAGTTCGAGCCCAGGCCTTGGCCTCCGACGGGCAGCTGGTTCAAGCCCGACGCGTACTCGACAGCGTCATCTCTCTCTACTCCGGCAATCAGGAGCTTGGACCACTCGTGGAGCGTGCTCGCCAACAACTCCGCGAGCTTGACGGAAACTAGGGAATCGCCGGAAAACTCGCAGCTACCGTCTACTCGCCGGCAAGGTTTTCCTGTTTGTTGCTTTCTGTGCAATCTTGCCCCGAATTGTGGCGAAAACGGGGCTTCTCGCCGTTGCTGTGCTCTACAGGGACAGCTATAATCTCCAGTTCACTATTTTCTCAACTCACCCCATTTAACTCAGCTATCTGCTGTTCTTGGGATTACCGCCTATGCGATTTTGGCTTTTGGATCGGATCTGCTCCTATGAGCCCGACACTGAGCTCACGGCGGTCAAGAACGTTTCGCTTGCAGAAGAGTATTTGTCGGATCACTTCCCAGAGTTCCCGGTACTGCCCGGCGTCTTTATGCTGGAAGCTGCAACACAAGCGGGGGCTTGGCTGGTCCGTCTCAGCGAGAATTATGCTCACAGCATCATCGTTTTGAGTGAAGCGCGATCGGTGAAGTATGCCGATTTTGTCACTCCAGGCCATGCTTTGACGATGCGAGTCGAGCAAACGGCAAGTGAAGAGCGATATGTCAAAATGAGATTTCAAGGAGAGGTCGATGGTCGCCTTTCGGTCAGCGGCCGATTGGTGCTGGAACGCTACAACTTGGCCGACAACGACCCCCGCCAAGCCTCGCTTGACGAGCGTATGATCGCCTATCAACGTACCACAGGATCACTGTTGACTCGGGGCACCACCGTCGCAGCTGTCGAGCTGTGAGTTGGAATGCCTTCCATAAGTTGAGTACTATCCTATCCAGAACGAGCCATTCCAAACTAAGCAGCGACTCACGGTCCTAGGCATCAGCTCTGGCGGAATCGTTGCATTGACACTTTAGCGGAGGTTGACACGAAGATGCCATCTGAAGAAGAAATCTTTGAAAAGGTTCGCGAAGCTCTTGTCGACGCCTTAGGGGTCGACGACGACGAAGTCACAGCCACAGCCACCCTGCAAGGCGATCTCGATGCCGAGTCGATTGACTTTCTGGATATCGTCTTTCGGCTTGAGAAAGCCTTTGATATCAAGATCGAACGTGGCGAATTGTTTCCCGAGGATATTCTCACCAATGCCGACTATGTGCAAGACGGCAAGGTAAATGAAGCAGGGATCGTCAAGCTCCGCGAGCGGATGCCCTTTGCCGACCTGACCAAGTTCGAAGCAGAGCCTGTCGTACAGAATCTCGGTCAGCAACTTACGGTGAAGGACATGGTCAACTTCGTGGCGTACAAGCTCGCCGCCTAGCCGAGACGATAGAATTCCTATTTGCGAAGGCCATGCCGCCGGTCGGTGAATGGCCTCGGCGGAGTGCTACAAATCGGGCGTTTTATCGTCCGTGAGCATTTGTCGTTCTGGAGAGAGACAAGATGCGTTGGTTTTGGATCGATCGGTTCACCGAGTTTGCTTGTGGCTCGCATGCAGTCGCCGTGAAGGGGGTCTCGCTGTCGGAAGACCATATGCACGATCACATGCTCGGTTATCCGATCATGCCCAATTCGCTGGTGACCGAGGGTATGGCACAGGCCGGCGGACTCCTCGTTAGCGAAACATATAGTTTCAGCGAACTTGTCGTGCTGGGTAAAATAGCCAAAGCTGAGTTCTTCACCTGTGTTCGCAACGGCGACCAACTGACCTATCGCGTAAAAATCGAATGGGTACGCGGTGACGGGGCTGCGGTAAAGGCTACCGCCCATGTGGGCGACAAACTGCACGCCGAAGCGCTGTTGTTCTACGCCCGTCTCGATGAAGAAACTGATGGGTTGTTCGGTACTCGGTTGTTCCGTCCCCGCGACTTGCGGCATTGGCTCTCGCTGGTAGGTGTGTTCGAAGTGGGCCTGAAAGCAGACGGCACTCCCATGCAGGAAAGCGACTATCCACTTGAGGAATGCGCTGCCGAAGTGTGAGCTGGTCAATCTTGCCCGTGAACGATTCCGACTCTAGAAAAAAATATCCATTCTGTCAGGGAAGGAAATCATGCGACGACGTGTAGTAATCACCGGTATTGGTTGCGTGACTCCTCTGGGGAATACGGTCGATCAACTCTGGCAAAACTTGCTCGCCGGCAAGAGCGGAGTGTCGCGCACGACGCTGTTCGATGCCAGCAGCTTTCCGACAAAGATTTCTGCTCAGGTGAAGGACTGGTCAATCGCCGACGAGGGCGAGGACCCTGGCGAATGGGTTGATCGGGGCCGTCACACGTGTTTCGGCGCAGGAGCAGCCAAACAAGCGGTCGTCGATTCGGGAGTGCTGGGGACTGTCGAGCCAACTCGATTCGGCGTCTACTTGGGAGCCGGGGAAGGCCAGCAAGATTTCTTTCGCTTTTCAGACATGATGGCGGCAGCGGTGCAAGCCGGCGACGGCAACCTCGATCTCAAGGCATTTGTTGATAAGGGCCTGGCCATTCTTGACCCCGTTGCTGAACTCGAACAAGAGCCCAACATGCCCGTCGGCTACCTGGCAGGTATGTTCAATGCCCAGGGTCCAAACGTGAATTGTCTTACTGCTTGTGCCGCCAGCAGCCAGGCCATCGGCGAAGCAACCGAAATCATCCGCCGCGGCGAAGCCGATGCCATGATTTCGGGCGGCACGCACAGCATGATCCATCCGTTTGGAGTTACAGGCTTTAATCTGCTAACGGCCCTGAGCGAAAGAAACGACGAACCGGAAAAGGCTTCCAGGCCGTTTGATTTGAACCGGGATGGTTTCGTCCTGGGCGAGGGAGCGGCAATTGTTGTGCTCGAAGAATACGAACATGCCAAGTCTCGCGACGCGAGGATCTATGGCGAGATTCTTGGTTACGGCACAACCGCTGACGCGTTTCGCATTACCGATACCCACCCAGAAGGCCGCGGGGGGATAAGCTGTATGAAGATGGCGCTGGCCGACGCGGGAAAAAACGTCGACGAGATCGACTATATCAATGCCCACGGTACCAGTACTGCGGTAAACGATCGGGTCGAGACCCTGGCGATTCGTCAAGTATTTGGCGACTGTGCCAATAGCATTCCTGTTTCAAGCACCAAGAGCATGACAGGTCACCTAATCGCGGCCGCAGGAGTGACTGAATTGATCGTATGCCTGAAGTCACTTCAAGACAACGTTGTCCCGCCGACGATCAACTACGAAACCCCAGACCCTGCGTGCGATCTGGATTACGTGCCTAACGCAGCACGCGATCATCAATGCAAAACCGTGCTGACAAATAGCTTCGGCTTTGGCGGCCAGAATATAACTCTGATTGCCGGGCGAGTGTGAACCTCCTCTTCGCTGTCCCACTCGATTTAAGATCTGGCTCTGCGAATCCCAACAAAAAACCAGCCGTCCCGCTGTGCTTCCCTGCACGTAGGACGACTGGCTTGTGCGCGATTCCCTTCACGCGGTTTGTATCAGGTTCGACCAATCAGTACGGACCAATCGAGGGCGGGTTGGCCTGGAGGAAGTCGCGCGGCCCTCGAACCGTGTAGTAGGGATAAGCAGTTTGCCCGGTCGGCGGACTGGGAGTGAAATTGTAGTACTCGGGGTAGCCTCCCGAATGAGGGCAGAATCCGCTGGCCACACAGCCAGCAACTCTGCAGCACAGACCGCAGCCACGCCCGCCACAATTGTCGCACGAATCGCACCAGCCATTACGTGCAAACATTCGACCGGCACGACAACCGGAACCGCTGCAGCAACCATCGCCACAATCGCAGCCCCCTCCACAACAGACGTCGCCGCAGCACTCATCTCCACACGCGCAGTTATCTCCACAGTCGCAAACGCCCCCACATTGACTCACACTGCAACTGCCTCCTTGGCAGAGAGTTCGCACGACGTTGGGCCGCGGAGCCATTTGCGAACGTGTCACGTGGCAGGCTGGACCACGACAGTTTTGGCTGCTCAAAAGTCGGTTTTGCGCACAGCCGGTGGCGGCCAAGCCTACAACGGCAGCTACTAGCAAGAGCTGTTTCATCAGATATCCCCCCTGAATTGATTTTTCGAGACAGCTCGCTGGTCGGAATTGTCGTCGCACTAACTGCGGACGAATCGACTAGTTGCGGGTCGGCGCGCTGCCAAGCGCGCGTTCTTGAGCTTCCCGTAGAACTGATATCGGCGGCAGAATCGATAGAATCCAACTAAATTACTTGCAGCTGCTAGCAACCGAGATTTTTAGGAACTATCGTCAAAACTCGAGCGGCTTTTTTTCGACCCTATCTCCGGCCCTAAAGAATGCTATCTGCTAAGCCCTCTTGGTAGACTGACCACGATTTGATACAAGGTCGCACCCTATTCGAGAATCTTTTGCTATCGTCGCCAGCATTCGATCCTGCGGGAAGCTGCTGGACGTTTCATGGCAGGGATGAGGCGCAGTCAAACGACCAATTCCTAGAGCCCTACGATCAAGGACGATCTGTGAGCAGCCTCGCACGCGTCATAAAGTTAGCGCTACGACACCGGTTTTCTGTCGTTGCTTCAATACTATGCTCGTTCGTAGTCGCCGTCCTTTGGGGCGGCAGCATCATGACTGTCGTGCCGATCGTTGATGGCGTGATGCATGGCAAATCGATTCCTGATCTCCTGGAAGAGAAGATCCATCAAACTAGTGCTCGGGTTGCTGAATTAAATACTGAAATAGACGCTTGTCGACGAGAACTTGCTACTGTCGGACAAGAACAACAATCGGCCCTTCGCTCTCAGATACTGAGCTTTGAATCACTGCGTGGCAACAGCGCCAAATGGCAAGGCATCTGCCAACGAGCTCTGCCTCTAGCCGCAGCCTGGCTACCAGTATCGCCTTTTGGCACTCTGGTCGTGATCTGCCTGGTACTGTTGGGAGGAACGCTGCTAAAGAGCCTATTTCGAATTGCAGGAACATATTACACCGCTCGCTTGGGGCATCTGACGGGCTTCGAACTTCGCAAAGAGTTTTACCGTCGAACTCTGCGGCTCGATCTGGGGACATTTCGGCAGACAAACCCTGGCGATCTAATGAATCGCTTCACCAGCGATATCGGCAACATCGCCCAGGGCACGCAGACACTGTTCGGCATGGGTATCCGAGAACCTCTCAAGATGCTCGCCTGCTTGATCGGAGCAGCATGGATCAGCTGGCAGTTGCTGCTGCTGACTGCCGTCATCGCCCCATTAGGCGCCTACACCATTCACTGGCTTGCCAAGTCGCTGAAACGTGCCAACCGTCGGGCCCTGGAGGAACTCTCTTCAGTTTATGATCATCTTGAAGAGACCTTTGGCGGCATTAAAGTCATTAAAGCCTTCACCATGGAGTCACACGAGCGCAGTCGATTCCACAGATCGTCCAAGCAGTTCTACCATCGCTCGATGAAAATCGCGTTTTACGATTCTCTCGTCAGCCCTTTTACCGAGTCGATCGGAGTCGCGATTATCGTGGCTGTTATTGCCGCAGGGGGCTATCTCGTACTGAACCAGAAGGTCCATATCTTCGGAATTCGCGTCAGCGCCGAGCCCTTGTCGCACGGTATGATTACGGCGTTCTACTTCATGCTTGCCGGCGCAGCCGATCCGATGAGACGATTGTCAGGACTATTCAACAGCCTGCAACTTGCCGCCGCAGCCAGCGACCACGTCTACGAGTTACTCGATCGTGAATCAGCGATTACCGATCCACCTGTTCCCGCCTTGCTGCCAACTCGTTTGGGGCGAATACAGTTCCGCGAGGTATCGTTCTCTTATCGGTCTGACGAGTTAGTACTCGACCATGTCGACTTGCACGTCGACGCGGGCGAAACAATTGCGGTAGTTGGCCCCAACGGGTGTGGCAAGTCGACGCTGATGAACCTTCTGGCCCGTTTTTACGATCCGACAAGTGGTTCGGTGGCTATCGATGGGATCGATCTGCGAAACGTGCGCGTTCGCGACTTGCGGAGCCGCATCGGAGTTGTAAGCCAAGAAACCTTGCTTTTCGACGACACCGTGGCCAATAACATCCGCTACGGCTCACCAGGGGCAACTCAAGAACAAGTGGTCGAAGCAGCCAAGCAGGCTCAGGCACACGACTTCATCACGCAAAAACTATTTGAAGGATATCTAACCGTTTGCTCAACCGGCGGTAATCGGCTCTCCGGGGGCCAGCGACAACGAATCGCGTTGGCAAGGGCCATCCTTCGCGATCCTGAGATTCTGATTCTCGACGAAGCAACGAGCCAGATCGATGTCGAACACGAGCGATTAATCCATGGCGTACTCGAGCAGTTCGTCAAAGGCCGAACCGCTTTTATGATTACCCACCGGCCCAGCACGCTCAAGCTGGCCAATCGAATCATTGTAATGGACCATGGATGCATCGTCGATGTTGGCACTTTGGACGAACTGTCCCAGCGCTGCAAACTCTTCCGGCGTCTCGCGCATCTGGACTACCGCAAAAGCGCCTAGGACGCCAAGCCAGATTTCGTCTATCCGATTAGCCAAGCCGCTTCAGGGCCAGTAGAATGGCAATTGGCTTGGCATTCAAACACCCAGAATCGAAATCCGAAATCGCTACGCACCCCCTACACGCCGCTCACGAGCGATTATTCGAACACAATCGCTTTGTCTATCCGGTATTGAGTCGCCGGTCGGGAGGAATCTCGGTAGGCGTAAACCTCAATCCGGATAAGATCTGCAATTTTGATTGTATTTACTGCCAGGTCGATCGCCGTTCTCAAAGCGAAACTCAATTCGTCGAATTCGACGAGCTATTGAGTGAATTGAGAGCGGTCCTCGAGCTGGTTGGCTCTGGTAAGATCTTCGAGACAGAAAAGTTCCACGAAACTCCATCGGAGCTGCGACGGCTGAATGATATGGCCTTCTCCGGCGATGGCGAACCGACGACCTATAAAAACTTTGACGAAATCATTGCAGCTTGTGCGGACGTGAAACTTCAGCTGGGAATGACCCAGGTAAAGATGGTACTGATTACCAACGCCAGCATGTTCCAGCGCCCCCACGTCGTGCGTGGGCTAGAGCTTCTCGACGCCAATCAGGGAGAGATTTGGGCCAAACTCGATGCGGGGACCGAGGAGTACTACCGGAGAATTGAACGTACTCCAATCCGATTTCAACAGATTCTCGACAACCTGACTGCTGCTGCACGGGTGCGGCCGATCGTGATTCAATCGTTATTCATGCGTGTTGCCGGCGAACCTCCTGCGCCACATGAACTCGCTGCCTGGTGCGATCGATTGAGCGAGATACTTGCAGCCGGCGGAAGGATTCGCTTGGTACAGGTCTACACCGTCGCTCGCCGACCGGCAGAAAGCGAGGTGACCCCCCTTTCAGACCGCGAGGTCGACGAGATCGTGCAACTCGTCAAAAGCCGCCTGCGACTGGATGCCTTACCATACTATGGCACGACCGATTATTGAACTTCTTCTTGGCCACGGCGCGGCTCAAGAACTCCCTTGCTTTTGATTCTTAGCAGGAGGAAGCAAGTTTCAGCGGGAACACAGGTTCACTGATTGGGTCGCCGTCAACAGATACCGGAGACGGTTCACGATGGCCAGCAGGCAGCCAATACGGCATTTGCTTATGCCCGCCGAGAAACTATGCTGGGTTCCTACGAAACTCCAGACTCACTTGCCCAGAAAACGACAATTCTCCTATGAAGATCGCGGTAATTGGAACCGGCTATGTTGGGCTGGTGACTGGTACGTGCTTTGCCAACAGCGGTAACGAAGTGATTTGCGTCGATATCGACGTTGACAAGATTGATGCACTCCAGCAAGGCAAGATACCAATCTTCGAGCCAGGACTCGAACAACTGGTTTCCTACAACTTAGCGGCCGAGCGATTGATGTTCTCGACCGACCTGGCTAAGGGGGTCTCGTCGGCAGAGATCGTCTTTCTGGCGGTTGGGACCCCACAAGGGGAAGATGGCACCGCCGATTTATCCGCGCTCTGGACAGTCGTCAATGGCATTGCTCCCCATCTGCAGGAAGCTGCGATCGTAGTCACCAAGAGCACAGTCCCGGTTGGCACCAATGCACGAATCTTCGCGCAATTGGAGGAACTAACCGGCCGTCAGTGCTTCGTGGCCAGTAATCCTGAGTTTCTAAAAGAAGGCGCTGCGATCGAAGACTTCGAGAAGCCCGATCGTGTGGTCGTTGGGGTCCGAGAACCATCTACCGCTGAAGTACTGCGACAGCTTTATGAACCCTATCTGCGAACCGAGCATCCGTTCCTGGTCATGACCCCCGAAAGCGCGGAAATGACCAAATATGTTGCTAACGCGATGTTGGCAACTAAGATCAGCTTCATCAACGAAATGGCCAATTTGTGCGAACGAATGGGAGGCGATATCAACGACGTCAGACGCGGTATCGGTCACGACCGTCGGATTGGTTTCGCTTTCCTTTTTCCCGGCGTTGGTTACGGAGGAAGTTGCTTTCCGAAAGATGTCCGAGCTTTGACCGCGATGGCAGTGCAGAACGGCATCGAACCCCGCATGCTTCATGCCGTCGATCAGGTTAATCAGAACCAAAAAGCCATATTACTCAGTAAAATCGATACTCACTTCAAGAACGACCTGTCAGGAAAAACTATCGCCGTCTGGGGCCTGGCATTCAAACCGCGTACTGACGACATCAGAGAAGCCCCTGCCCTGGTGCTCATCGATCACCTGCTCGCCAACTCGGCGCAAGTACAAGTCCACGATCCCGAAGCCATGGCGAATATCCGGCAAGTTTATGGCGAGCGTATTCAGTATTGCAGACGTCACCCCCAAGCACTCTCCGGGGCCGATGCACTGGTGATCATGACCGAGTGGAGCGACTACAAACGTCCTGATTGGGAAGAACTGAAGCAACTTATGCGGTCGCCGACAGTTTTTGACGGCAGGAACCTGTATGAGCCCGAGCGGATGAAGGAACGCGGCTTCTGCTACTACAGCGTGGGTCGGCCTGCCGTTTAGACTGCACCGTGTGTCAGGGCACCAGTTCTTAGGATTCATTCGCGAAACAGGCCTCACTTTGTGGCGACCCACAGTTGATTGCGTAGCTCACGCACACTCTGGAAAGGCGGTAGTTATTGACACCATGAGGTTAAGGGCATAGTCTGGAAGTAGGTTGAGGCACCTTGGTTGGCAGTAACCCGCGATCCAGATTTCAAGGGGGGAAGTCGATTCAAGGTTTTCACGCGCACGGAACTTATCGCTGGGTTTTTGCTTGGCCCTGGCTGCGCTGTCTTTAAGAGTGCTTGCATTCGATGAGCCATGATTGCTGCCGAGCTTCTGCTTCTCTTTTCTCTGTGTAGCAACCAGCGCATGACACTGAACTCTAACAGCCGTGTTACTGGTGAAAGTCGATTGGCCATTCGTGTGCGCAGTGTGACGTCGTGCTGCATCTTATGGGGATGCTGCTCGGCGGCTCTGGGCGCGAACCAGTTTGTCTATATGGGCCACAAAGACCAGGTTGCCGGACATCAGCCACAAGCACAGATCGAAGTCCTGAGCAATGACGGCAGTTTTTCGTTTGGCCCGGCGGGCGATCCCGAAGATCCTCTGGGAGGAATCTTCGGTTCAGCAAGCACCTTGTTGGTCGATACGGGAGCTTCCAGTTTCTTTCTCATGAACGATGCTGAGACAAGTGTCAAGCAAAACGGTTATGTCGTTGAGAATCAGGTTCTGGAACAAGGCGTTTCGGGATTCTCGCTGGTCGATGTCTCGGCGCCCTACCAGGTCCGAGTTACCGGGGACGATGAAGTCGAACACTCGCTAACCGACATTCGGCTTCTCTCGGGCCAGTTTCCCGACCTGTTCGGAGTCAACGGTTTGATTGGCATGCCTGGTATGCTTGGTCGCACCATGACCATCGATCTGGACGTGTACTTCGATCCGTTGGATCCCCTGAATTTTCAATTGCCCTCGACCGTCTTCTCCAATTCACTGCCGGCAGATAACGGCCACCGCTATTCCATTCCGCTGACGGGCAAGCGATTTGATCTCGAAGACGAGCCTCCGCTTCCCACCTCGGCGCCCTTGCCGATGCTTTCGGTCGAAGCGAGTTCCGACAACCTGACCGCGTCTGGGCAATTCCTGCTCGACACCGGCGCATCGATCAGTTTTATCTCTTCGGCAATCGCTGAATCGCTCGGACTCGACTCCAACGGCGACGGTTCTTTCGATGGCTCCGATGAACGGCATTTCGACGACCTTCCCATCGGTGGTGTGGGCGGCACGATCGAAGCACCTATGTTTTTGATCGACACCTTCCGGGTCGAAACCGAACAAGCAGTGGATCTTCTCTGGGACGAGGTGTTCGTACTTGTTCTTGACGTCGCCCCTGAGATCGACGGCGTTTTTGGAGCCGACGCGATGACCAGTGGTCTGCTCAACCTGCTGGGTTTGGGCGAAGGAGAAGACTCGCCAATCGACCAAGTTAGTTTTGATTTTCTCAACCTATTTGAAGAGGGCGATCCGGGAAGATTGGTATTTGATCTCCATAGCCAGTACGACGTAGTGCAGGCCGACTTCGATGGAGATAACGATGTCGACCAATCTGACTTACCGGTTTGGGAAACGGAATTCGGCACTTCTGGAGGTCTCGACGGCAACGACTTTCTACGCTGGCAGCGACAATTCACTCCCAACCAACCCGGAGACTTTGATGGCAATGGATATGTCGTACAAGCCGATCTCAATCTCTGGCAGAACCTGTTTGGCGAAGCCAGCGGTTACGACGGCCAACGCTTCCTCGAATGGCAGAGGAACTTTGACGGCTCACTCAGCGGCGTCTTGGCAGCGACATCGAACTTGCCTGAGCCATCTGCCGCGCTACTTGGAGTAGTGGCTGCGATGTTAGGGATGTTGGCAGCTCAAAGACACTCGCGCGTGCTGGTCTAGCAGGCCCGCTCTGCCACAGTTTATTGCTGTGATCGTTCGGTCCTGAGTCGCGATTGTGCGCGGATCGTTTTCCCTGAAGAAAAGTGGGGAGCGATCAAGCCATTCTGATTCATCGGTACTTCAATCGTCACAATGATCTCATCAACGTCGGGTCCTAAAGTCGCGGGATTGACCGCGACAGTCGCTCCTCGCGTGCCAACGATGCTCAGAATGTTGTTGGCCTTGGCCACCGCTTCGCCGGCCGTAGCGCCTGGAACCATAGCATGGCGTGCCGCTTCGTAGGCCGCATTGTCTGCCGTGTGCCGAATGATATTCAGCCGACCGAACTCGAATGACGCGAGAATAAACAAAAAGAACACCGGGGCCACGACTGCAAACTCTACGGCGGCAGCGCCTGAGCGGCGGCACGGTTTCGACGGACGACTTGTTCTTGGCAGAATCTGCATTGGTTCGGTTCTCGACCTAGCTCGATATCTATCACTCATGATTCCAAAGACGCGTTGCCTTACTCGGTCAGCATGACAGGCAGAGTAGAGGCGATTTGGCGAAAAATGCGCTCGAGCGCCTCGGCATCGGGAGCATGAAAATGCTCTCCTCCGGTCGCTTCGGCCACGGCTTGCATGCGCGCAAAGTCTGCTTCTGCGCTGAAGGTAACGGTATGGATGGTGATGTTCTCCCTGGCGGCTCGTCTTGCGACGATTACAGGCTCGGGACCTGTGTTATGACGGCCGTCGGTCATCAAGACCATCGTTTTCAAGGCAAATGGCCTCGCACGGCTGTCGGTCAAAACGGTGATGCCATCGGCAATGCCCGCGCCAATGTTAGTACGTCCCGCCACCGGCCGACTGCTAAGGTCTGCCATCGTATCGCGAATAGGCCGATAGTCCATGTCGAGGCGGGCATTGATATCGGAAGTCGTGAATCGAATTCCACACTGGTTACCTGCGCTCGAGTAACTCACGATGCCGCATTGCTCTAGCTGAGCTGTGTTATCTAGCTCGTCGAGAAAACCGGCAACAGCAGCTGCCAATGCACTCCAACGACTCAGCGTGGGGTGGGGCGCACTACATGCCCCGCCAGGCACATTGGTACTGTTAATTTCTCGCATCATCGAACCTGAGCGATCGACAATCAGACAAATGTCGCGGTCGAGTTGAGTTGAAGTCGCAATCTGTGAAGGCTGAAAGTGGGAGACGCCCATTACTTGCCCCAAAAATAAAGCGACAGGACCGCCTGCCGAAGCCGCCGTCCGGCTGCCATTCACTTGCACCGCATTCAGCAGTGCGCCTCCCTCGGTAAACTCAAACCGCAAGTTAAGGCTTGTCTGGCGACCCAAGCCCAACTTGATTTCTGGGTCAGTGATCAGCAAAGGCTCTCCCGCGACGAGGTTTCGTTGAGCGGCTTCTTTGGCAGCAGCTCGGGCTGCTGCCTCTGTTTGCTGCAAGCTCAAGGCTTTCGCTCCGGCGCGCGACGCTGCATCCGTGGCCATCCGCAATTCTGTTCGAACAAGTTGCATCCACGCCAGATCGACCGCAAAAGCGGCCATGATGATCACCAGCGGCAGGGTAAGTGCGATCAACACCAACATCGCACCTTGCCGCGCATTGTTCGTCTTCTTGGACAGACTATTCATGATTCATTCACATCAAAACAAGGATTGGAAAAGACATCGAGGGCACTAATGCAAGTGAGCAACTTGAACAACTACAACTCTTTCATCATGGTTGCTGTCGCCGACAAGGTCTTGCCGCGATAAAAACTGCCGGGGATAACCGAATTAGGATCAGCCGGCGCTGTAATAGTCACCGAGATATACTCACCTGGAGCCAACCTTTCGAAGTTCACAGGGTCGACATTAATCGTACCTCCCTGAACACTTCGGTCTGTTAGCACTTGTTGGCAAGCGGCACGCACATCTGCTTCGACCGCTCGCTCTTCGAGCGAAGTACGAATCCCTTCGTAGGCAGCCACCGTGAGCGACTGCTTGAGAAAAATCATCGTGCACGACTCAATCATTGCCAGGACCAATAACACGATCACTGGCAAGCAGACGGCAAGCTCGGCGGCTGCAACACCGCGCCGGCGCAAATCGCAGTCGTCTCGTCCGAAAAACTTCTTGGAGTTTCTTGCTTTCATAAGGTGTTTACTAGTCAAGGTGTTATTTGAGCATCACCAGCACCAACCAGGAAGCATCGCTACTTGGCCTCAGTCGTCGGCGAGCATTCCAATTCGTCTTCGACAAACTCCGTGACCCCATGGCTGCTGAGTCGATCAACCATCCGATTAAAGTCCTCGGCAAGCCCTTGCCAAAAATCGAAATCGCGAA
Organism: Planctomycetales bacterium; assembly: GCA_020427155.1. Classification (GTDB taxonomy): domain Bacteria; phylum Planctomycetota; class Planctomycetia; order Pirellulales; family Lacipirellulaceae; genus Bythopirellula. Next base: position 52,556 of record JAGQOW010000002.1, on the reverse strand, counting down.
ACTTGAGCCTTGCGGTAGGTTTGCCCTGAGCAATGGTGCGAATCGTTTGACGCAATCGATAGATCGGACCGGCAAACCGATGGCTGAGACGAATCGTATCGAACACAAACACCGGCAGCAGAAAGGTCATCACCAGCAAGAACGGACCGTGAGTCCACCAGAGATTCTGCGCGTGCTGACCAATCGATTGAAAGGGATTGCTAAGCACCTGCAAGCAGAAGGCGATCACTGCCGAAGCGACGATAAACATCGCCCAGTGAATGATCAAACGCTTTACCAACGCTCCTTGCACCCTGGGGTCGACATAAATCTTCTTGCGATCCGGATGAGACATGGCTGTTTTTCCTCGTCAAACTTCGCTGAATATGCTGGCCTGCCGAACAACTCAAAGAGCGGTTGCTCTCGGTCGACTTTTAATCTTTCACACCCGTGGGGCACTCGTTGCAAGCGCAGTACTGCACTCGCTACCGCAAGACTAGGTTACGCCCTAAGCAAAGACCCATTGCAGCTCGATCGAAGAGGTTTCGGAAGGCAAGAACGGCAGCTTCGTGCCGGTAATACCAGCAAAACCTGCAGAAAAGGTACGAGACCCGAGCGACAAGACTCTGGAACGGCTTCAGTCCAGCGTCAGATGCCCCAGATGCAGTTTATTTGGCAGCACTTGCCAGAAAGGCATTCGCCCGGCCGTGAAGTTGAAACACGGCTTGCTTTACCTGGTTGAACTCCACTCGCTGCTCCAAGAGGTCGACCAGTTCCCGCCATACGCTCTCCGGAAGTCCAGAGTTCGAACCTGCCTGACGAATTGAGGCAACCAGCGGACCCAGCTGCTGATTGCGGGGCGTGTAGACTAACAGCAACACATGCGTCTTGAGGGCGAGCTCTGCCAAAGCAGCATGATCGGTGGAGAACCGGTCAGCTAACTTATGCGCCACAACCGGGCCACTCTCTTCAAGCAAATAATGAACTACCGCTGCTTCCAACGCTTCTGTGTTGCTTTGCTGGGGAAAATCAGGGAAATCGATTTCGAGAAGGCGCGCTGCATACGCCGCTTGATCGAGCAAGACCCCATAGCGATTTGGGCCAAGTCCTTTGGCGTAGTAAGCCGCTGCCAGACTCCATTGGCTGCCCAATCTCCAGGCTGCCACTCTCGTGCGCGACGGCGGAATTGACGCACTCGTCTCGGCGGGCTCTACGACTTCTTCGACGAGTTCAGTTTCCGACGGTTCTTCGTTGAGCAAATCCAGCTCAGCCGGAGGAGCTGGTGTCTCTTGCCGGGGCAGCGCGCTGGCTGGCTCCAAGACTCGTGAAAGCGGGGCGTCCGGTCTAACTTCAATGGACTCCTTGATTGGTGGAGGCAGAATCTCTTCAGGTTCCGCTCGTACTTCTGGAATTGATTCCTGTGCCAAAACTTCCGATGATTCCTCCGGATCCATGGCAACTTGTTGCAACAGATTCTCCGTGGGCTCCGGTGCCTGACGGGGATTGAAATGAATCTCTTCCCAACAACCTTCGCAAGCTAGCAGTAGGCAAGCGAGAAGTAACAGGTTGATTCTGTGGTGGGAATTTCGATCGGTTGACATGCAGTCGAAGATAAGCGGACTTGGACAACCAGCACAAGCGGAAACGGTCCGCCGCAGTGCGGTTATCTGCTCTGGCAAAACAAACAGCAACCACGTAGCCTGGGTAGGATGAATCGTGTGACGTCAGTCGAGACCAGCCGCTGGCTATGGTTTGTTGCCCCCGCTTCGACACTCACCACAGCTCTGCTGGGGAGCGTCCTGTGCTGGCTTGCATTTCCGCCAGTAGCTTGGGGCCTGCTGGCGTGGGTAGCACCGATTCCGTGGCTCACGTTGATCTTATTGCCTCAATTGCCTGGCAAACGACCTTATCGTTCGCTCTGGTTGGCCGGAACTGCCTTTTGGCTGCTAGCAGTCCATTGGATACGTCTCCCCCATCCGCTCAACCACTTGGCACTGCTGGCGCTGGCTGGCTACCTGGGTATCTACTTGCCGCTATTCGTAGGGCTTAGTCGCGTCGCCTCACATCAACTAGGTGCGCCACTGTGGCTTGCAGCACCTATAGTCTGGACTGGGCTCGACTGGTTGCGCGGTCGCCTGATGACCGGCTTCCTGATGGCCTCGCTCGCCCATACCCAAGTAAAGTACCCAGTACTGATTCAAATCGCAGACTTGTTTGGCGAGTATGGCGTGACCTTCTTAGTATTGCTCGTCCCAGCGGCAATCACGCAGACCATAAAGTCTTGCCTGAACACCAGTTCTAACGCCTCTCCCTCACTGACATCCCGTGCACTACTTCACAACCTACCAGCCATCGCAGTTCTTACGTTCGCAATCTTCTATGGTATACAACAGAGCAAGGAGAGCAATTCAACAAAAACGGCTCAAGCCGGTATGCGAATCGCACTCATCCAAGGCCACACCCTCGCCGATTGGAAAAGCGACCCTGCGAAGCAAGAACAAATCGTATCCGAGTATTTGGAGCTTTCGCACGAGGCAGTACAGAGATCTTTAAAGAAAGATGGGCGCCAGGTTGATCTAGTGATCTGGCCTGAGACCACCTTTCGCCAACCCCTGGTCGACCTGGCCGAGGGCTACCATCCTCCAGAAACCCAGGTCCACAGTTCTTACCTCACTGCAGCGCAAACCCAACTGACCGAACTAACAAAACAGCTCGGCTCGGCGGTGCTAGTAGGGATCGATCGCTGGTACATCTTTCAAGACGAAACCGGCCAACCCGACTATCACACTTTTAATTCGTCAGTACTCGTCGACGCCTCGGGCAAAATCCTCGGCACCTACGACAAAATGCACCGCGTGCCGTTTGGCGAATTCATCCCGCTGGCCAAGCTGATCCCAGCCCTCTATCGGCTTACGCCGTTGACGGGCGGCATCGAAGCAGGCGAATACCCCGCCGCGCTTCGTTTGGGCGATTCGCTCATATCTCCCAATATCTGCTACGAAACCGCGGTCCCGCATTTGATCGGCAGGCAGGTCCGCCACGTCGTAGAGATGGAGTATGCCTTCCCCGCGGCGCTGATCAATCTCACTAACGATGCCTGGTATTGGGGTTCCAGCGAGCTGGACATGCATCTGGCCTGCGGCGTGTTTCGAGCCGTCGAGATGCGGACGCCGCTACTGATCGCGGCCAACGGGGGTCTGTCAGCCCACATCGACTCCCGTGGCCATCTCTTACAGGTGACCAAACGCCAACAAACAGAAACTATGCTCGTCGATCTCCCACCACCGAAAGGCCAGGACAAACATTTTAGTGGTGATGAGTATCCAAGTTTCTATGCCAAGCGAGGCGACTGGTTTGCCGGCACATGTGTGCTATGCTGCATAGTTTTAGGGGCAATCGGCCGTGTCGCCAGGCGAGCCAAGGTAAAACTCGATACTCCGTAGGGTGCCTTGCCATGCGTAGCATCGCGGCCAAATACCTGCCCACATCAACTTTCAAACCTCTTAGATTACAGATCCCCTCGCGTGGCTGTCGTACTTCAACTCCAAGATGCTCATAAGCGCTACGGCGAGCAGGAGCTGCTCGACGGCACCGGCTGCGCGCTGGCCGACGACCAGAAGGTTGGCCTCATTGGTCGCAATGGAGCAGGCAAGAGTACTATTTGCCGCATTTTGCTCGGAGAAGAAGAACTCGACCAAGGAGAAGTTGTTCGTAGCCGGAAGCTACGCTTAGGCTATCTGCGGCAACACGATCCGTTTCTCGACGGCGAAACCGTACTTGGCTTCTTGATGCGCGATAGCGGCCAACCTGAGTGGCGCTGCGGCGAAATTGCCTGGCAGTTCCAACTGCCCGACGCCATGCTCGACCAGCTGGTACGCGAGCTCTCCGGCGGCTGGCAAACCCGTGTGAAGCTGGCTGCATTGCTGTTGCACGACCCCAATTTGCTGATTCTTGACGAGCCGACCAACTTTCTTGATCTGCGTACGCAGATGCTGCTGGAAGAGTTTTTGCAAAGCTTTCCAGGGGGCTGTTTGATTGTGTCGCACGATCGAGCCTTTCTAAAACGCACGTGTGACAATACGCTAGAGATCTCGCGTGGCCAACTGAACATGTTTCCTGGCGATGTCGACGCATATCTCGAAAATCTGGCCGAACGGCGCGAACATGATCATCGTGTCAATGCTGCCACGCTGACCAAGCGGAAGCAACTAGAAACCTTCATCAACAAGAATCGTGCCAACGCCAACACTGCCAGCCAGGCCCGCAGTAAAGCCAAACAACTCGAACGGCTTCAACTGGTCGAGGTGCAAGGCGAGGAAGCGGAGATTCATTTCAGCTTTCCCGAGGTCCAGCCCCGCCAAGGTCCCGCCCTGCGCGTCGAGCAACTTGCTATCGGTTACTCCGACTATGAAGTGGCATCCGGCATCCAGCTTGATGTGGATCACGGTACACGGGTCGGCATTGTCGGCGACAATGGGCAGGGCAAAACAACCTTCCTGCGTACCATTTGCAATTCTATCGAACCGCTCGCTGGCCAGCTCAAGTGGGGCTTCGGCTGCCAGGTGGGCGTCTATGCCCAACATGTCTACACCACCTTGCCGGAAGATCAGACGGTTGAGGATTATCTTCACTATCAAGCTGCTGAAGGTACGACGATTCAGCAAGTGAAAGACGTTGCCGGCAGTTTTTTGTTCAGTGGTGAACTCGTCTCGAAGCGGATTCGTGTGCTTAGCGGAGGCGAAAGGGCTCGTCTCGTGTTGGCGGGCTTGCTGCTCCAGAAACACAATGTGCTAGTCCTCGACGAACCTGGAAACCATCTGGACGTCGAAACCGTTGATGCCCTGGCCGACGCGTTGTGTCGATATCAGGGGACCGTGATCTTTACCAGCCACGACCGCCACTTTATGCACCGCGTTGCTACTGCTGTCATCGAGGTGCGCGATCGCCGCGTCACCAGCTATCCGGCCAGCTACGACGACTATGTCTACCGAGTTCGCAAGGAACTCGAAGCAGGTTTGCGAGCTGAACATGCGACCCGTGGCACGCGCGAACCCGCCAAGTCTTCCGCACCGCGCAAACTGGGAGGACGCGAGGAACGCGAACTACAGAAGAAACTAAAAGCTGTCGAACGCAAGATCGCCAAACTCGACGAAGACAAGAGAACTATTCATGAGAAAATGCTCTCCACCACCGAAGCTCAAGATGTTCAACAACTTCACGACGAGCTCACTGCTATGGGATCGGAAGTCGAACTACTCGAAGAACAATGGCTGGATATCTTCAACGAGTTGGAATCAGGCTAAAATAAGCTCACTCGTTCATTCAATCGGAGCTCCTGCAGGCAGCTCCAGGAAACCATGCTTAGCCAACCAGGCCTCCAGTAGTTCAGGCCAGCGCCCCACAGGCAGGTCATGGGCTCTCATGCCAAAGCCGTGTCCTCCCAGTTCGAAGGCATGTAATTCCGCTGGCACGCTGTGCTCGCGAAGAGCGCTGTAGAACTGTAAGCTGTTTTCGACTGGTACCGCCTTATCGTCTCCGGCATGGGCAAGAAACGTCGGCCCTGTCTCTGCGGTGACCTGAAGCTCATTTGACAGCTCAGCAATTAACTCCGCCGATGGCGTTTCGCCAAGCAGGTTCTTACGCGAGCCGCGATGCGTACAATCGTCTTCCATCGAAATCACGGGGTACACCAGGACCATGAAATTCGCTCGACAACTAACGCGGTCGAGAGGCTCTTTTGCTTCTGGATCTCCCTCGTCGAAATGCGTACCCGCGGTCGAGGCCAAGTGTCCGCCGGCAGAGAAGCCCATGATGCCGATTCGATCCGATTCGATCTGCCACTGATGTGCGTTGCTTCGCACGATGCGCAGTGCCCGCTGGGCGTCGTTCAGAGGCACCGGGTGTTGATGCTGCATTCCGCCATTACGGTACTTAAGCACTCCCGCCACAACACCTCGTTGGCGAAACCATTCGGCAATTTCGTGGCCCTCTTTGTCTATTGCCAGTCCCGCGTATCCTCCGCCTGGACAGATCACGATCGCAGCGCCATTCCGCTGGTCGGCCGGCGGCAGGTAGACTGTGATATTGGGCTCTACTACGCTTTCTACCCAGGCATTAGCCACCTGAGAATCACCTCGTTCGACGAGTTTCTCTTCACCCTCGAATCCCTCTGAACCAGGCGCCACGCCTGGCCAGAGGGAAATCACTTCGGGCACGCTATCTTTCGCCAAGGCCCGCGAGCTTTCGCTCAGGCAGAGAACTACCAAGACCAAAGACACCAAACCCATCGTGCAAGATCGCATGCAGCTACCCCCGGAAAAACTGGATTAAGTTCGAAGAATACCGACGACCGCCGGTGGGTATGAGCGAACATCCCAACCATCGCTTCTCTTCTTCTCGACTAGCTCGCCTGGCAAGAGGTGAAAATCAAAACGCCCGTCGGCCTCGACAACCATGATACTGCCTATCGGCATGGATTCTAGGATCGAGACAATCAACTCGAGCAGCTCTTGCTGGCGATCGATGTAGAACGCGTAGGGAGGACTACAAAAAGTCAGCCAGGGGCGAGAAAAGGTGGCGAGCGGCAAGCGGCAAGCGGGGATCTCCGCCGCGCACGGCCTTCCGCTTTCCGATTCCAACTTTGGCAAGTCTCGCTTTCCCCACAAGAATGCACTGGTCGTCAACAGTTCGCTCCGATCCTCCATTTCCAGCGCAGCGATGTTCTCGCCCACGATTCTGGCCGTCGGCACGTGTTTTTCGATAAAAGTAGCGCTCGAAGCCCCTCGGCTCAGCGCTTCCAGTCCCAACGCCCCCGTGCCGGCAAACAGGTCGATCGCATGGCAGTTCTTTACTGCTGGTCCAACGAGATTGAATATTGCTTCGCGGACACGGTCTTTCATCGGTCGAGTTGACCGATCGCCGTGGTAGCGAAGTTTCGAACCGCGCAGCTTGCCGCCGATGATCCTTAGATCTACCGATTGGCGTATGTCGCCAGGCTTGGAGTGCGGTTTTTTCATCCTGTCACTTAGCTTGACTGCTGAAAATGTTCGGCTGACTCGCAGCCACCTTCTGTGTTATCCTGTCATGCCATCGTACTTTCGATTCATTGTGCACACAAACCACCCGAGGCGACATCCCATGACTCGCTTTGCCTTCGCTTTCTTTCTGCTGCTGATCGCACCTACAAGCAGTTCGACTGCCCAGGCCGCTGAACCCACACCTACTGAAAATGGGGCGGCAGTGGCAGCCAAAGAGAAGTTCGATCAACTCCAAAAGCAGTGGGTCGATCTGACGGTCAAACTCCGCCAGAAGCATCAGCAGAAAGCCACCAGCAAGTCGAACGACTTGGGGCCCATCGACGAAGAGATTCAGCTACTGCTCGCAGAGTCGGAATCGCTCGTCGACCAGATCGTCGCCGCCGGGCTGGATGTCTACCGAGCCGATTCCAAAAGCTTTCCTGTGGTGAACCAAACTTTGCTGGCGATTGCCGGTTTCTACGTGACCGGTGATGCCAACGGCGATGGAGGTGACCAATTTGAAAAAGCTCTGCCGATCGTCAAGTCGCTGCTAGCAGCAGGGGCCGAGAAAGAGTCCCCCGCCCTTTGGCTTTGGGGAGGCGTATCTGCCTACCAAACCAACGACTATGAATTGGCAGCACAGTACTTCCAGACCGCTCGCACAGCTAATCTGCTAGGCGCTTCACCGCCGGGACAAGGTCCCGACGACCCGCTCAACCGCGTCTGGAAGCTGGCCCAGGATGCCTCTCAATCGCTCGCTGCCAACCAACGCGACTGGGAAAAGGAGGCAGAAATCCGTGCTGCCGAGGCGGCAGCCGACGACTTGCCTCGCGTCAAACTGCAAACAAACCGCGGCGATATCGTTATCGAGCTGTTCGAAAACGAGGCACCCCAGGCAGTGGCAAACTTCTTGACTTTGGTGAAGCAGGGCTACTACGACGGGATCGTTTTCCATCGCGTGTTGCCCTCGTTCATGGCCCAAGGCGGCGATCCCACTGGTACTGGTAGTGGCGGTCCCGGCTACTCGATTCGCTGCGAATGCCACCAGCCAGGCTACCGCAAGCATTTTCGGGGCAGCCTGAGTATGGCGCATGCAGGCCGCAACACGGGCGGCTCCCAGTTCTTCTTGACCTTCGTCTCGACCAGCTATCTGGATGGCCGTCATACGGTATTCGGTCGCGTAGTGGAAGGCATCGAGGTCGCAGCCTCACTTAAGCGCCGTGACCCAGGCGACCCAAGCGGTCCGGCTCCTGACAGAATCGTCAAGGCCGAGGTACTCCGCGACCGCGGGCACGAGTACAACTTCGAGAAGTTGCCTGAGCGTTGAATTTGAGCCTGGGAGGCTCTAACAGATGGCCATTGGGCCGCTTGACAGCATCCCGCAACTGTAGATATTCTAGTATTCCGTTTTTCGATTCTAGTGGTGCCTGATATTTTATACATCGATACTAGGAATTCGTTGTAGGGCAACGGAAGTTCTTATCTGGCGGTAGCTACGTCGAAGCGAAACGATCTCAGAAATCGCCTGTCCCTTGACGCTTCGTGCTGGCTGTTTCGAGCTGAAAGAATCTCTGCTGCCAACGGCCGTCCGGCTTTGGTAGCAAGTGCGGATACGAGATAGTGATTGGCGCTACCAAAGCGCTTGCAGTTCGGCCCGCCTCCACGACCGGGTGGTAGCGCGACTGCGGAAGAGTGGAGAAGCCAATTTACCAATGCAACTAAGATCTCTCAAAATATTCTGCGACATCGTTCGACGGCGGAGTTTTTCTCGCGCGGCGAAAGACAATAGTATTTCCCAATCCAGTGCCAGCCAGGTCGTCCACCATCTGGAAGAAAGCTTAGGCGTGAAACTTCTCGATCGTTCAAAGCGGCCTTTCGTGCTGACTCCTGAAGGCGAGCGATACTATGAAGGCAGCCGCCAACTGGTGAGTCAGTACACCCAACTCAAAGAAGAAGTGCGGGCCCTGCACGACGAAACCGCTCGACGGTTGCTCGTAGCTTCGATCTACTCAGTTGGTTTAGCGCATATGAGCGCCTTCATGCGGCGTTTCTCTGCCAAGCATCCTAATGCCCAAGTACGACTTGAGTATTTGCACCCAGACCGCGTTTATGAAGTTGTCGAAAAAGGCGAAGTCGATCTCGGCCTAGTGAGCTACCCCGAAGAATCTCGCACCTTGGCTTCGATTCCCTGGCGCAGCGAGCCCCTGGTAGTTGTTTGCCACCCAGAGCACCACCTGGTCGCCCGCCACACTCTGACACTCAAGGACTTGGACGGCGAATCGTTTGTCGCGTTCGAGCCAGGCCTGCGAATTCGCTCCGAGATCGATCGCGCCCTCATGGTCGGCAAAGTGGACGTATGTATCGCTCAGGAATTCGATAACGTAGAAACGATGAAACGTGCCATTGAAGTAAACGAAGGTCTCAGCATTCTGCCCGAGCCGACCGTAGCTCAGGAGGTTGCCTCGGGTTCGCTCGCAAAACTACCTCTTGAGGAAAACTTGCTGCGGCCGCTTGGCATCTTGCATCGACGAGATCGTGAACTCGGCAAAATCGGCCAGCAGTTTACCCAACTTCTTCGCACCGACGCGGAGTTTGCGGACCAGCGACTCGTGATTGGAAAACGCGACAGCCAGCAAAACAAGGAAGAACTACTCACGCAATAACAAGTTCAGTTGTCGCGACGGCTAACTTGATGACCGACCATTTTGGAATTCTGTGATGAAAAAAACCACTCCCCTCATTCATCTTCCTGGCAAGCAGGGCCTGTACGATCCTGCCAACGAGCACGACTCGTGCGGCGTCGGCTTCGTGGCGCATATCAAAGGCGATCGCAGCCACCAGATACTGCTCGATGCTGAAGAAGTGCTGCGCAATATGGACCACCGCGGCGCTTGTGGCTGCGAGGCCAATACCGGCGATGGTGCGGGGATCTTGACTGCCTTGCCTCACGAGTTCCTGCAGCAGGCGGTCCAAGCCGACTTGGGCGTCGATTTGCCGGCTCCTGGTCGGTACGCGGCAGGCAACGTTTTCTTGCCACAAGACCAAGCCGAGCGCAAGACATGCAAAACCGTTCTCGAGGAGTTGATTACTGCCCACGGTCAACGCCTTGTCGGTTGGCGCCCCGTACCGACCGACCGGGAGCGCGCTGACATTGGCCCCACGGCAGCCGCCGCAGAACCGTGTATCGAGCAGCTGGTGGTTGCTGCGGCAGACGGAGTGGAAGGAGACGCCTTCGAGCGATTACTGTATCTCATTCGCAAACAGGCAAGTCATCGTTTGCGAACCGACAAGTCGCTGACGCAGGCTAAGATGTTCTACGTCTGTTCGCTGTCGACCAAAGTGATCATTTATAAAGGCATGTTGACCACCGATCAGTTGTTCAACTATTACCCTGATCTGGCTAATCCGAGTTTCACCAGCCACTTGGCGATGGTCCACTCGCGGTTTTCAACCAATACCTTCCCTTCCTGGGATCGTGCACAGCCTTGCCGATTTATGAGTCATAACGGCGAAATCAACACCCTGCGCGGCAACATCAACTGGATGCATGCGCGCGAAGGAATGGTCGCAAGCGATCATTTCGGCAACGAACTCGACAAGCTCTTCCCTATCGTCGAACCCGATTGCAGCGATTCCGGTACATTCGACAATGTGCTGGAATTTCTGCTGATGACTGGCCGCACCCTGCAAGAGTCGGTCATGATGATGATTCCAGAAGCGTGGCAGAATCATGATCAAATGTCGGACGAAAAACACGCATTTTATGAATATAACTCCTGCCTGATGGAGCCCTGGGATGGTCCCGCTTCGGTTGCCTTCACCGATGGCAAGGTCATCGGTGCAGTGCTTGACCGCAACGGCTTGCGGCCGTCGCGCTACTATATTACCCACGACGACCGTGTGATTATGGCCAGCGAAGTGGGAGTATTGCAGTCGGTTGCACCGGAGAACGTCAAAGCCAAGGGACGACTTCAGCCAGGACGTATGTTCTTGGTCGATTTTGAAGCCGGTCGACTCATTCCCGACGAAGAATTAAAGAACGACATTGCCTCACGGCGTCCCTACGCTGATTGGCTCAACGAACAGCGGATCGATCTCAACGATCTCGAGCCGAACAAAGAGCCTCAGGGGTTCGACAGCCAAACGTTGCTCGAACGGATGCAAGCATTTGGTTTCACCACCGAGACCATGCAGTTTATGTTGCTGCCTCTGATCAAAGTAGAAAAAGACCCGATCGGTTCGATGGGCAACGATTCGTGCCTGGCCTGTTTGAGCGACAAGCCACGCATGCTGTACGACTATTTCCGACAGCTCTTTGCCCAAGTCACCAATCCGGCGATCGACTCGATCCGCGAAGAAGTCATCATGTCGTTGGAGTGCTATATCGGCCCAGAGCAGAACCTGCTGAATACGACCGAGCAACACGCCCATCGACTGCGTGTACCCCATCCGATCCTCTCTAACGAGCAACTTGCGGCGCTTAAACACATGGATCGTTGTGGGTGGAAGACATGTACCATCGACACGACCTGGCCGCGAAGCGAAGGCAAAGCGGGACTCATCAAAGCCATCGAGCGAGTTTGTGCCGAAGCGGAAACGGCAGTCGACGAAGGCTATTCGATTGTCATTCTTTCAGACCGCAGTGTGTCAGCAGATCGGGTACCGGTGAGTTCCTTACTTGCAACCGGAGCGGTCCACCACCATCTGGTGCGCAAGACCAAACGGACGCGCATTGGCATTCTGGTCGAAACTGGCGAAGCTCGCGAGGTCCATCATCATTGTCTGTTGGTCGGCTATGGGGCGGATGCAATCAACCCCTACCTCGCCTTTGAATCGCTTTGGCAAGCACGCCGCGATGGTTTGCTCGACGCGGGCGAGGCTGCTGTTAGCGGAGAAGAATCGGGAGAAGGGATTGCACATCCTGCCATCGACTTAGTGTCCGACGGAGAGGTTTACGATCCCGTCACCGAGGAAGACCACGAACTGGTGAGGAAGTATCGCAAGGGCGTGGCCAAAGGCATGTTGAAAGTCATGGCCAAGATCGGTATTTCGACCTTGCAAAGCTACAAAGGCGCGCAGATCTTCGAGGCAATCGGCTTGAGGGACGAAGTCGTCAATCGTTGCTTCGTGGGAACCGCCAGCCGAATTCAGGGTGTCGACTTTGATGTCCTGGCTGAAGAAGCCCTGCGACGACACTCCCTGGGCTATCCCCAACAGCAGGGCGTACAATTGCCAGTGCTTCCCAACCATGGTGAGTTCCACTGGCGCGCCGAAGGCGAACGTCATATGTGGGACCCCCAGTCGATCGCCGATATTCAAGTCGCAGCCCGCACCAATGACCGAGACGCGTATCTACGCTTTTCCAAACATATCAACCATGACGCACAGACTCGATGCCAGTTGCGCGGTTTGTTGAAATTCAAGCTCGGCGCCAATGGCAAGTCTATTCCGATCGACGAGGTCCAGCCGGCAAAAGAACTCGTCAAACGGTTTTGCACCGGTGCCATGTCGTTTGGCTCGATCTCGTCCGAGTCTCACGAGACCTTGGCCATCGCCATGAACCGCTTAGGCGGCAAGAGCAATACGGGCGAAGGAGGCGAAGATCCTGTGCGGTTTGATCCACTGCCTAATGGCGATTCTAAGCGCTCGGCGATTAAGCAAGTTGCATCTGGTCGGTTTGGCGTCACTACCTGGTATCTGACCAATGCCGACGAGCTGCAGATCAAAATCTCGCAAGGAGCCAAGCCTGGCGAAGGCGGGGAGTTGCCAGGCCGAAAAGTCGATGCCAATATCGCACGCATCCGCCACTCGACACCGGGCGTCGGTCTTATCAGCCCTCCTCCGCATCACGACATCTATTCGATCGAAGACCTCAAGCAACTGATTCACGACCTCAAGAACGCGAATCGTACTGCGAGGATTAGCGTGAAGCTCGTTTCGGAAGTCGGCGTAGGCACCATCGCCGCGGGTGTGGCCAAGGGCTTCGCCGATCACATACTCATCTCTGGCGACGGCGGCGGAACCGGTGCTTCACCACTGACAAGCATCAAACACGCCGGCTTGCCTTGGGAACTGGGCATTGCCGAGACCCATCAAACTCTCGTGATGAACGACCTCCGCAGCCGCGTCGTACTGCAAACCGACGGTGGCTTGAAGACAGGGCGCGATGTGGTAATTGCCGCACTGCTAGGCGCCGAGGAATTCGGCTTCTCGACCGCGCCGCTGATTACACTCGGCTGCATCATGATGCGCAAGTGCCACCTGAATACCTGCCCCGTTGGCATCGCGACGCAAGATCCCGAACTGCGTAAGAAGTTCAAGGGCAAACCGGAACATGTCGTCAATTACCTGTTTATGGTTGCCGAAGAAGCCCGACAGATTATGGCCGAACTCGGGTTCCACACGATTGACGAAATGGTAGGACGCGTTGACTGCCTAGAAACCGATGCCGCAATCAGGCACTGGAAAGCCGACGGCTTGGATTTGACCCAACTACTAAGTCCTGTCGAAGGACCGTACCCCGAGGCCGATACTTACCGCACTCGAACGCAAGACCATGGTCTCGATGCAGCGCTCGACCTCACCACGCTGCTCGATCTTGCAAAGCCGGCCCTGGAAAACGGCGAAAAAGTGAGGGCCGAGCTGCCGATTATCAACACCAATCGTACGGTCGGCACGATTCTCAGCAACGAAATTGCTAAACGCTGGGGTGCGGAGTGCCTTCCCGATGATACGATCCATTTCAAGTTCACCGGTTCCGCGGGCCAAAGCCTGGGCGCGTTTCTTGCTCGAGGAGTCACGCTGGAGCTGGAAGGCGACGCGAACGACTACATTGGCAAGGGACTCTCCGGTGGCCGTATCGTGATCTATCCACCAAAGAGTTCTACCTTTGCAGCCGAAGAAAACATCCTCGTAGGCAACGTTTGTCTCTACGGGGCTACCGGGGGACAGGCCTTCTTCCGCGGCCGTGCGGCCGAACGATTTGCTGTCCGCAATAGTGGCGCGCAAACCGTTATCGAAGGCGTCGGCGACCACGGCTGCGAATACATGACCGGCGGTCGGGTGGTGATTCTCGGCCCTACAGGGCGCAATTTCGCAGCAGGTATGAGCGGCGGAATTGCGTATATCTGGGATCCAAACCATACCTTCGAAAAGAACTGCAACAGCGGCATGGTCGGCCTCGAAAAGGTCGAGACCGACGAAGAAATTGCCGAGCTGAAGCAATTAATCGAGTTGCACCAGAATTACACCGGGTCGAGTGTGGCCGAGCAAGTTCTCGACCGCTGGGACGAAACTCTGCCGCAATTCGTGAAAGTCATGCCGACCGATTACAAACGCGTCCTGGAAGAACAGAAGGCGCAGGAGCAGGAACCTGCTGCCGTGTGAAATGAACCGAAGAGATTCTCGCAGAGGCGCAAAAGCGCAGAGCTGAGGAAACGTAATAACCTAGCGAGGACAAGCAGAGTGGCAGGAATTTGAACATCAATAAGATTAGCGGCCAAATTGTCGACGCTGCGATTAACAAACAGTTCTCTCTGCTTGCAGATGGATTTCAACGTGAACTTAATGAAACAAGGAATCTCTCGCATCGCCAATGGAATAGAGGACTAAGCTACTTCTTGCTTCATCCTCTGCGATTCTGGGCCTCTGCAAGAGAATGTTATTGAATAAACAACAACATAAGACACTACCATCATGGGCAAACCCACCGGCTTTAAAGATTATCCTCGTCAAGCTGTCCCCTACCGCGATCCGCTCGCTCGGGCGGGCGACTTCCTGGAGATTTATACCGACCCTCCAGAAGACCATCTGCGCATTCAAGGTGCGCGGTGCATGGACTGCGGCGTGCCATTCTGTCAATCAAATACCGGTTGTCCGATCGATAATTTGATCCCGGAATGGAACGATCTGGTGTATCACGGCCGCTGGCGCGAGGCGCTCGATCGGCTGCACAAGACCAACAACTTTCCAGAGTTCACCGGGCGTGCTTGCCCTGCACCCTGCGAAGGCGCGTGTGTGTTGGGGATCATCGAGCCGGCCGTGACAATCAAAAACATCGAAAACGCGATCATCGACCGCGGCTTTGCCGAAAACTGGGTCGTACCGCAACCACCCTCGCAGCGCACCGGCAAACGGGTGGCCATCGTCGGCAGCGGACCCGCAGGGCTTGCCGCCGCAGCGCAGCTGAACAAGGCGGGGCATTTGGTCACCGTCTACGAACGAGCCGACCGCATCGGCGGACTATTGATGTACGGCATCCCCAACATGAAGCTTGACAAGCGCGTCGTCCAGCGCCGCATCGATTTGCTGCGCGAGGAAGGGGTCGAGTTTGTCACCTGTGCGCACGTGGGCCGCGAAGAAGACTTTGCCTCAGGTCACATGACCCAGATCATGCAAGAACGCGGCTGCCAGATTCAGTTTATCGATCCGCAACAACTGATCGACGACAACGACGCGCTGCTGTTGGCTACCGGCGCTACGCAACCCTTCGACCCGACAGCCCGCTGCCCCGGCCGCGATTTGGGCGGCATCCATCTGGCAATGGACTTTCTCACTCGAAACACCAAGAGCCTGCTCGATGGCAACATCGACGCCGGCGAACAAGCCGAGGCTGAATACCTTTCGGCCAAAGGCAAGAACGTGATTGTCATCGGCGGCGGCGACACGGGAGCCGACTGCATCGGCACTTCACTACGGCATGGGGCCAAGAGCATCGCCAATTTTGAGCTATTGGACGTTCCACCCGCTGAGCGCGCTGACAACAACCCCTGGCCCCAGTGGCCGCGGATCTATCGTGTCGATTACTCACACGCCGAGACGGCCGCCAAGTTAGGCGAGGATCCGCGCGTCTTCAACGTGCTGACCAAGGAGTTCATCGACGACGGCAACGGCCACGTCAGCGGCGTGAAGACAGTCACGGTCGATTGGAGCAAACCGGGCGAGAAAGCACCCTTCAGCGAGGTTGCCGGCAGCGAAAAGATCTGGCCGGCCGACATGGTGTTCCTTGCCACGGGTTTTGTCGGCCCCGAATTGGGCGTCGGCGAGATGCTGGGGCTGGAGACCCAGAACCCGCGCGGCAATTGGAAAACCTTTGCCGCCCAACATGGCCAGTTTGCCACCAATCTTGAAGGCGTCTTCGCTGCCGGCGATTGCCGCCGCGGCCAAAGCCTCGTCGTCTGGGCCATCAACGAAGGCCGCGGCGCCGCACGCGCCATCGACGAGTACCTGATGGAAACGACCACACTACCAGCCCCAGGGCTGAATCTCCCGCAGCAGGTGGTTTAAGGTAGGCTCCAAGGATCGGCAATTCCCACCCTACGTTTTAAGCACCTCCCGCAACCATTGCCCGGTAAAACTTGCTTCGCAGGCGGCGATCTCTTCCGGCGTGCCGGCGGCCACGATTTGGCCACCGCCTATGCCGCCGCCGGGGCCGAGGTCGATCACCCAGTCGGCTGTCTTGATCACGTCGAGATTGTGCTCAATCACCAGCACCGTGTGACCCAAATCGACTAGCTTCTGCAATACCAGGAGCAGGCGTCCGATGTCGTCGACGTGCAATCCCGTGGTCGGTTCGTCGAGTATGTAGAGCGTCTTGCCAGACGACGGTCGTCCCAGTTCCGCAGCCAATTTGATTCGCTGCGCCTCGCCGCCCGAAAGAGTCGTCGAACGCTGGCCGAGCGTAAGGTACCCCAAGCCAACTTTCTCGAGACTGGCAAGCATGCGGTGAATCGAAGGGTGGTTTTCGAAGAACTCAGCCGCATGGTCGATGCTCATCGCCAGCACGTCGGCGATCGATTTCTCACGGTAGCGTACCGCCAAAGTCTGCCGATTGAATTGCCGGCCATGGCAGATCGGGCAATCGACGAATAGATCGGGAAGAAAACGCATCTCGATCCGCTGGACTCCCTGGCCCTGACATTGCTCGCAACGACCACCCTTCGTGTTGAAGCTAAACCGGCCGAGTTTGTAACCGAGTTGCTTGGCATGCTTGGTGCCCGCGAATACACGGCGAATCTCGTCAAACACGCCCGTGTATGTCGCCGGATTGGAACGCGGCGTGCGACCGATCGGCGACTGATCGACATGAATCAACCGATCGAGCTTGCTGCTGCCGCGTAGCGCTCGATAGGGCCCCGACTTAGCAGCCGCGCCGTTAAGCTTACGGGCCAAGGCAGCGGCCAAAGTATCAACCACTAGAGAACTCTTACCAGAACCGCTTACCCCGGTAACACAAGTGAAGCTGCCAAGCGGAAAGTCAACGTCGACTTCCCGCAGATTGTTGGTCGACGCTCCTTCGAGTTGCAGCATACGCGACTTCGCAACGCGACGCCGCTTCGTAGGAGCCTCGATCTTGAGTCGACCCGAGAGGTAGCCCCCAGTCGTTGAGTTTGGTGCTTCAGCCACGTCCTCGGGAGTCCCTTGGGCGACGACTTGCCCGCCGCGGTCACCGGCTCCAGGCCCGATATCGATCAGCCAATCGGCCGACCGCATCATCGCCTCATCGTGCTCGACGACCAAAACCGTATTGCCTTGCTGTTGCAGGTCGCGAAGCGATTCGATCAATCGTTCGTTGTCGCGCGGATGAAGCCCGATCGAAGGTTCGTCAAGAATGTACAGCACCCCCACCAACCCCGAGCCGATGCTGGTAGCCAATCGCACCCGCTGCATCTCACCGCCGCTAAGCGTGTCGGCCGGTCGATCGAGCGATAAATAATTGACCCCCACTTGGCGGAGAAAAGCGAGCCGCTTGACGATCTCGGCTACCAACGGCTCGGCAATTGGCTGTTCGCGGGGGTCGAACTGCATGGTAGAGAAGAATTCGTGGGCCTGATCAATCGGCAACGCCGTGATCTCGTGAATCGCTCGGCCCGCCAAGCGGCAACAGCGAGCTTCGGGTTGCAATCGCGACCCAGCGCAGTCGGAGCAGGGGATGCGATCGCGAAACTGCTCCAGTTGCTGCCTGGCGACATCGCTCTTTGCCTGCGCATAGTCCATTTCCAAATGCGTGAGAACACCAAGAAAAGAATCGCCAGTGCCACAAAGCAATTCCTCGCGTTGCTGCGCAGGCCATTGGTCCAGCGCTATCTCCCAATCGAGGCCTGCCTGACGGAGAAAACCGTCGACTAGCTTTCTCTGTTTGTTCCTGGCGGCGCTAGTTGCCCCCCGCCATGGGGCAATGGCCCCTTCGGACAGCGTTAGGCTCAAGTCAGGCAGCACAAGCTCGCGATCAAAGCCTTCGCGGGCGGCGAGTCCGTCGCATGTCCGACAAGCACCGTAGGGACTATTGAAACTAAAAGTCCGCGGCTCTACTTCGGCCAGACTTTGCTTGCAGTCGGGACAAGCATAGAGTGTGCTGTAGACCCGCTCTTGCCAACTGGTGTCTGCTTCCGCCGGTTCGGCAATGGCCGTTCCCGCTGCCGCTTTCGCCTCGGGGGTCTGGTAACTGATTCGCAATGCCCCTTCGCCATACTTGAGCGCATGTCGAATGGACTCGGCGAGACGCTCCTCTAATCCTGGACGAACGA
Source organism: Planctomycetales bacterium (assembly GCA_020427155.1). GTDB lineage: Bacteria > Planctomycetota > Planctomycetia > Pirellulales > Lacipirellulaceae > Bythopirellula. The sequence goes on along the minus strand of JAGQOW010000002.1, from coordinate 34,036 downwards.
TCACCCGATCGACTACGGCTTCGATGTCGTGGGGCTTTCTCGCAGATATTTCGGGGATATGATCAAGCTCGTAGGTCGAGCCATCGATTCGCACGCGTACAAACCCCTCGCGGCGAATCAGGTCGATCACTTCCTGGTGCTTGCCCTTGCGGCCCCGCACCATGGGAGCCAGCATCAGAATCTTGGTCTTTTCTGGCAATGCCTCGATCGACTGCTGAATCTCTAGCGGCGTCTGCTGACTGATGAGCGTATTGCAAACTGGACAAGAGACTTCGCCAACCCGTGCCATCAACACGCGGAGAAAATCGTAAATCTCGGTAACCGTAGCAACCGTACTCCGAGGGTTGTGGCTGGTCGGAACCTGGTCTATGGCAATCGTGGGCTGTAGGCCTTCGATCACGTCGACATCGGGCCGTTCGAGCTGATCGAAGAACTGGCGAACGTAGACCGACAGGCTTTCGATATACTGCCGCTGGCCCTCTGCCAGCAGGGTATCAAAGGCAAGCGAACTTTTACCCGAGCCGCTGAGTCCTGTCATCACCACCAACTGGTGCTGAGGGATATCGAGATCGACATTCTGGAGGTTATGGGTTCGCGCACCTCGGATACGAATCACCGCTTGGGCCGGAGGGGCCAAGGCGGAGCAAGCCGGCGAAGGTGTAGAGGTACGAGACATCGACTGAGCAGGGTGCAAGATCGATGGGCAGCCCCCTCCTACTTGTCCTAGCAGACAGGGGCAAAGCGGTTCAGCCTAACACCCAAGCAGAGAACCAGCAAGCTTCGCCAATGTGCGGGGTGCCAAAGATTGCCAGCGAATCCATCGCCCACAGATTGTCCGTTTTCTCCGCCTTCTGCCCGGTTGCTTAGCCCCCTGCCCAAGATTATGATCAACTGTTTCGTTTCTTCCTGGAGTCGCCCTATTATGCGCCACGTTCTCTCTGCCCTGGTGCAGAACGTGCCTGGAGTTCTGGCTCACGTTGCGGGGATGTTTGCCTCGCGCGGGTACAACATCGATAGTCTCGCCGTTGGCGAAACCGAAGACCCTCATCTGTCGCGAATGACTTTTGTCGTCGTCGGCGATGCCAACATGCTGGCCCAGGTCCGCAAGCAGCTCGAAAAGATTGTTACCGTTGTGCGCGTCGACGATATTAGCGCCAGCGAATTCGTCGAGCGAGATCTCATGCTGCTCAAGGTCCGCGCCGAAAACGGCAAGCGGTCGGAAATCCGCGAACTCTGCCAGATCTTTCGCGGCAGGGTCGTTGATGTTTCTCCAGATCAGGTGACGGTCGAGATTTCCGGACAAGAAAAGAAAGTCGAAGCCTTTATCGATTTGATGCGACCCTTTGGCATCGTCGAATTAGTGCGAACTGGACGAATTGCAATGGTTCGATCCGTCAATCGACCCAGCGGGTCTAAATCAACCGTATCGCTCACCGAAGAATCTGCAAACGCAGAGTAACACGAGTGCCAATCCCTCGCCTCTGCCCCCCTTCCAAAAGAATCATACAGGAGTTTTCTCGCCCATGGCCGCTACCATTTACTACGACAAAGATGCCGACTTGAAAGCACTCGACGGGAAAACCGTCGCGATCTTGGGCTACGGCTCGCAGGGCCATGCCCATGCTCAAAACTTGCGCGATAGCGGTGTCAAAGTCGTCGTCGGGCAGCGTCCGGGCAGTGCCAATTATGAGTTAGCCGTAAGCCATGGGTTTGAGCCCCTGACTATCGAAGAAGCCACCAAGCAGGGCGACCTGGTCAACATTCTGTTGCCCGACGAGGTGCAGGCCGACATCTACCGCAACCAGATTCGCGACCACCTTGAGCCCGGCAACATTCTCATGTGTTCCCACGGTTTCAACGTTCACTTTGGCCAGGTAGAGCCTCCCCCAGGGGTCGACTTGCTGCTGGTTGCTCCCAAGGGCCCTGGCCATCTCGTCCGTAGCGAGTTTGTGGCAGGCGGCGGCGTGCCAAGCTTGATCGCACTGAGTGACAATGCCAGCGATAAATCTTTCCAAGCTGGCTTGGCCTATGCCAAGGGAATCGGCGGCACTCGCGGCGGCGTGATTCGCACGACATTCGCCGAAGAGACAGAAACCGACCTGTTCGGCGAACAAGCCGTCTTGTGCGGCGGAGCTTCCGCCCTCGTAAAAGCTGGTTACGAAACGCTCGTCGAAGCAGGCTATCAGCCCGAGATGGCGTACTTCGAGTGCATGCACGAACTCAAGCTGATCGTCGACCTCTTCTATCAAGGCGGTCTCAACTACATGCGTTACAGCGTTTCCAATACGGCCGAGTACGGCGACTACAGCACTGGCCCGCGAATCGTCACCGACGAAACCAAAGCCGAGATGAAGCGCATTTTGACCGAGATTCAGGACGGCACCTTTGCCCGCAATTGGATCTTGGAGAACAAAGCCGGCGCCCCCTCCTTTAAGGCGACTCGGCGTCGTGAACGCGAGCACGGTGTCGAAAAAATCGGCCGCGAATTGCGCAAGATGATGTCGTGGATCGACGACAAAGACGTCTAGGGCAAGGAAGCGGTTAGCTTGGATGCTAGAGCTGTGCAGCCTCAGCTCCTGCGAAGCGTTCATTCCTGCTCGCCTGGTAAAGCTGAGGCATGCAGTAATCTCTGCGCAACGGGCCAAAGTAACAGCGCTACGATGGCCCCTATGCTGCTCGCCAACGGACCGCCAAACGCATTGAGCGAGCCCAACCAGACGTTGCTTACCAGTCCTAGCAGCGCACCGAGAATACCAACGGCCAGTGTCGACCATTCGCTCATTCTGCAAGAACGATAAAACAAGAGCGCCATACCGCCCACAGCCGCTCCAATAAGCACGCTCACCACTATTTCCACCGCTCGCTCCGTTACCGCTGCTATCTCAACCGTTGATCAACTCAGGAGAAACAAAGTACAAGTGCAATCTGGATGCCAAATGCCAACGCGACCAGAGAGGCAGATCGTAATCGTATTCGCCTTAAGGGGTTATGAACACCTTCTGAGCTCACCCGAGATCCGCCAGGAAGGCCAACCACCACCTAAAGCGCCATACTTCTGACGGCGCGCGGCATCAAGACGATGCGGTTGCTAGCGATTACAAGCCGGCCGTACGTCGCCGCGAAAAGCTGATGGCTGCCCGGCGGGCTTCAAGATCGCCCGCGAGATAGACGGCCACTGGAGCACATTTGTGGGCCCAGGTCGCCTGCTGTTGAAGCCACAAGAACTCTTCCTGCCCCAGGGCCTGGCAACAAACGCGAATCGAATCGCCCCGCCAGCTTTCGGACACGATAAACCGAATCGTCAGTTCGTGAACTCCTTCCAGCGACGTCTGGGGCGAACGGCGGAGTTTGAAGAACACTCCATGCCCCTGGTCAATCGTCCCGCTGGTAACAACGACGTGTTTTGGCGCAACACGCTTTTGTGTTTCTGTGACAATCTCGCGAGAAGTTTTCCCCCCGTTGATCGTCGGCGTCACGTGCGCCACCACGTCTCCCAAAAGCACCGGCGCCTCTCCGCCCAGCGAAGCCCCCAGCGAGTTGCCTGTCTCTACGGTTTTGCTCCACAGGATATCATCGCTCAGTAGGCTCTCCAGTTGGGTACTCGGTTCGAAACTATGGACTCGCATGCGCCGATCGCAGTCGCCTGCTTCGATGCGAACTTCCTCCAAGTCCTCAATCTGCCCGGCATCGAGATGGACCGAGACGCGAAGTTTCAATTCGACAATCTTCTCACCTGGATATGCTTCGATCAACTCGCCAGACGTCAGTTCTCGACACTCAGCCGTATTGGCAAAATCAAAGGTCACCGAGGGCTTTTCCGCATGCGAAAGCTCGTTGCCAAGCGCTAGCAATAGAGCCGTCAGGAGCGTCCGAGCAAACCGAGGATAGACAAGCATAGTAAAGCCGCTAGAGAGGTGGTTCCGTCCCAGGCGCCGGCGCGCCCCCCTAAGAGCGCCGACGCCCCTGGGATTTATTACGCATGCCAGGCTCAAACGGTTTCCGCCTGCGAACATAAACTCGTGCGGACGCTATCAGATTGCAAACTAGCAATCCATGAAAAAAGCCTAGGGGCCACAACCCCTAGGCTCGAAATCCACTGTCTATTTTGCCTAACCCGACCTATCCGCCGTAAGTCTTCTGAAAGGCTTCGATCGCCGTCTTCAGTGCTTCTGCCGTTGCCGGTTCGGCCGACTGCTTGCACTTCATCGCCGCGACCAGCACGCTATGTGCGGCCGTCAGCTTGCCGACGTAGTTATCGCCGTCAGCCTTGATCTTCTGCGTCATAAAATACTGGGCAACGACATGCTGCGTATTCGTGGCGTGAGTTTCTTTGGTGCTGACCCAACGCGCCATCTGGTTGATGTTGTTGGGGTTGGGATTATCCGCCAATTCATGAATCTGGTCGATCGCTTTGGCGATCGTCGCCTGGTCTTCCAACATCTCGGCAAACCGTGCCCCGTCGTCGTAGATGCCACATGGCACCTCACAATGAGCGGCAAGAAACGTCATCGGCGCCAAAGCAGCTACAGTCATAACCACGGCAGTCAACAATTGTTTCACGGCAATCTCTCCCTCTCTCGAATTCACTGAAAGGACACTCATCGCGTCCAAGAAAAATCACATAATGCCGAAAACAATGTAGCCCTCGCTTCCAGCAAGGTCAATCAACACAGCGCCCCGTATTAATGAATTCCATGCAATGCTTACTCTTTTGTCGTGAAGCGATACTCCACCGAAGCGGCAGGCACGCCCCACTTCGATTGGAAGTTGACGTGATGCAGGCTATTGAGACCTAGCACATAGCCCCAGCCGGGCTTCAACTCGACGGGCAATACGCAAGATTTGCCGCCGCCGGTCCACTTGGCTCGCTGACCTTCAACCAATTGCGGGAAGTTCTCGCCACCGCCCGTCCACGACATCCCCTCGCCCATCGGCATGTCGAAGGTCACTCGCAGCGCCTTCGTTGCCGGATCTACGTCTTTCGCCCCATTCTCTGGATTCAGTTTCACAATCTGCGGCACGCGTACTCGACTCTGTATCGCCTTGTTCGCTCCCGCAGTAACAAAGTAAATGGCCGAGCATGGTGCGGCTTTGCCGTCGCTGCTCTTGAAGTTGCGATGGCTAGTCGAGTTGATCCCCACCCGATAGTACTCTCCCGCGGCGAGTTCTACCCGCAAGACACAGGTGCGCTTGTCACGCCAGTAAGCCTGCTTCGCTTTCTTTTCATCTCCTTCTCCATCGAACTGCAAGGGTGGAAAGAACGATTCCTTACCGCCCGTCCAACTCATACCGCCGCCCATGTCGCGATCGAACGTAATCGTGATTTCTCTCAATCCAGGATCCACCTCAATCGCTCCGACCTGAGGACTGGTTTCAACGACCCAAGGTAGTTTGCGCGGCTCGTCGACTTTTGCCTCGGCCGTCTCCGGATCAGCGCTGATCGCAGGGATTGCCATGGGCAGAAACAGCAGCGCCAATGCCAATACTGTTGCGCGCGTCAGAAGGCTAAAGTCATGTTTTCCAGATTCGTAATTCATGATCTCCTCCAATCGCCGTTGAATATCGCCGCCTGGCTCAAATACTCCGACCAGGCTCCCTTGTACTCGTGAACGACCCCGGGCAGTGCACAACACTCCCAACAACGCTTCACCATATTCGACCGGCTCGCAGGCGCCGGTCTGCAGCACCGCCTCGTCGCACACACATTCCCGCTCATGTCGCAACCGAGCATTCGCCCACCACACTAGCGGATGAAACCAAAACAAACTTTGCCCGAGCACCTGAATCCAACCAATCAGGGGATCGCGACGCCGCCAATGGCTCAGTTCGTGTAGCAACACGCTATCTAGATCCGAAACTCGAAACTCCTCTGCCATCCGTCGCGGCAACACAATGCGCGGCCTGAATAGTCCACACAAAAACGGGCTCGCCGCTTCGTCCGAGAGTACCAACTCAGGAACACGCTGGATCCCCAGTCGCAGGGCAATCGTTTCCAGCCGGATGCTTAGCGGCCCCTCTTCGACAACCGGCATCCGCTCGACCGCCGCCATCAGTCGCCGATAGTGCCTTAGCACGAAGGTCAAGAACGCCACGCATCCCAGGCACCAGATGACAAACAGCCCGCTTGCTAAACTACGGCGTTCTTCAATCTCAATCGCAGCGGGGGCCGACTCCTGCTCGACCATCGCCCCGCTCGGCACATTGCTGTTTTCTCGAAACTCCCAATACCGCTGAGTGGTCGGTTCCAGCGTGTTCCACATCGGCCGCACTCCCCAGTTGCCAACCCCCCAGCCGATTGCCAACGAGGGCGGCAAGAAGATCTTGACCAGCACCAACAACCAAAGAGCATAGCGAAATCGGGGCGACAATCGCTGACCAGCCCACGCAATCGCGGCAACGATACAAACCAACAGCGCCAGTTGCCAGGTTGCCGAGCTAATCCAGGATAGCCACCGCTGGGCCAGCGATTCGAGTGCAGCGTTCATTGCTACTTCCCCTTTTTGGGCGCTGCGCGCAGTTCGCGGCGCTTCGAGTCGAGCAGCTTCTTCAATTGGCCAATCTCCTTGTCGCTGAGCTCTGCCTCCTCAATGAAATTGGCCAGCACCGGCGAAACGGCCGCGCCCATTACGCGCCCCAGCACCCCGCGCACTTCATGCCGCGTCATCTGGCTACGCTCGACGACTGCCCGATAGAGATAAGAATTGCCAATCTGCTCGTAGTCGAGCGCCCCCTTGGCGACCAGTCTCGACAGCAGAGTCTTCACTGTCTTCGAGGCCCAATTCACTTCTTCGGGCAAAGCCGCATACACATCGCGCGCCGCCGAGGGACCTCGCTCCCAGATTACCTTCATCACTTCCCACTCAGCGCCCGAAAGGCTCTGCACAGGTTCGTTGCTGGCATTGTTTGTCATGGAAATCGCCTCCTGGCACAATCCTCGCCACATTGCCTCTACACCTAAGCATTAGACTACACGTGTAATCTTCTGTCAAGTGAATACTCCAAAATCCTTTCCGTAGCCCTGACGACGAAAGCTTCCCGAGAACGGATCCGATAGGCGCTTCCTGCCTTGTGAGCGCCTGAAACCTAACTCGTAATTAACAACTGACGTCCAACGTATCGCTTGCGGCCATCGTCCCCATGCTAGAAAAGCGAGTCCACTTGCAAAGGTTTTCCAATGAGATTGACCAAGCGAGTGTTTCAAAGTGCTTCTTTCGCTGCTTATCAGCCGTGAAAGACACCTCTACGGTACGTGATTTGCACTTTATTAGACGACGTGGCGTCTAGAAGCCCGTTCTTCTGCAGCGCAAGCGGTGGCTGCGCTTTGATGTGTGCGTTGGGCGAGTGGGGCGCTCACAAGTGACACAGTTCGGCTTCCTGCCGCGTGGCTCAAGTGGGGGATACGATCATGAAAACTCGACGCTTTTTTTCGCTGTCAGTGGCAATCTCGATCGTTGCAGCGATTTCGACTCTGGCTTTCACCTTATCCCTTGCCTCTGCAGACATCATTCAAGAGGTCTGGAATCAGTCCGTTTCACTTGGCAGCGGCGGAAACACCAATCACCGTGGGCAAACCTTTACAGCCGATTCGACTGTCGCTCAATTAGGATCCATCGGCTTCTTTTATGTGGGTAACTTCAACGAGCATCTACCTGACAGCCAACCGACGATCACTCTCTATGAAGGACTTGGCTACGGCGGTACAGTCGTCAATAACTCAACCATCGATCCGATTCCCGCCGACAGCCCGAATCACTGGGTCGATGCAGACTTCTCGGGAACCACTCTCACACCAGGACAGCTTTACACCTTCCAACTCAATCAACCGGTCGAGCCCGTTTCTGGCGCCTACGCACTTTACGCCAGCAGTAGCGTCGATATCTATCCCGACGGGGAACACCTGTCGGAGAACGGCACCGGCTTCACCCACGCCTATTTCGATCTGGCGTTCCGTGTGCTCGGAATCCCCGAACCTTCCACGCTGCTGCTCGGGGCGTTGGTTGGCCTGGGGTTGTTCGTGCCGAGGCGAATTAAGTGAGAGGCAAAAGAAAAGCACGGCCGCTACCGACCGTGCTCTACTAAAAAATCGAGTCTCGGCGCGTCGCTAGATCACCACCGGTTTGCCCAGCTCGCGCCTGAGCGGCACCAGTTGGCCCGCGTGCATCATGCCGTGAGAAGCTATCAAGATAAAGATACTTCCGACCGTCGGGAACATTTCGCGAAACTTCTCAGGTCCCTCGGCGTCTAGATCTGCTTCCGACATCTTCTGCAGCGCTACCAGCGTGGCCGCGTGGACCTTTTCAAACAATTCCAGATATTCGGCCTTGGTGCAAAACTTGCTCGCATCGTCCTCGCCGCAAGTCCCCTTGCTATGTTTCTCGGCAAACCCTTCAGGAAGCTTCGCCGCCGCCCCAGGACAAATCGATTCGAGCAGATCGCACTCGGCCGAAATCAGATGGCCCAATTGCCAGGCAATATGATTGCATCCCTTGCCCGGTCGGCGCATCAACTCGGCGTCGCTCAGGTCGCCCAGATAGCTATTGAGCACCATCGAGCCGGTTTCCAAAGTTCCCCGAATGGCGTCTTGTGCATTCATCTGCTTCTCTCCTCGTAGAAAACTGGTGATTGAAGGATACAGCCCCAAGAGCGCCCCTAAGAAAGGCCGCTTCCCCACCGCCAGGATTATAGTCGCCCAGGCAAGACGTTCGCTAGGCGGTCCTATCTCGAGAAGGTCAGACTGTTCGAGAGCAGGTCAAGCAACCGCGTAAACAAGAAATCCGCCCAACAACGTAGCCACCACCCCAGCAATACGAGTGAAGGAAGGCGCGAAACCGAGTGCCCATCGGAGTAACCTCTTGAACCGAACGCGGCTCATGAGCGCAAACACGATTGCAGCCAAAATTGAAATCCCGCCAATCACCTGAAGCGCGATCGGGAACTTGGATTCGTCGGCAGCCATCAACAGTGCACCGCCCAATGCCAACCTGGTGAGAACCGCCAGGACCTGAAATCGAAACGAGTCGGCATATTTGCGGAACATATCGAAGAGATACTCAGGCTTGACGACAATCACGACGCCAAGCATGAGGATCAGAACCCCAAATCCAAGGACGACGTAACTCAAGCGATCACCCCCTGCCGGCAAATAACCGCCGGGGCTCAATAATCTTCGTCCGACAGCGGCTTGGCGCTGAAGGCGGCCCGCATGGCTTTGTTCCGATTGTCGTCGAAACCTGGGTAGGCCGCTTTATTCCCGTTGGGAGTCATCAGTTGTTGATACACCCGGTAGTCGATCGCTTCAGAAATCGAGCGCGTGTTCTCGCCGGCAAAAACGACCAGGAACAGTTCGGGATGATTGCTCGCGGGACGGGCAAAAGAGGTATTACCCCCCGACGAGAGATAATCCGCTGATGTGTCCGTACGCAAATCGCGATTAAACGGTTGGAAATCGCCTGCGGGTGGGGACGAGGGGCCTGCCGTTTCGTCGTATACCCAGACCATGCCGTAGCCCTGCTCAGTGGAGTTGTGCGAGGGGAGGTTGCCTACGGTCCAATTCGTGCTGTTGAGCCAGTTGTGAATGTGCTCGTCTTTGTGGATGTTTTCTGAGAACAACAAGGTGGTGTTGGCCCCGTCTTTAAGGTCGGCACCAAAACGAGTGGTCTCACTGGGAAAATCGACAAGATTGTGGAAGATGCCGTTGAACTTGAGATCGTGTACTGTGCCACCACGAGTTCCCCAGCGGGAATCCGAAGTACCCGCATTGGCAACGTAGGTCAACAGGCCTCGGTCTGCAGTGACCGACTCATTACTGGGGCACAAGAAGACATCGAGCTTGGGAGGAGTGCCGTAGTTGAAGCCATTGCCGTTGTTGTTGGTAAGTATCTGCTCCCACAACGCTCGCTGGTCGAGGTGCGGAAGCAGCTTTGCCGCCCAACTCACGGCGATCTCGACAGGTTGGTTTCCGCCCGAGCCATCGTCAAACTGGTCTAAGGAAGAAGGCGCGCCGTTGGCCAACTTCTGCAACTGCATCCAGCCGGGGTACTCGTTCTTGCCGCTGGTGACCATCGAGGTCATGGCCTTGGCAAGTTGCCCGAGGTTGTTCGTGCAGGTCAATTGCCGCGCCCGTTCGCGGGCGGCGTTGACTGCCGGAAGTAGCAGTCCGACAAGCGCACCAATGATGGCGATAACGACCAGAAGTTCGACTAAGGTAAAACCGCGGCGTGGGGAGCGCGTGTCCATGGCAAGGGCCTCTTTCGGGGGGAGATATGTCTGTTCCAATGCCGCCATGTGCCCCGTGCGGCAAGTTCTTCGGGTTGGGTCGAATGAAAACGGGATAAGAAATCGGGTGCGACCAATCCGAACCAATTATCGCCCAATCGAGCGAAAAAAGCCAGTGTCGCGGCAGAAGCGGGGAAGGGGAGCAATATAGCTGCAAAAAGCCGCAATCTGAGAGCCAAATTCCTGTAATCGGCTTAATGCCGGAAGTGGCGGATCCCGGTGAAGATCATCGGCAGGCCGTGCTGGTTGCAGGCGGCAATCACCTCGTCGTCGCGGCGAGAGCCGCCGGGTTGGATCAGGGCAGCGACACCGGCTTCGGCGGCCTGATGGATCGAATCGTCGAAGGGAAAGAAGGCGTCGGAGGCCAACACCGCCCCGCGAGTTCGGTCGCCGGCCTTGCGAATCGAGAGCTCCACTGAGTCGACGCGGCTCATCTGGCCTGCGCCAACCCCAACCAACGATTGATCCTTGGCGAGAACGATCGCGTTGGATTTGACGTGTCGGCAGACAGCCCAGGCAAAGGCCAGGTCGGCCTGCAGGGCGTCGGAGGGCTGGGCGTCGGTAACTACTTGCCAGGCAGAAGTGTCATCGGGCAGGTCGTCGGCTGCTTGGCAGAGCATGCCGCCGTCGATGGCTCGTAGCACGGCCGCCCCTTGGCCGGCGGGCAATTCGCCGAGCCGCAATAACCGGACGTTGGCCTTCCATTTGGGCTTGGTGGTGAGAATCTCGACCGCCTCAGCCGTAAAGTCGGGGGCGACAATCGCTTCGACGAACTTGCCGGGCTCGGCCAGAAAGTCGGCCATGGGGCCGTCGACCGGGACGTTCACACCGAGCACCGACCCAAAAGCGCTGAGCGGGTCGCCGTCCCAGGCCTTGGCGGCAGCGTCGGCCAGCGATTTGCCGGTGGCGGCGCCGCAGGGATTGTTGTGTTTCAGTACGGCAACCCCCGGCTGCGGCAGCGAACGGGCGATCGCTACCGCTGCGTCGAGATCGAGCAAATTGTTATACGAAAGTTCTTTGCCGTTGAGCTGCTCGGCATTGACGAGACTGTTGGGGGCAGCGTCAGCAGCGGTGTAAAGGGCGGCCGCCTGGTGAGGGTTTTCGCCGTATCGCAGCGCGGCGCGTTGCTCGAGTGCGAGCTTGATCGTGGCGGGGAACAACGAGGCGGTTGCGGTTTCTTGCGGCGAACCAAAGCAATGGGCCAGGTAGCTGGCGATTGCCACATCGTAGGCGGCGGTACGGGTAAAGGCAGCGCCAGCCAGTTGACGTCGCAGGTCGAGTGTCGTGCAGCCGTTAGCCTTTATTTGCTCAATAATGGCGTCGTATTGCGACGGTTCAGTCGCCAGCGTGACGAAGGCGTGGTTCTTTGCTGCCGAGCGAACCATCGAGGGGCCGCCGATGTCGATTTGCTCGATAGACTCTTCGAGGGTGACATCTTTGCGGGCCACGGTTTGCTCAAACGGATAGAGGTTGACCACCACGAGCTCGAAACTGAGGATGCCGCGCTCGGCGAGCGAGGCCATGTCGTTCGGATTGTCGTGTCGGCAGAGGAGCCCGCCGTGGACTTTGGGATGCAGGGTTTTGACCCGACCATCCATCATTTCCGGAAAGCCGGTGTAGTCGGCCACATCGCGAACTGCAACGCCTGCTTCTTCCAGGTAGCGGCGCGTGCCGCCGGTGCTGAAGATCTCGACGCCGGCGGCGATGAGTTGGTGAGCAAAAACGTCGAGACCAGTCTTGTCGCTGACGCTGATCAGCGCGCGTCGGATGGCAGGGGAAAGAGTCATTTCAGATTTCGGTTTTCGGATTGCGGAGATTCCATCGAGGACGGTCACGATACCACTAAGCCCAGCAAGAGGAAACGCCCGGAAAAGCCCCGGTTGCCAGAGCGCGAGAACTGATAGCGTTTCGGCGTTTCGGCGATCGAACCCTGGAACTGGAGGGTGCGTAGAGAAGGAGTAAGTTGCCGGTAATCATGACGAGCCGGCTTTTCTATGGCAGGATGCTCCTTATCGGCTGCGGCGGCTTTGCCCGCCGCCAGGGAAGATTGGGGCGAGCAGGCCGCACTAGCGGAGAGATCGATTCGGTCAGCATAAACCGACCAGGCGATGTCTCCGATTCCAGGCTTGCAACCGGTGGTGCGGTGGGTATTGCCAGAAGGGCTGTGACGGTCGCGCGGGACTACGTAGGCAAAGAATTGCAAAACCGACCCGCGAGATTTTTGACCGCCCTGTTTCCGTGGCCTATATTGGATTGGGCCGCAAAACAGACCCTTTTGCTCCCAGTGTGCACTTATGGCGACCAAACCGGGTCGACCAAAGGCCACCGGCTTCGCCGGAGCGCGTCAGAGCCCTGCTTTGGCGACGAGATCTCCCCACACATGGAACGAGCAACCAATGCAGAAACGGGTCTCCGCACTACGTAACCGATCGGGTCTGGCCGCCAGGCGGAGATTCTGGTCCTTTTTGATCGTTCCGACCCTGCTAGGGTTCTTGATTGCGACGCCGGCGTTCTCGCAGGCAGTCGCCGAGCCTGTGACGATCGCACCCGATGCCCTCCCGGGGATTTCGGTCAGCGCGGTGATTGAGAGAGGCCTGCAGCTTGAATCGAATCAACGCTGGGGCGAAGCGCTAAGTTTCTACGAAGAAGCGTTACGAGACTATCGGGGCAACGACCAACTCAAGTCGCGGCACGATGTTGCCAAACTGCATTACAGCCTGGGCCGGCGGTATCATGACAACAGCTTTAAGCAATCGGTGGCCTCGCTAAATCGCCAGCAGACCCTTTCGCTCTACTCGGAGCTTCTGCAAAAGACCAATACGCATTACGTGAGTACCCCTCCATGGCGCTGGCTAGGAGAACGAGGGGCAAGAGCGCTTGACATCGCTCTGAAAGATCATGATTTCATAGCTGCAAATCGGCTCAACGTCTCGGCCGAACAGGTGGAACAGTTGCGGCGAGAGGTATTCCAGTTACTTGCTCGGCGACCAATGAACGGTTCGCGCGATCTGGTTGCTCTGGCCTCGGAAGTGGCCCAGCTCGTAGAGGCGAGGATCGGGCTGCCGACCTCGGCAACGGTTATGGAGTTTGTGTCGGCTGCCGCCAGCGGTTTGGATGACTATTCGGCTTACCTGACTGCCGATCAGTTGCGGGAGGTGTATTCGCAAATCGAAGGGAACTTCGTCGGTCTGGGGGTTGAGCTCAAAGCCGAAGATGGAGCCCTGCTGATTGTTCATGTCATTCCCAACAGCCCCGCCGAGCGAGCTGGCATTCTGGCGAACGACCGGATCGTGGCGGTAGACGGGAAGAGCACCGCGGAGATGTCGACCGACGAAGCCGCCGCCATGTTGACCGGAGAGGAAGGGACCTGGGTTCGAGTGACTGCTTACTCGCCTGGTGCTCAGCCCCGCGTGTTGAATGTCCGTCGCGAACATGTCGAAGTTCCGAGCCTGGAAGACGTGAAGATTCTCGATGCCAAAGATGGAATCGCCTACGTGCGGATCCCAACATTCCAGAAGACGACTAGCCGGGATTTGGAAGCAGCGTTGTGGGACTTGCACCGTAAAGGGATGCGATCGCTGATTCTCGACTTGCGGGGCAACCCGGGAGGACTGCTGACTTCTTCGGTCGAAGTGGCGGACAAGTTTCTGACGCAGGGCAACATTGTCTCGACCCGCGGCCGAAGTGCCCAGGAAGATTTCAACTATCAGGCCCACTATGGCGGAACGTGGCGAGTTCCTTTGGTCGTCCTGATCGACGGCGACAGCGCCAGTGCCAGCGAGATCTTTGCCGGAGCAATCAAGGACAACAAGCGCGGCAGGATTGTCGGCACCACTTCTTTTGGCAAGGGCTCGGTGCAAGGGATCTTCCCGCTCGGATATGCCGGGGCCGGCATCCGGCTGACGACAGCCAAATTCTTCTCTCCCAGTGGACGGGAAATCAGCCTCCACGGGGTTGAGCCAGACGAGTCGATTCGGTTGACGGCCAAGCCAGTCGAGGGGGAGCTGTCGAACGTCCAGCAGCACGCCAAAGACGCCATCCTGGAACTTGGCCTTCAAGCGGCTCGCAATCGAGACCAGGCAGTACTGAATCGGGACGTAGCTCGCTGAAGTGCACTGGTTGGGCTGTGTGATTAACGATCCGACGATCGGAGAGATCAGACTGCCTGCCGAGGCAGTTGACGCGCCCCGGGCCGCGGCCGATACTGGCAGTTCTCTCATAGACAAACCAATGCACGCAGACGCTTTGGTTTGATGAGGTGAATGCCAACGCTTCGGTTTCCTTTTACCCCATTCGATTTAGCTATGGCCTACGACGAAGACGATCTGTTTATCGATGATTTTGACTTCGTTGACGACGACGAGGACGAAGCCCCAGCGGCCGAGGCGGCTGATGTGGATGAAGAAGAGGCACCTGCGAAGCCTAAGCGCAAGTCTTCCCGAGGTGGCAAACGCGGTGGTCGCTCGAAAGCCAGTGCCGAGGAGCGAGAAACTGCCGAGGAAGAACAGGCCGACTCAGCCGTAGAGGAAGAGGCAACGCCAGAAGTTCCTGCCGTGCCCACCGATCATGTGGTTCACGTCTACGAGTTTGGCAAGTATCGGCGGACGATTGGTCGCGAGTTTACCTGCGAGGATGCCGAGGCGTTTGCGAAGGAGTTCAACCGCACCTCAGCCGCGCACTGTCGGGAAGGGATCGTCGGAAACAAGAACGAAGAGCCTGCCCAAGCGCTGTAAGCTACTGACATGCTGCTCGGCTGTGAGTCTGGCTAGTTGAGTACCGGCTTCATGGACGCGGCAGCGCTGCCGGCTGGCCTGCCCTGGCGAGGCATTCTGGCCCAATTGTCGGGCTTCTGTCACCTGCAACTACTGGCCGTGGTGCGTGTCTTTACTAGTGCGTCCGTTGCGAATTGCACGGCCTGTCTAATCGTTATTGATGCCAGAAAAAATTGTTGACTCGGCAAGCCATTTCGCAAGTATTCCCGACGTAGAGTGGTACGATGAAAAGGGTTGTCGGATTTCTACGACGATCTTCCCCCCAAGACGGGTGGCCAATGCGGAGCGTCTTGGACCGAGTTTGTTTCCGAGAACCGTTTCTTGAACGGGTATCCTGTGCAGTTCGATTGAGGCAGTTTTCCATGAGTCGTCCGAAACAGTATCTGTTTGCTCTGATATCTCTCACTACGTTAGCAACTGTGCCGCATCTCGTTGTGGCCCAGGATGCCGCGGGGACAGTTTTCGGTGGGCGCGATCCTCAGGCCGAAGCGGCTTTTAACGCCGGCGTTGAGCAAATGCAGCAGGAGAACTGGGAACAGGCAATCGATGCTTTTTCGAAGGCAATCGCCATCGACAATACGTTTCCACAAGCTTATCTCGGCCGGGCCGATGCGCTGAGAAACCTGGAAGATTACAGTTCCGCGCTCCAAAGCTACCAGCGCGCCCTCGATTTCTTGCAAGGAGCTGGTCCTAGCACATTGACGGCCAGTGCATTCAACGGCCGAGGAGTTTGCTCCCGTGAGCTGGGCCAGATCGATCTGGCATTGAGCGACTTTAATAACGCGATCGAGATGGATCGTAACAACCCGGAAATTGCTGCGAATTATGGCGACTTGCTGGTTAACCGAGTGGGAGATCCAACGACTGCGCTGCGGTTTTTGGACAAGGCGATTGAGTTGGATCCCGAGAACGCCAAGACTTTTCGCAATCGCGGCATGGCCCATGCACAGATACGCGAATTCGAAGAGTCGATCGCCGACTTGTTAAAGTCGGTGGAACTCGACCCCACGGACTACGAGACCTACACCACTCTGGCGAGCATTCACATCGCCCAAGAAGAGTATGAAGAGGCGATCGAAGCAATCGCCAAGGCCGTCGAGCATTACGAGCCCAAACAGAGTAGTGACCCCCAGATATTCATTGATGGCTTGCTGCGAAGAAGCGAGCTTCGCCTCAAATTGGCCTTGGACGAAGAAACCACTCAGGAACGGCGTGAGGAGCTTTATCAGGCTATGTTGGCGGATACCGACCGTGTGCTAGCGGAGTTTCCCGACCGTTTTCCCGAGTCGGGCATGGCGCTGTACCAGCGCGGTTTGGCAGCAAGGTTGCAGGGTCACCTGAGCGAGGCAATTAAGGCTTTTACCGACGCGATTCAACTCGTCCCGGCAGGAAATGAAGCGGGATATTTGGCCGATGCCTTTCTAAAGCGGGGCATCTGCTGGCACTATCAGGGACAAGAGAGTCTGGCTCGTGGCGATTTTGAACAGGCCTCTTCAATCAATTTCGAAGATCCTCTGCCACATTTGTGGATTGGTCTCTCGCATGCCCAAGAGGGGGACTATCGCGAGGCGATTGAAAGCTACGGCGAGGCCATCGCCAAGGCTCCCACATTTCCCGCTCCGTACGTCAATCGCGGCTTAGCCTATCTCCAGTTAGAAGGCTATCAGAAGGCCATCGACAACTTCAATGAAGCGATTCGTAGCGAACCGACCGAGCCAGAGCACTTCTTCAAGCGCGGCGTGGCCCATATGAAGCTGGAAGAATACCAGAAGGCCTTCGACTCGTTTCACCATGCCACTCTCAACGACGAAAAAATGGCCAAGGCCTTCCGCGGGGCTGCCCGGGCATTGGATGCGCTTGGCCGGACCAGCTTGGCAGAACAGTACGAGAGCCGAGCGAAAGCCTTGGAAGCAAACGCGGGATAGTCTTCGGATTTTTCGCCATTGCGTCATTGAGCCTGGCTAAGGGTAGGGACGCCCTGCTGTTCGAGACGCTTTCAGAGGCATGTGTGCCTGGGCCTAGTAAGCGCCGAATGAGAGCTTGTGGCTGCGCGAGGATGTTTTCGTTCGGAAAGGCCGCTTGTCAGTCTCAGGGGCTGCTCTATACTGAACGACCGATCGGTAAATAATCACCGGCCAGGTCGGTCTTCACTAGCGTAGTTTCGGGGAAACTTCAGCGTGGATAGTTCGCCGCAGTCGTTCTTGGCTCGCCACGATTTTTTGATTCGTCGCCTCCATTCGCTTTCAGGTTTAGTTCCAGTCGGCGCCTATATGGTCGTCCATTTGGTAGTCAACGCCAGCGTTCTGGAGAGCCCGGCCGCCTTTCAGAAGAATGTCTATTCGATCCACAGCCTGGGCTCTTTACTGCCGCTGGTGGAGTGGGCATTCATCTTTCTGCCGCTGCTGTTCCACGCGATCATCGGCGTTGTGATCGTCGGCGGAGGCATGCCCAATAGCAATCAGTACCGTTACGGGCCGAACTACCGATATACCTTGCAGCGGGCGACAGGGATGATTGCGTTCCTGTTCATCGTGATTCATGTGTTTCATATGCATGGCTGGTTACATGCCGACTTTTGGCTGGAAAAAGTAGCCAGGCCGTTGGGCGGAGCCAAGTTTGCCCCGTACAACGCGGCGTCGACGGCAGGGGCGGCATTGCAGACAACGGTCCTGGTCGTGCTATACCTGGTCGGCATGCTTTCTTGCGTATACCATCTGGCCAATGGGCTGTGGACGATGGGCATTACCTGGGGAGTCTGGACGAGCCCCGCGGCACAGGCCCGCGCTTCGGTCGTTTGCACCGTCTTTGGTATCTTACTGGGCGTTGTCAGCCTGGGGGCCCTGTTCGGCATGCGAGCGGTGGGGCAGGGCGAGTCCTTACAGGAGGCGATCCAAATAGAAGATCGGCTTTATCATCACAAAGTCGAATCGGGCGAGTTGGAGCCCAACGAGCACAAACGCGCAGCGCCAGTACACGAGACAGAAGGGGAAATGGCGCAGTCGCAGCCTTCGGAATCAATCAATTCTCAATGAACCAATGACCAAGGGCAGATGCTAGCGGCGACCAGTGCGGTTTCGTTCGAGTGTCCCAATGGCTTCATTCGCAGGCTTTGGTCCTTGAGGCATCGGAAGTTGGTCATTTTTCTTGCTTAGGTACTTACGATTATGACACAACAACGCGTGCTGGTTGTCGGCGGCGGATTGGCCGGCTTGGCGGCAACGATGAAGCTGGCCGAACTGGGAGTTGCCGTCGACCTGATGAGTCTCACGCCAGTGAAGCGTTCGCATAGCGTTTGCGCTCAGGGCGGAATCAACAGCGTCAACGATCTCACCCGACAACAAGGCGACAGCGAGTACCTGCATCTCGACGATACCGTCTACGGCGGCGACTTTCTGCAGCACCAGCCCCCGGTAAAAGAGATGACCGACTGGGCCCCAAAGATCATCGATTTGATGGACCGCTTGGGGGTAACGTTCAATCGCACTCCTGAGGGTTTCCTGGACCAACGGCGCTTTGGCGGCACGCTTTACAAGCGCACGGCTTTTGCCGGAGCCACGACGGGACAGCAACTGATTTACGCTCTGGACGAACAGGTGCGCCGCTGGCACAGCGCGGGTGCCGTAGAGATGTACGAGGGTTGGGATTTTCTCAGCCCGGTGGTCGACGACGATGGTCGTTGCCGGGGAGCGATTGCCCAAAACCTGGTGACGATGGAAATACGCGCGTTTCCGGCCGATGCAGTGCTGTTGGCAACCGGCGGTTGCGGGCTGATTTATGGTCGCAGTACGATGTCGATGGCCTGCAACGGGAGTGCTGCCAGCCGCAGTGTCCAAGCGGGTGTGAAGTACGCAAACGGCGAGTTCGTCCAAGTACATCCGACCGCCATTCCTGGCGCCGACAAGCTGCGGCTTATGAGCGAGTCGGCCCGTGGCGAAGGGGGCCGGGTATGGGTGCCGCGCACCCCCCACGATTCGCGTCTTCCTAAGGACATCTCGGAATCGGAGCGGTACTACTTCCTCGAAGAGCGCTACCCGAAGTATGGCAACCTGGTGCCCCGCGACATCGCGACTCGGGAGATATTCAATGTCTGCGTCAATGAAGGCCTGAGCGTCGAGACCGATCGCCAGTGTGTTTATCTCGACCTGACACACATTCCGCGCGCCGAGCTCGATCGTAAGTTGGGCGGCATCCTTAACATCTACGAGAAGTTCCAGGGCGTCGACCCGCGTGATGAGCCGATGAAGATTTTCCCCGCCGTCCATTACACGATGGGGGGTCTGTGGGCCGATTATGAGCGGACGGCCGAGGGGGGGCTGATGCATGGTTCGCCTCGCAACCAGCAAACCAACATCCCCGGTCTCTATGCGATTGGCGAATGCGACTACCAGTATCACGGTGGCAATCGCCTGGGTGCAAACTCACTGTTGAGTTGCATCTTTAGCGGCCTGTTCGTAGCCCCCTGCGTCGAAAACCTGCTGGGATCTCTGCAAGACTCTGCCCACGACAAGAAGTACGACATGCTGCTGCGCGGCCAGCGCTCGGTCCGGCAGCTCGAGCATGATGAGCTCTTGAAGCGCGCAGGTGGTCGTGAGAATCCTTATGTCATTCATCAGGAACTGGGCGACGTGATGACCAAGGCGGCCACGGTGGTCCGCGATAACGATCAGTTGACGGCAGCCCTGGAGAAAGTCAACGAATTGGCCGATCGGGTCGAGCGCTGCTCGCTCTCGGATACGGGAACGTGGACTAACCAGAATGTGGTATTCACCAAGGCGCTGCGCGACATGTTCCCGATCGCCAAGGCAATTCTGAAAGGCGCGCTGGCGCGCGACGAATGTCGCGGCGCCCATTACAAACCGGCGTTTGAGATGCCCGGTGTCGAATCGAACGATCCGGGCGAGCGACGCCGGCAAGCTGAAGCCTGGTGCGATGCGTTCGAGACCAAGAACAAGAAATGGCTTAAAACGACGATCGCTACGTTCGACAAAACAGGCGAGCCAACGCTCAGCTACGAAGAGGTCGACACAACGCTCGTTCCGCCCCGGCCACGACTCTACGGTCTGGTTGGCGGCGAAGCGATCGAGCAAGCGTGGAAAGAACGCCAAGCCTGATAACGGGCTGTCATTGCTGCGCCTTTTTCCCGGGACTGTAGTTTCTTTCTGCAGCCGATGCCAAGATTCGTTCTCGGCATGCGAATAGTCTGACTGGGCTCATTCTTGGGCCTAGAAATTACTTTCTAATTCGCTACGGGAAACTGCCATGAAGTTAGATCGCCGTGCTTTCCTGGGTCGTTCCCTATCGGGTTGGGCCGCGACGAGCGGCCTCGGTTTAGCCGCGTTACCCTCGTTGGCTTCTCCTGTGGGAGACCGGGAGCAGTATCAGGGCCCGAATGTGATTCTGGTGCGGTTTGGCGGTGGAGCCCGGCGGCGGGAAGCGATCGATCCCAGGGCTCGCTGTTATAGCCCGTACTTGCTCCACGAGTTGGTTCCCCGGGGCGTGCTGCTGAAGAATATGCTCATCGACACCGCAGCAATAGAAACCGGGCATGGCCAGGGGACGCTCAATCTGTTGACGGGAAAATACGACCGGTATGCTGACGTCGATGGAAAGTTCCTGGGCGCACGATTCGAGGCCAAGGTCCCCACGATCTTCGAATATTTGCGCCAACGGTTTGCCGTCCCAGAGCATCAGACGCTGATCATCAACGGCGAAGATCGAACCGACGAGGAGTTCTACACATTTAGCAATCACCACTTGTTCGGGGCCGAGTTTCGTTCGAATGTACTGAGCTTGTATCGCTACAAGACCTATTTGCTCCGCCGGCAGATCGAACAGGATGCGGCAAATTGGACTGAAAGCGAATTGCAGGAGAAGAAGAACGAACTGGCCAAGATGCAGTCCCTCGACTACCGCCGGCAATCGCAGCAGGGGCAGTCGGCCGATATCGAGCGGTTCTGGAGCAACTGGCGGAGCTACTACGGCGATTCGGGGCTCGTGAACCCTCGTGGCGATCGGTTGCTCACCGAGTTGGCGCTACGAGCAATCAGCCAGCTTCGTCCCAAGCTGATGATGATCAACTACAACGATTGCGATTACGTCCATTGGGGCAACATGGCCCACTACACGCGTGGCATTGCAATTATGGATGCCGGCATTCGGCAGTTGGTCGAGACAGTTGAAGCTGATCAGGAGTATCGTGAAAACACGATCTTCGTGATCGTGCCCGATTGTGGTCGCGATGATAGCCCTTTCGCCGCGGTCCCCTGCCAACACCACTTCAACAGCCGGTCGTCGCGCGAGATCTTTGCGCTGATCTTCGGCAGCGGCGTCGAACGTGGAAGAATCGTCGACCGCCCGACCCAACAGATTCAAGTAGCGGCCACGATTGGCCAGCTGATGGGTTTCGAGACTTCCCACGCTGAAGGCGGTGTTTTGGAGGAGGCCATCTTATGACGAATATCCTAGTTGCCGATCGCCCTTGGTATGTTAGATATCCGCTGGTCGTTTGGCAGTTCTTGGTTGGAGTCGTGCTCTGCCAGACCCTACTGGGGGCGGTCGTAGTGGTTGGCTGGACAACCCGGTTGATGCAGCGCCAGATACTCCTGGCATGGTGGAAAAAGAGCCCGCTGCGCAATCAGGGAACCGATTTCAGTGAATTCGCCGCATCGCTGACCGGGACTTGTGCCCAGCGAGCCCTGCCCAATTGGTGCCTGGCCGAGCCTGCACCAGGTTCCCCGTCGCTGGCTGTCGGTCGAGTACGCCGGGCTTGGAATATCGCTATCGGCTCGCTTTGCCTCAACTTCCGTCAGGGCGTGGCAGCCGCGCTGTCTATCCTTGTGTTCAGCCTTCCTGCCACTTCGCTTTGGCTCTATTCCTGGGTGCTTGGTTGGAACATTTCTTTCTTTAAGCTCTACGAGCAAGCAGAGTTGGGGGCAGCATTGGGCTTGTTCGGTATTGCCCTGTTCGTGCTGGTGATGCTTTACGTGCCGCTGGCTCATGCGCGTCAGGCGGTTACAGGCCAATGGCGAAGTTTTTTCGACCTTCGCGCCAATGGGCTACTTGCCTGGCGGCATCCTCTGGAGATGCTTCCTGTAGCCCTGATATTTGCCCTTGCCTCGGGTGCCGTCATGTTGGCGCGCATCGCTCCCTACTACATCGGCTCGGGGGAAAGCTTTGCGACGATGTCGATCGAGCAGCTAAGAAATTGGCTGGAAAACTACTATCTGTTTGCCGGCGGCCTGTTGCTACCCGCCTACGTGCTCGCATGGCTGGCTGTGGCCAAGGCCTACGCTCGCGCGGCGGTTCAGGAGTATGTCGCCGACCCGGTAACCTGCCCATTGGGAGATGCCGAGCGAGAGGCCCTCGCCGGACTCAAGTATGAGGCCGAGCATGACTCGACACCGGCCCATCGGCTTCACAGAGGTACGAGTTGGACCTTGAACCAAGCGGCCACAGCAGCAGCTTTGGGGCTGACCAGTCTCGCTTGGTTTGGCGTGGCGGCCCAGGTGTACATTGCGCAGTTCTTTAACTACTTGCCCGGCGCGGCCTGGCTGAACCATCCGTTGGTGCTGCTGCCCTGGATCAAGTACATTCCGCCCGGCTTGATTCCCTGAGTTTCGCAGCCGAGAGTGCGTCTTGGCGCGGCTTGCTCGAAGTGGGCGTGTGAGTGACAACCGGTCTGGTCAACTCGCAAAGATGGGATATCATAACGGCATGACTGCTCCATCGCGTGTATCGACCCAACCATCGTCCTTCGAGGTACGTATTCTGCGGCAAGACGCCCCCGCCACGGCGCCCCGCTGGGAACGACATCGAATTACTTACGAGCCCAATCTTAACGTGATCAGCGTGCTGCAGAAGATTGCCACGCTGGCTACGACTTCTGAAGGCAAGAGCACTACGCCTGTGGCCTGGGACTGCAATTGCCTGGAAGAGGTTTGTGGCGCCTGCACCATGCTGATCAATGGCCGTACTCGGCAGGCTTGCTCGGCCTTGGTCGACAAGTTGCTTCAGGAAGATCCTGACGGCCTTGAATTGAGGCCGATGAGCAAATTTCCTGTGTTGCGCGACTTGGTGGTTGATCGAAGCCGAATGTTCCGAGCACTAGAGCGCGTCCGTGCCTGGATTCCGGTTGACGGCTATGGCGATCGCGGCCCAGGGCCTCACGAGTCGCAGGAAAGCCAGCAGGTCCGTTATCCGCTGTCAGAGTGCATGACCTGCGGCTGTTGTGTCGAGGCGTGTCCTCAATTCGCCAAGGTCGAGTTAAGGCAGCGAAGCGACGAGACCGACGAGCAATTCGCTGCCCGGAAGAACCGGGAGTACGACAACTCGTTTGTCGGGGCAGCAGCAATCAGTCAGGCGATGCTTTTCAACGATCATCCGACCGGCCATATGAACGCAGGCGAGCGTCTGGAAGCGTTGATGGGCCCTGGCGGCATTCAGATTTGCGGCAACGCTCAGAACTGTGTTTCTGTCTGCCCCAAGGAGATACCGCTTACGACGTCGATTGCACGCGCTGGCCGTCAAACAACCGTACATATGCTGCGGCAGTTTTTCGATCGGTAGGTTGATGTTTGCGCGGTCCCTTGGACCGCGTGGCAGTTAGGCTAAGGTCCTTCTTTCTACGTGAGGGCCTTTCTCAGCGGCGACTGGAACGCGAAGCTTGGGAATTGGCCATTGCCAAGAACTCTCTCGCCAATTCCGACCGCAAGCGATGGTGCGAGTTGAGCCGATTGAGCCATTGAGACACCTCCTGCTGAGAGGGCTGACGCTGGGTCACCAATTGAAACATCCGGTAGATGTACTGGGTGTCATCGGAATTGGCTTGATAATAAAACTCGGGCGTGCTGAGAATCTGCAGCTGGGCGTCGGTGAGCGTCCCTCCTCGGGCCAGATGGGCTTCCCAGACATAAAGCTCTTGGGACCGAGGCTCGCGGCCCAGATACTCGCTAAACCAACGGGAGATCTGCGTAAGTTGTTCATTGCGGCTAGGAGCGGAGCCGCCAGGGAAGGAGGCGGTCGATTCCACTAGCAGTTGCAGGTCGCCGGGCGATTTGCCTCCAAGCACGGGGAGATCTTGCCGCATGGCATAGATTTGGCGACCTCCCGACTCGATTCTGGCACTAATGACGTAGTTTCTACTCGAATTCACTTCCGAGGGATCGAATTCCAGTTTGAAGGGGATCGGAACTCGTGTCGCCGAAGTAATCGTCTGGCGGGCGATCGTGATGGGTTGGAGGTCTGCACGGAGTACTTCGCGTAATTCGACCGTTGCGACGGCATCGCGAGGCAGCGCGGTTCGATCTCGGTAGGTGATAGTGCCTGTGAGCGACTGCCGCCTTGGATCGAGCCGCACGGGGAGATTCATCAGTTGGCCATCTCGATTGTTCTGCACCAATAGGCGCACCCAACCTTGTTGGTCGGCATGGCGTTCGAGTTCCTGCCCCACGTCGTACAGTGCGCCGTCGACGTAGCCGATCTGAAATCCATGAACACTGATCAAACGATCGTTGACTTCCAGCCCTGCCCGTTCGGCAGCCGAGCCACGGACGACCTCAGCGATTCGCACGCCCGTGTCGGTGTCCTCGGGATAGATGCCGAGCCGCCAGCGGTCGAGCGTTTGGCTCTGCTCGCTTTGCCCAGGTGGCAGGTAAGACGGCTGATAAGGCTGCGCCGGTGCGCTGGTGGTGGGTGGCTGGTAGTTCCAATTTGGCGCTACCCGCGCCTGGCTGCGATCGCGGTCGGCACCTGTGTTGAGTGTCGTGCCACTCCAGCCGAAAGCGGGATCGGCGAAGGCGTTCGCACCCGAATTGACCGACGAGGGGGCCTGGCTGGCTTGCGAAGAGGCCCGATTCGCATCGACCGCGGAGCACTGTTCGGTGCCAACCGCGAGAATGTACAACAGGGTTGCCAAGGCAACACGCAAAAAGATCTTCATGAGAGTGCCTTCCACAATGCTTTTCTCGGAGAAGCGGTGATACTGGGATTACAGAGGATAAGAATCGATTGAGAAACTAACGGGCAACGCCCAGGCCGATCGCGTCAAGTGCCACTCGCGCAGGTGGAGCAGGAATGGCTTGAAAGCCTGCCTTCACTACGTCCTCTTGGCCCTGTCGACTAAATGCGTATTTGACGAATTCCTGCTGGAGCGGGTTGAGCTTTTGCTGCGGATTGTGATTCACTACCAGTTGCAGTCGGCGAACCAGCGGGTATAGGCCGCGATCGGCTTCGGCTGAATTGATTTCGACGAACGGGTCCCCCTCGGCGAAAGCCAGGGGTACGGCTCGTACGCCAGGCGAATCGTACGACATGCCGGCAAAGGCAATGCCTGTGGGATCTTCGGCAAGCGCTTTGAGCAATTCTTGATTCGACGCGTGTTCCTTCAGATCGCCACGCATCGCTCCTCCCAGCATGATGGCTTCTTGGAAGAACACTTGGGAACCGGTTTCGCTTTCGCGTCCGTGGGCAGTGATCTGCTTAGACGCGAGCGAGCCGCTTAAACCCAATTCACCCCAGTTACGAATCGGTTTGGCTGCTCCACGGAGTGGTTTGGGCGAATAAATGGCGTCGATTTGGGCAAAAGTGAGTCCGCGGATCGGATTGCTCTGATGGACATACACTGCAGCTCGTTCGAGGCAGGGAGTGAGCACCGTGGGCGGATAACCCAGAGCCTTGGCAAAGTCTTCGACTTCGTCGCGCCGTATCGATCGGCTGAGCAATCCGATGTGGGTTTCTCCAGATTGCACCGATGTAACTGCTTGGCGAGAGCCAAACAGGGCAATCGATATCTTCACTTCGGGATAAAACCGCTTGAAGCTATCAGCCCATACTGCCCCGACATGGGACATAGTGTTCGATCCGCCTAGTTTCAATTCGCCCTGGAGGCTCGCCTGGGGACGGTAAATTGGCAAGTTCGGATCGAGCGTCACCCGACCATCGTTGTTCGCGGCAGAAGCTGTCGCGGCGAATGCAAACCAGGCGCCCATCAGGGCGAAAAGTAGATAGACAGATACGTTCTTCGACATCGAAATGGCTCCCTGAGAAAATACAAGCCAAGTGGAGATTCACACCGGCGTGGGTCGCAACGGAGTGTAATTCGTTTTCGCAAACGGAGTAAAGATGAGAATCTCATGTCGATTGCTTGCTGCTGTAATTTGAGCTTGTATGCCGTGCTAGCATGCCCCATGCGCACACGATTTGGCTGGAAAGTCTCGACTAGGCATCCTTTCTGCTTAACCGGCCATTGAGTTTTTGCGACAGCTTCTTGCCAGCAGGAACTGATATGGCAAGACGCGTTTGCCAAGGTCTAGAAGCTGTAGGGTTGTCACCTATGCAGTAGAAGGCCCCATTTGATGGCCTCGAACTGATTCGTAAGCGTAGCTGACTGGCCATTGGCGTTGGCCTGAAAACAGATCGCGTATTTTTGGGAAAACAGAGAAAAAACGAACCGGAACATCTTGCCCGGGGATACACATGAATGGGGCTCCAAGAATGCCGGAGGCTGGTTTTATAGGGGTTTTTTCTCTTGTAGTCGTTCTCGACGTGGTGCGACAGGACGCTACAATGAAGTGGCTAGCTGACGCCGTCAGCAAAAGTTCACTTGGCGTTAGAACAAAAATCCGTATCGTGGGCGAGAGATGGTTGAATCTGGCTAGCGTAATGTTGTTTGCGGCAGCCGTTTTGCCTCTCTCACCAGCCTTGATGTTTGGCCGGTTTTTGTGATCTACTTAGTGACTTTGCAGGACTCGAAGTTGATTCTTTAAGCCAGCCGTGTGTGTGGAGCCTTAGTGATGAAATTGTATGTGGGTAATCTGTCTTATAATACGACTCAGGATACGTTGCATAGCGAATTCGCTGCGCACGGGCAGGTAGAGGAAGTCGCGATTATCAACGATCGAGAAACGGGCCGTCCGCGGGGCTTTGCCTTTGTGACGATGAGCAACGATGATGAAGCGCGCGCGGCGATTGACGTTCTTAATGGTCGTGAGATTGACGGCCGCACAATTACCGTCAATGAAGCTCGGCCGAAGGCAGATCGTGGCGGTGGGCGTCGTTGGTAACGCCTTGCGGCAGGCAACTATCGACTAGAGAGCCGACAACCGCATCCCCGCACCGGTCGACTCTATGGCAGAACGCTGTTTGGCATGCACCTGACTGCAATCTCTGGGGGAGAGATCATCCGGCCTCGCCAGGCTGCTCGACAATACCCTCCTCGGCACTTCCTTCGGTTTCCGAGTCCGCAGGCGATTGCTTGGGGAAAAGAGCAGCATCAACGGCCGGCAGCATCAGTTTCGCAAATTCAGCTGCTGCGCTATCGTCGACGGTTTCTTCGTTGTTCATCACAGTCGTTGTGAAGTACATCTTGTAGAGAGCCCGAGCCAAGCCATAGTGAAACCTGGCGTTCTCGCGTCCGCTGGAACTTTCTGGCGCATCCCATTGGTCGTGGTCGGGGTGATTCCAAGCCCAGAACACACGCTCGATTTGATGCGAGAAAGCATCTTCCTTTTCAAATTTGGCAGTGAAGAAAACCGCCTCTTTGCCGTCGGCAGTTTCGATGTGATGGCGAAGTCGAGGGCCTTGTTGACGAAATCCCGAGGCCGGGTAGCAGATCTGAGGGGTGTGGCGAACAATATCACGCGAGTGCCCGACGATGAGCCAGAGCTTCACCTGCTTGCCCGTCGTAGTATGCGTGTAGTTGCGGGAGACGTAACTGACCGCCCCAGCGGTCTTCTGCACAATTTCTTCGACAGGCAAATCTTGCCCTATCCACTGGCCGATCTCTTTCGGGACGTTGTCGAAACGCTCACCAAGTTTCCCCGCTTCTAGCGACGGGGAGCCCCAGCGATCCTTCATGAAGTAGCCTTCAACAAAGGTCAATACGCCGATCAATACTGCGGCGAAAATGAGAGGTAGAGATCCTCGAGTCATGGGTGGGGCTTTCGTTGCAAGAGACGGTGCGAAACCATACGGGTACTAAGTCAACCGTATTCGTCTCTAGGGCAACTGTCAAGCAACAGCAGAGAGCCGGTACGCTCCCTGCGAAAGCCCTTTGGTTTTGATTTACTGGGGTTGCACCGCTGGAGGGCTATCCGACGCTTCGAAGTAGACGGCCTGCTGGGCCCCTCGCTCGATCCCCACAGCCGCTGGATTCACAAGGCCCAGATCGGGGTCGCGGTCTGTGCTATAGCTGATGTGCTGTTCCGCAGCGACCTGCATAATCGCTGTGATCGGTTCTGGCGGCTGCAGGTTGGTCCGGGGTGATTGTTCAAGGGCCGACCGACGAGGACTGATACGGGAGCCCTCTATGTCGGAAACGATCGTAGCCGCGTTGACGGCGGGCGGCGTCGGCTTGGACTGTGCCAAGTGGCCAATCCGGTTAGCAATGGCAAACTTCCTCAGACTCTCAGGCAATGGAGGAGGAGCATCGTCGGGCAATGGCATGGCGCGGTGGCTGCCTTGATCGTCAAGATTGGGGAGGAGGCTTTCTACTGGTTCGCTCTCTTCGGATTCCGCTGTACCAGCCTCGAGCGCCTTGGTCTTAGTCGGAGCCCGATTGCCCTCCTTCTCAGCGGGAGGACGCTCGAAAGGATCAAGTTCCATTTCAACATCCTCGGCCTGTTCGTCGGCGAGCGTTGGTTTTTTGGGCTGGGGGTCTCCCGGCCATGGACGCCAGCGAGTCTGGTTGTAGCCGAAGGACTCGCGATTAGGTCGACAAATGCCATCTGCCGCACATGGACCTGGCGTAGGGGGCAGGCAACCAATCTCGCTCCCGCTGACGGCTGAGGCCAGAACCAAACCCAGCAAGGCGGCAGTCCACGCCGTAGACGAATGGATTAGTTTCTTTCGGTGACAAACCATGGCAACTTCCTTGTGGTTGCGCTTGACGGATTGGCAAGCGAACACGGTTAATTCACGACTCGCTAGGAGCATGTGGTTCTTGAAATCGTGTTTGATAAGACCAGATTGACGAGCAATGGTTGAGTTTTAGAACGTGGACAATCCGAATCGGACAATACGGTTGAGTGTCGAGGTTGCCAGGGAGGTCGCACCGAAGATCGACTCGAACGGCTGCAGTACTCTGGAAACCACGGTGGTGAACTTCAGGTAAGGCGCTTCGGCGATATACAACCGGTCACCTGGCATGAGCTGGTAGTTCGTAGCGGTCGAGGCGCCGCGAGCGATATCGTCCCAATTGACTGGCAAGATCTGCTCGCAGCCCGCTTCGTTGGGGGCGGGCCTGGCAATCCACAGTTTCTTGGAAGAAACCTGCGAAATGCCGCTCACGTTAGCTACCGCGTCGAGGACCGTTTCGTTGCCGGTAATCGGAAGTCGGGCAACATTGTCTCCAAAGCCGCCGCCCTGGGTTACGATGTAATAGACCTTGCTGTTGTAAGCGAGGATGTCAACGAACACTTCAGGTTCTTCGAGTTTCTTGGATAATTGCTCTTCGATGCTAGTGCGCGCCTGTTCAATGGTCATACCGGCGACAAACACCGAACCGTAGGTCCCCAAATTGACACGGCCGTCTGGCCCCACCAGATGCTGGCCGGTTACTTGTTGGGCGCCGGCCGACTGCAGCAATGAAACCGAGACCTCTACGTCGGACAAGATCTGTGCCAGGTGAGAGCGAATCTCGTCTTCTGCTTCGTCGATGGTCAGCTTGACAACCTTAATCCGGCCGTAGGTAGGTCCAAGATTGACAGTCCCGTCGGCGTCGACACTATAGGCGTCGTCGATCGGTTGATCGGGGAACTCCCCTTCCACCCGAATCAGCAGCGCATCGAACGTCTCGATCTCGTGAGGTGACTTGGGAACGAGCTTTACCCCCTCGATCAATAGAATGTCTGGCGGCTCAATCACATAAATTGGCAAGGTTACCTTGTCGAGTTCCCGTGGTACCGGGCTCTCGATCGGCGGCTCAGGCGGAGTTGCCGGAAAGGGCTCGCGCGGCGCCAGGAAAGCCGTGCATCCTGGAGCCCCGAGCAGAATCGCACATACGACGATTGCTTTGCCAATTCTCAGTGGGATTCGGGGGCACGACTTCATCATGAATTCTCACAGCGAGAGGTATTCGGGGCTGCCTGCTATGGTCGCAGGGCTCGGACTTCCGCCAGGTGTCAGGGTTTCACTGACAGTTACAATGCCTATAATCGGTAAACTTTGACATCGACTTTGCCCTCTCTTATCAATTTGAGAGAAAACCCCCCCGGGTGAGGCTTGTGTTTGCGCCAGCATTACTAGCATTTGTAGTACGCGAATAGAGCCAGCGAATAGATTTAGTCAATCGAAGCCTAATGGGCAGGTTTGGTTGGCGTGGTTGGCTAGTAAGTGATTCGAGATAGGAATCTGCGAGATCCGGTAGAGCCGCGATTGCTTGGCTCCATTTTGCCGCAATAACTAGGCAGGCTCTCCAGGCCGGTCGTCGCGGCTTTAGCCAGGCCAACACTTCGGTAAGTCACGTCCTCGGGCTATTTGACAGAAACCTGATAGCTGCTTATCCTCGACAGCGAGCTCTTCCTCGTCGGGACAAATGGAATTTGCCAACGATGCTCCCCAGTCCAGGGCCTGTGTTTCGGGATCTGAGACAGAGTTAGATGCTGGGCTAGCTAGGCAGCGCCAGTGGAACGGTTGCCAAGAGTGTCTCTCAATACAGCCTTGAAACTAGCTGTCAGAGGACGTGGCGGCTTGGTTTTGAGATAGCTGGCATTCTGGGCTAGAATGGCCGTGATCGCGCCGTCCAACGGGCGTTTTTGACGGCAAGGAATTGACGGGACGAGAGGTGAAGAGGCGTATTCTGAGTTAACCAAAGCTTTCTGCCATTACGAGCATTTTCCTTTTGACCCGCGTCACCCTAGGATAGTCAGAAGTGGTCTGGCAGCTGAGCGCCAGCCGTAACCACCCGATGCACGAGTACCGGTATGTCAACTCCAAGCCACGCCTTCCATCCTGCTGCCCATGCCGTGGACCACTCACTCAGTGACGCCGAAAACAAGAAGGCATGGTTCGTCTTCGGGGCATTTGTGGTGGGGCTGACGGCCGCCTACTGGAATATGCTCACCTTTACTTCGAGCTTCTGGGACAACGATCTGTATTCCCACGGCTGGATTGTCCCGGTATTCGCAGCGGTGCTGTTCTGGCTTCGCTCGAGGTTGACGGTGAATCTTAGCTCGAAGGAAGTTCAGGTTTCTGGAGCGATTCTGGTGGCCTGCGTGAGTGCCAACTTGCTTTCCAATATGGGCGTTTTCGAAATGACCGGCTGGATGGGATTGATCGAAGTGATCATCCTGCTGTGTCTCTACCTTTATCACATTAGCCGGTCGAAACTCACTGAAGTCGCTCCAGGCGAACGCTGGATAGGAGTGGGCATTATTGCAATTTGCTTGCTGGTGCGGCTGTGGGCGTCTTACATCGATATGAACCCGCTCGACCGCTTGACTTATATTGGAGCCCTGCTGGGAGTCTGCCAACTGGTCGGGGGTTTTGCGATGCTGCGATGGGCTGGTCCGCCCTTGGGCTT
This sequence comes from Planctomycetales bacterium, assembly GCA_020427155.1. Classification (GTDB taxonomy): domain Bacteria; phylum Planctomycetota; class Planctomycetia; order Pirellulales; family Lacipirellulaceae; genus Bythopirellula. The sequence goes on along the minus strand of JAGQOW010000002.1, from coordinate 2,473 downwards.
CTTGGTCTTCATGTTTCCGTTGCCGTCAGTCATCGAGGGTCCGATTCTGCTAACTCTGCAGAAAATGGCGGCCATGTCGAGCGAGTGGACCCTGCAATTGCTCGGAGTACCTGCTCTGCGAGACGGAAACCGGATCATGATCGACCAGTTGCCGCTCGATGTGGCCGACGCTTGCAGCGGACTGCGCATGGGAACGATTTTTGGTGCCATGTCCGTGGCGATGGCGATGATCATCAATCGACCGTGGTGGGACCGGCTGACCATCCTGCTTAGTGCCGTGCCTATTGCCTTGCTGACCAATGTGATTCGGATCACGGCAACGGCGCTGCTCTATATGGCGTTTCCCGAGAGCGAAACGGTGAAGCATTATGTCCACGACTGGGCGGGTTTCTTGATGATGCCCGTCGCGCTGGGATTCCTGTGGGTCGAATTGCAGTTGCTCTCCAGGATCACGGTGCCGCTGGATACGGACGATTATACGGCATTTGACGCCGTACGCAGTTAGGCCTGGGGCAAGGTTGCCTGGCTCGTTTGTTGCCCAGAAGCAACAAGCGTTGAGAAAGAACAACAGAATACCCCAGAGATCGAACCGGAGGTCCTCCAGTTTGGGGGAACAAGGGCGTATTGCCCTCTTTGGCCCGCAAGTTGCGAGTGAGAGACCTCGACCAAGGGACCAGACTTTTCAGATAGAGTCCGACCAAGGAGCTTTGTGAAGTTTCAGGTCGGAGCGGTTCCGCAAACGAGGTAACCATTTCGCGGATCGATCGGTGTGAGGGAACATCAACCAGTCGGATTGCAGGCATTCGGTTTAAGAGAAAGGTTTTCGATGGCGAATCATGATTCTGACATCTCGCGTTCGGAAGTGATGTACCCCGCAGCGATGGCCAATGGCGGGTTGTCCCAGTCGATGATCCCCGCCCCGCCCCTCGCCATGCCGGTCGCGCCGGTTCCCGGGGGGGTTCTTCCGCGCGGTCCCGAGATTCTCTCTGGCTCATTCGATCTAACCTGGCTGCTCAACTGCCTGCGTCGCAAGTGGCTCATGGCCCTGCTCATGGGCGCCTTGGCTGCTTTTGTTGCCGGCGTTGCGTTGCTGTTTCTGTTTCCCGTCTCTTCTTCGGTGACCGCCTACCTGGAGCTCAAAGCGAAACAGCCGAGTACGCTAACCGGCAAGAGTACCTATGGCGCGATGGCAGCCAAGGAATTTGAGCTCTTCCAGCAATCTCAGCTAACACTTTTTCGCAGCCAGTTTGTTTTGAAAGCAGCTTTGGCTCGCGGGCCGATTGCCGAACTTCCTGCAGTCGTTAAGGAAGGCGAAGATGCCCTGACCTGGTTGACTGAAAGCCTACGTGTCAGCTTTCCCAACAAAGGCGAGATTCTGGAGATTCGCTACGATGGCGATGAAAGCGCGAGCGACATGATTAAGGTGGTGGATGCGGTCATCGACGCCTACCGTCAGGAAGTCCTCGTCAAAGACAAGATCCGCTATTCGGGCACGAGAGATACCCTTCGAGACCTCCGCGCTCAAACCGCGAAGGAATTGGAAGACAAGATTGATCGATATCGGACCTTGTCGAAAGAGCTGGGTGGGGGCGACACGCCTTTGGCTGGTGCGATGATTACCATGCTCAGAACAGACATCCATAGCATCCAAGCTCAAATCCAACAGGCTAAAGGAGACTTGATCGACCTGGAAGTCGACAAGACGGTTGCCATACAACAGGCTCGTAGCCCCAGCGCATTGCAACAAGCCGTGGAAGCCGAATTGGCTCAGGACCCGCTGATTGGGAACTTCCGAGACGAGAAATACGCCATGGCCCAGCAAATTCGGCACATGCAGGCGACCACTCGGGGAGGGACCTCCAAGCAGATCAAGGGGATGCAGGCGCAGTACCAACGGCTCGAGCAAGAAGAGGCCCAATACAAGCGGACCGCTGAGGCTGAGATTCGCGAACGCTTGAAGAGCGCTCCGAACGAACAGCTCTCTTCGATGATGACCGAGTACGTGTTGCGCCGCGACAATCTCAACAACCACATAGCCGAGTTGCAGGCCAAGCATGATGCCAAAATGGAAGAATTGCTCCAGCACGGCGAGACTTCGGGTTCGGTCGATTTGCTGAAGTCAGAGATCGAGCAACTCCAGGAAGTACTTCGAGAGATGGATTTCAAGCTCCGTAGCGAAGATGTTGAAGAAGAGACCGCGTTGGAGCGGGTCCGGGTCATGCAGCCTGCCCAGGCTCGCGAGAAGATCAATCGTTTCGAGCGTTTCGCGATTGCGATTCTTGGCGGCATCGCTGCCTTCTGTGCAACCTGTTATGGCGTGGCACTCATTGAATTTCGCCGCCGCCGGCTCAACGGTCCTGCGGATGTCGATGAAGGATTGGGCATTCGAGTGCTCGGAGCTCTGCCGTCGGTTTCCTCGCGCAAAGCCATGGCCCAAGGTGGCGCCATTGCAGCCCAACTTTCTGAGTCGATC
>JAGQOW010000038.1 GCA_020427155.1 Planctomycetales bacterium | reverse complement strand
TGCCGGTCGAGGAGTCGTCGGTAGCGGTCGACGGCGCGACGATGGTTGGCTCGATTTGCGTATCCTCATGCCATTCATTGAACGAGGTGACCAGGATGAGTTGATCGATGTCGCTATCGGTGTGGGGCAAGACGGCGACGTCCAGCATCTTCTGCATGACCGAACCGGGCGCCGTCGGGCCCAGGGCGTCGAGATACCTGGCTGCAACGGCGTGACCCTCGCGAACCGCTTTGTCGTTGAAGCCCGGCGTTACCCCTGGCACAAAGTCGACGCCTTGACTGTCGGCAAATGCCTGGGCATTGGCGTAGATTTGCTCCAGGTCGTCGATGCTCTGCTGGTCGGCAACGCCATCGCCAAAGACCTGGCCGTACACATCGTAGCCGGTGATGGCATCGAGGCGCGTCGCGCCGGCGGCGACGTTTCCGAAGATATGATCGCCGATGATGTAGGGATCGTAGCCAAACTGTTGCTGCATGGCGGCGCGTAAGTTTGCCAGTGCGATCCAACCATTGCGATCGTCAAAGTAGACTCGGCTAAGGTACATGACCACGACGGGGCGGCCATCGATGCGCATATAGTTGGGATCGCTAAAGACGTGCTGCGCCAGGTATTGAAAATCCGGGATCAAGTTGGTGTAGTCGGGCGTGCCAAAGTCGCCGAGCCGACCGGTCGTTTCGTAGTGGATCGTATAGCTGAGTTCGGCAGCCCGAGGATGAGGCAAGATGTGGTTGCGGATGGTGGTGTCTTCGAACGAGTTGGGCCCCCACCAACTGAGCGACCACATCGAGATATTGCCCCGATGGCTCTGATCGATGTGTTGGGAGATGATTTGCGCGTCGCGACTGTTGTGGAGGCCGACGGCAGGGGGTTGAGCTTGGGGAGTCAGGTGCATTCGCACCGTTTGATCAAACGTATGGCCGCCGGCGATTCCTTCGCCCCACCAGGGGTAATAGTACGCACCCACCGTGGGGGCAGCCGCTGCCAGGCCGACGAGCGAGTAACCTAGTCCAATCGCTAATACTCTTGATAGCCAAACCACGATCTGTTTCTCGACTTTCGATCTCATCACGTCGACTCGCGCGTAGAGGCTGCTGCACGGGCATCAGGCCGAGCGGCGCCGGCGCAACAGACGCCGGCGCTGTCGGCTTCGGCTTGCCCTTGAATACGCTCGGTCGTTCGTTGAGGGAGGCCTACTATTCTGTTGGCAGCAAATACGGCAGCTCAGGCAAGCTGCTTTGCCGGGTGACGGTGGATCAGTTCGAGCACTTCGTCGATTTGCGCCGGGGTATCGAAGCCGATAGTCATCGCGTCGAGCACGCCCGACTCTTGCGCAAACTGAATGCAGGCTTCGCGTTGGTCGACGAGTTGGCCTTCGCCGAAGATTTTCATGCCGAGCACCGCTTTTCCATTCTTCTTGGCGCGGCGCAGGACGCCGAGGATTTCTTCCTGGGTGCCATCCATCTTGACGCCGCCGGGATTGATGCGGGCCAGGATGACGTCGACCCAGGGTGATTCGGCTGCGGTTTCGAGCGCTCCCAGGTCGTGGCAGGAGACGCCCACGGCGCGCACCTGACCTTTCTGCTTGGCCTCGTCGAGTGCTTCCATGTAGGGTTGCAGTTCTTGCTGCCAGTCGGCCTTTTGCAGACAGTGCAGCAGGACGACGTCGAGGTAGTCGGTGTCGATTTCGTGCAGGAAGCGTTCGATAGTGGTCAGGGCCACCTGCTTGCGCCAGGGCGGGGTCGATTCATCGGTGGGTCCATCGTAGCGCCACCAGATTTTGGTGAGGATCGCAACCTCATCGCGTGCCATGGTCTTCAGCGCTTCGCGGAAGTAGACGTGCGAACCGTAGAGATCGGCCAGATCGAAGAAGCGAATCCCCCGATCGTAGGCATGGCGAAACAGCGGGACCAGTTTTTCGTAACCCATGCGGGTTTGATCGGACTGGCGATTGCTGCCTCGCACGCCGGTGCCTTGGCCCAGGCGCGAAAGCTGGATGCCCGTGTTGCCCAGCGGAACCAGGGGCGGAGCGGGAGGGGCGGCCGCGGGCGACTCGGCAGACTGCAGTTGAGTCATTCCAGTGAGCCCGGCCGCAACGCCTGCGGAGGTACCAAGAAAGAGCCGTCGGTCGATCGATCGCATGGCAGCGTACTCCTTAGAAAGGATTGACGGGGCAACCTCAACCTCGCGGTATTATACCATAACTGCCGTGGGAAATCAGGCTCGTCAGTGCGCGTTGCAGGAACTGCCATGTCCCTGCGGCTCTGCGAGAAAAAACTCACTAGCAATGGCCAAAGCGACTGAGGCCAGAACGAAAACACTCGCCAGTTGGTCGGCAATCGGTTATCCTCCGGCAAGCGGATTGCGCAGCGGTAGACAGAACTTCGTGAGCGCGAGAGGGAACCCAGGCACATCAACCAATGGTACGGCGACCGAGCGTCGCCAATGAAGGAGTCGAGATGACCGATCAAGACCCAATCGAGGTACAACAGGAACAGGCAAGTGCTGCTTGTGATTCGCAGGCAGGGGGAGCAGGCTGCAAGGCCTGCTCTTGCTGCTCTCGTAAGTCGCTTGTGGTGGGAGTGCTTCTCTTCCTGGTTGCCGGTGGAATCTGGGTGTTTCAATCGGGGCGGCAGTCGGCTGCCGAGCAGCAGGCGCGTGCCGAGTTGGAAATGCTCGGGGCGCTGGTCACACTGGATGCGAGCCGCGCGCATGTGCAGGGGGTGAACCTGAGCCTACCTGCCGTGCGAGAGCAGGTCGAGCTGGCGATGCCGTTGCTGGCGAAGCTGGGATACCTGGAAGTGCTGACGCTCTCCAACACCGCGGTGACCGACGAGCAGATGGCGCATGTCGCGGCCTGTCGCAACCTCACGTCGCTGGTTCTGAAACAAACGGCGCTGGGTGATGCAGCGCTCGTACACATTGCTCGACTGCCGCGGCTCAGTACGCTTTATCTCAACGAGTCGAAGATCACTAGCGAGGGGCTCAACGAGATCGGCAAGCTGCAGGGGCTGACGATTCTCGATCTTTCAGGAACATCGCTTGACGGCGACCTGGCCGGTCTTGCCACCCTTGGCGCGCTAAAACACCTGCTGCTCAACGGCGTCGAACTCGGCGAAACGGCGGTAGAGACGATCGGAAAGCTGCCGAATCTCACGCGGCTGACGGTCAACGGCAGCGGTCTCGACGCGCAGGCGATCGAAAAGCTGGAGCAGGCGAAGCCGGGAATCCGCATCGATAACGACGCCAACGACGAGAAAACCGACGCTGACAACACTCACGTCGAAAACGCCGATGCTGAAAAGCAAGACGGGCAGTAGTAGGCCCGGCTTCGGATCGTAAGCGACTCGGGTCGTGAGCTTAGAAGCCGCTGGTATCGACAGTTCGCCCATCGTCGCGACCGCCCATATAGCGGTGGGCATCGGGGTCGATCGAGTAAGAGATACCATGGACCGAACCGTCGCAAAACAGCATGTGGAACGAAGCAGGGTGAGCGCTGCCGAAGTTGAATACCACGCTCAACCCGGCCTGATCTTGTTGGGGTGGAATGTTGGACTTGGAGGTGACCACCCCATCTTCTGAAACACGGTCATCGGCTGTGAAGCCGTTCATGTCTCGGTCAAGTCCCTGCAGCAGGTGTTGATCGTCGCGGCTGTCAATTCCGGTGCCGTAGTGGTCTGGATTAAGGCATTTCTCTCCCGCAAAATAGGTGCTGCTGGTGCCATCGGTGACTTGCTCGAGGCGGACCATGCTGCGCTGGTGAGTCACTCCATTCCAGGCAATCTGGGCCGTACCCAGCTTGTCATACAGCCAATCGTGTCGCCGCAGGGTATTGGGTGTGGCGTTGCCTGGTCCCGACTCTTCTCCGGCGTTGATGCTGCCCGAGTTGGCGGCATAGTCACTGCGGGCGACGACGCACTCGTTGGCCGTACAACCGAGAAAGTTATTGGATAATTGACCGCCGTGGACATAAGGATAGGGCACGGCAGCTCTGCGCGAGGGGCAGTTGAAGGCAGGAATCGGCGTTCCGACCTGAATTACCATGGCGGCATTCTTTTCAGCGCTACCAGCACTAAGGCCTGCACTCAAGTTGCGGATATTGTCAGCTTCCATGAAGGGCAGAATGTTGAAGGCCCAACCGCCAGGCTGATCTTCGCCAAAACCGAGGTCGGGATCGCCAGTCCATTTCCAGCCCCAACCCGAAGTAGGAAAATGCCCGTGGGTGTCGATGTGGTTGAGCGTGGCCAGGCCGATTTGCTTGAGGTTGTTTTGGCAACTCATGCGACGGGCCGCTTCGCGGGCTGCCTGAATGGCGGGCAGCAGCAGTGCGACGAGGACGCCAATAATGGCGATCACCACCAGCAGTTCGACGAGCGTGAACGCTTGGACGCCGCTTGGACGAGGACGCACAGTATTCGAATGAGCTGAGAACATTTCCAACCTCCGCGATAATGTATGGTTAAGAATCGGCTTGTTATTGTTCTAGATGAAATACGGGCGGGCCTTGGTGGTCGATGTCGGTCATGGCTGCGACTTCGATGCCCAAGGTTGTTTCTGTATTATACCGCGCGGGGAGCGTCACCTCTGGCGAGGTGATCTCGACCCGGTACATGCAGACGGGGACGACCGACATGTTGATTCCTTCGGCTGCAAACTTGACGCTGCCTCCTTCTGCGGAAGTTGCTTCGCGCGGCTCGACGATGTCGCCCAGGAAGGGTTCGGGCGCCAGGCGCACTTTTGCGCCGACCAGCGGGCGATTGTTGAGCAGGACGGTACAGGTGAAGGGGGTGAGGCCGACTCCCATTTTTTGATAGTGCTCAATGCGGGCGAAGATTTCGTCGCGGCTGAGGTGACCGTCGCCATCGGCATCGATTTGTTTGGCGTTGTATTGCAATCCTGGCGCTGAGGCGAGTTCTGCGGCCGATAGTTTGCCGTCGGCGTCCTGGTCGAGATCAGCGATGGCCCGGTCGGCCATGACGGCCGGGTCCCAAGTGGGCGCAGCGATGCGGGACGGCTTGCCAGAGCAACCGACCAGCATTGCGGAGAGCGCTAAAACCCCTACCCCAGTTATTGCAGCAACCGCCCTTGGTGCAACCTTCGACATCAACCAAGCCTCGTGCTCTCTGCTAGAGAAAACTGTATTCACTGACGGCCTGCCGATGCCACGACCGAGAATAATCGTACAGGCCAAACGAAGACTGCCGCACGCCTCCTCGGTCGTTGAGAGAGCTGATAATTCACATGCCAGCTAACGGCTCTGCAGCATCCAGCATTTTAGCAAACGCCCAACCAGTCGGCAAGAAAACCAAGCGAGGGGCGCGCGGGAAATTCGCCAGGCCGCTAGGGCCATTGTTGGTAAGTATTATCTCGCAGAGAAGATCATTCAGCAGAGAGGTTTCCGTAGAAAGCAATTCGTTGGAAGGGGCTTTCTTGTGTCTTCCTTGCCAGGCTTACTGAGGGAGGAGATTTGATTTCGATTCTCAACAGTCTGCTACGATGTGATTGCCAACGAGGTAGTGGAGCGGACTGGGGTCGAGAGTTCTCATGGATTTCCCGGAGACAAGTGCCGGCGGCCAGCGGATGCCTGGCGTAGCTGCGGCTTTTCAATCGCTCGGGGCAAATGTGATGTAGACTCACTCGGTGTCGAATCTGTTATTGTAGAAAACGACAAAGGCCAGTCACACAGGTGACTGGCCTTTGGTGTTGATTAAACTCTTTTGCCTTGTCGTCCGGCTTCGCGAAGGAAGCCGGACTCGAGGCAGATTTCAGTACTACGAGCGACGACGTCGCACGCCGAGAGCCGTCAAGGCGAGCATACCAGCCATCAAGGCGGTGGTAGGCTCGGGCACGGCTGCTGCAAAGGAGCCGCCCGACAGAGGCAGCAACGAGGTCAGCGTGTAGGTCGGGTCGCCCCAAGAACCGGTGACCGAGAAGTGGTCGGTAAACAGGCCGGCGTTGCCGCCATTGGCCTTCAAGATACCGGCGTTCCAGAGATCTTCGTAGGTCATGTCGGTAACGGTCGCGGTTTCATCAAGCATTCTGATGGCACCCTCGTCGGTGGTGATCGAACCAGGGCCAGTGAAGTTGATGCTTGCGCTAACCCGACCGAACCAATCGAAAATGACGATCGAGGCGTCGCCACCAGGAATATCGCCGCCGATCGGGCCAGGCGTGGCGTCAAGGCCGCCAATCGCAGTAACCGAACCGTTGTTGATATTCAGGTTGATGTTGGTCTGAATGTCGACATCCGAACCAAACCAAATCTGACCTTCATTCTCCAGGCTACCACCATTGGTGATATTGATGTTGGAGGTTTGGGCCGAAGGACTCTGGCCGAAGGTACCATCAAACTTTCTGAGTTCGCTGGCGCTGTAATTCTTGGTCGTCTGCCAGTTCAGGAAGTCGAAGCCATCGATATTGAACTCGGTAGGGGTACCAACGGATTGATCGAAGTTGGCCTGGTTGTCGTCGCCTTTCCAAGAACCGAAGATCAACGCGCCGCCGCCAGCATCGGTCGGATCGAAAGTCGAACCGCCCGTTCGTCGGAAGGTACCGTTGTCGAGATTGAGATTGCTCATCTCCATTTCAGTCCAACGGGTTTCTTCCCAGCGGAAGAGTTGGCCGAACTGGGGATGCACTTCATCGGCATCCAGAGTTTTCTGTTCCCAGACCGAGCCGTTGGTGATGGTCATGTTATCACCCTGCAGCAGACGAAAGTCCTGGCTGATCGTAAAACCATCGAAGCTGACTTTGTCGCCGGTGCCGATCAAAATGTCGGCCGCACCGGTCGAGTCTTTGTAACCCTCGTGACCATTCTCGCGACCAACGACCGCTTGGATGTTCTGTCCACCGTTCCATTGGCCGGTTGGGTCTGTCGGCAGTTGGCTAAACCACATCCCGTCGCCGCCATCCCATGTCAGGTTGAAGGCGGCGTGTGTGGCACTGGCCATGCAAACCGCGACTCCAAGGGCGACTGCTAAAGTACAAAAACGCATTAGGCTACCTCCCAAATCAAGATAAATAAACACAATGCAACTACGAGACACCTCTTCCGGCGGTCAGTCAGTATCTTGAGGGCTTTCCAAACCCAAGCACCAACTTCCACGTAGACGGCAGGCCATAGGCCACCCGCCAATGGAACATCGCCCAACCGATGCACCACCTGTAACGATTCAGTCTATCTGAAATTTCCTGAAATGCAGTAAAAAAGCGACTAAGATTGGGAAAAAACGATACTTTTCCTGCGATCGGTTGTCTTGCCATGACCGTTGTAACGCGTAGTAAGCAATTGATATACAAGGCCTTAAGTCTCATTTCGCAAGGCAGCTTAGCGGCGGGGCGGAGCTAGAAAAAGCATGCCCGGCAGCGGAGCCTTCAGTCGATCCTGCTATTGAGGCAAGACCGTCGGCTGGCCGTCGTTGCGACTCGAGAGATAGAGGTGAGTTACCTTGTCGATATCGTAGTTAATGGTGTGGACGCTACCGTCGCAAAATGCCATATGTAAGGCCGTCTGGTGAACTGAGCCAAAGCTTTCTCGATGGGCCCCGTCATCCTGGCCGCTGGCGTTGACAAACTCGGTGTCGGCAAAGGGGCCTACGTTTCCTATACGGTAGTTATCTCGGTCGTAGCCGTTGGTCCAGAACTCGTTGTCGCCGCCGTCGAGGCCATTGAGATAGTACCTGGAATCGATGCTTTTTTCGCCCACCATGTAGGTGTTGGAAGTGCCGTCGGTAATGTGCTTGACCGAAATTGTGCTCCGGAGGAAGCTGACGCCGTCGATTTCTTCATAGACTCGGCCCCCGTTGATGATATGTCCGTTAATTGCCCCGGTGGGGCCAGCGGTCAACAAGCCGGTGCCGCCCAAGGTGCCCCAGGTGTCTCTCCAGCGTCCTTGCACATAGGTCCTGAAGCTGCCGGGATCAGGTCCTAGCCCATTGTTCCAGGCTCCGCTGTTGGCGGCGTAGTCGCTGCGTCCTGCAGTGGTGACGGGGCCGGCGTTGTTCGGCACGCCGCCGCTACCGCCGGGGCCGTGCAAGATAATCGCTCCGCCTGGTCGACGGCTGGGGCAGGTGTACATGTCGACGGGGCTGACGATTGTCAGCGCGGCACCGGCAAGCTGCTCTGGCGTGAGTTCGTCAGGTTTGCCGTCGGCGCCCTGGTCGTGCAGCGGGCCTTGTTCGATAAAGGGCAGAATGTTGTAAGCCCAGCCTCCCGGCTGTTCCGGCCCGGTGCCGCGATCGGGGTCGCCGGCCCAGTCGGCGCCCCAACCACCGGTCGGGAAATGCCCGACGGTTGCGTGATGATTCGTCCAGCCCAAGGCAAGCTGTTTGAGATTGTTCTTGCACGTATTGCGCCGAGCCGCTTCGCGCGCTGCCTGAATGGCAGGCAGGAGCAGGGCTACCAGCACTCCGATGATGGCAATCACGACCAACAGTTCGACCAAGGTGAAGGCAGGTCGAGGAGCCTGGCGATCTCTAGGGATGTTTGAGTGCATCTTGCTCTGCTCCTGTGTTCTCAAGGAACTACTGATTGTGGAACCCGTAGCAGAAACCAAAGGCGAACAACCGTCTGCGGCTCAAGGGGACCACTGCGCCGCCGCTTAGTTCGTGCTTATTCAATTCCGCAGCCCAATTGCATTTTAACCGAATGCAACGATCGCAGCATCCATTACGCTAACGCTGCATTCACTGGCGGTCAACTTAAGTGCGCAGCTTGCCTTCAACTCGGTCTTTTGAGATGAGTGCGGTGCGAGTCATCATGCCTTGGCGCGTCTGCCGCGCATGCAGTCGGAGGGTGGGAAGAACTCAAGTTCAAGTACTTAAACATCGATCTGAAGCACCGGCACGATGAAGCTGCTAAGGATGAAGTGGTCGACCATCTCCGTGCTTTCCCTGAGTCCGGTCTGGGCTGGCGTCTGGTGACCTCTCCCAGCTATCGAGTCGCCTCGTGGCAGAGGCGAGAAAGGCTTGAATAGCCGGGGAATGGCACCTGATACACATAAAATATGTTAGATAGAGACGAAAAGGGGCCGAGCTGGTATAGTTATCGGTACTTCATTGAGTCTCAAGATTGCTATTGGCGTGACTGCGCTTGGCTAGGGTCGGTGTTTGCGCCGGACCGGCTAGAAAACATTTAGTAGTTATTCTCTCATCCCTACTTCGGCTTTGCCGAGCTATTTCTCTGGAGAAACGATTGATGACTCTTAGCAAACAAACTTCTGCCAATCGGAGACCGTTGGGCTTTACGCTCGTTGAACTGCTGGTGGTGATTGCCATCATTGGAGTGCTGGTGGCCTTGCTGTTGCCTGCCATTCAATCAGCCCGAGAAGCTGCGCGGCGGAACTCGTGCCTCAACAATCTGAAGCAACTGGCGCTGAGCTGCATGAATCACGAGAACAGCCTCGGGCATCTGCCGTCGGGCGGCTGGGGCGAGAACTGGGTTGGTGACTTTGATCGGGGCTCGGCCGAAGAACAGCCCGGCAGCTGGCTTTACAATGTTCTGCCGTTTAGCGAGCAAACGGCGACCCATAATTTGCCCCAAGACGGCGTCGTGGATTTGATTAATGATCCACAGAAACTTGGCGCCTTGCGGTTGATGGCTTCGACGATGCCGATCATCAATTGCCCTTCGCGTCGAACCGGCTTGTTTCCTGCCACAACCGACGCCAATGCACAGAATGCCAGCGAGCTGCTCAACGCTCCTCCGCAGAATTCTCCCGGGCCATCGTCGCCCAGCCTGGGCGAGCCCCCCGAGCCCAATCACACGGCCATATACACGGGCGTCAATGTGGGTCGCAGCGACTACGCTGCCTGCTCGGGAGCCACGGGAATCGATGAGAATAACCGATCGAGGCGCTATCCCGGTTTCGTTGGCGGCGATACAGGCGCAACTGACCACTACGGTCCCGATAGCTTGAGAGCCGCGATTAATCCTCAGTCTCGGTTCCGTTGGCTCGTGAATACTCCCTTAGGGGCTATCGAAGACGCGTCAGGCAACACGACAGGTCAAATGACGGGAGTCGTGTTTCAGCGCAGCAAAGTGACGCTGAGAAGCATCAGCGACGGCACCACCAACACTTACCTGATTGGCGAAAAGACTGTGACGGCCATCAATTACGAAGACGGCAAAGGCGAAGAAGACGAGCGAACCTGGGTTCATGGCAGCAGCTACAATACCCTTCGCCATTCGAGCGATCGGCCGGTGAGAGATCCCACCGATTTTGAGGAAGGGAAGACTTTTGGCAGTGCGCATCCGAGCACTTGGCATATGGCATATTGCGACGGCCATGTAGAATCGCTCTCGTACGACATTGATCACCAGTTGCACAACAGCAATGGCAATCGGGCTGATCAATCGGTCAACACCAACTGAGCAACGCCTGGTTCAGCGGTATCGAGCCTTCGGTTTGTCGTCGTACGATCGTCGGCTCGCTTGCGGCTTGGGTTGCGCCTGGTGGGTGCCGATAGTACGCGGCTGGCAGTGGCTTACTTGAGACAGTGAATTGTCTTAAGCTGCCGATGGATTTTCGTTCTTCTTAAAATAGGTAACCGTCATTCGATGCATACATGGTTTGCGACAAGTCGTCTCGAGTTCGTTGCATTTGGTCTGGTGGCTGTGGGGCTGTCGACTCTGGCAGGATGCAGTGGCAGGTTCGCCCCCCCTCCGGTCGATCCCAAGGCCGCCACCAACGCGGCTTTAGAGCAGTACGACAAGAACGGGGATGATGCTATCGACGAAGAGGAATTGGCTGCCTGCCCCGCGCTGCGCGACGCATTGGGCGAGTACGACCTGAACGCAGACAAGAAGATTAGCCGCGAGGAATTGGGCGATCGCATCGAGCGCATGTATGGCAGGTCGATTAGCCTCACGGCTGCCGACTGCAAAGTGACGTTGGACAGAAAAGCGCTGGAGGGCGCCCGGGTGTTGTTTATCCCCGAGGACTTCATAGGCAAGGGCACCACGCTGTCGGCCGAGGGAGTCACCGACCAGGTCGGCTTTGCCGATATCGCGGTGCCTGCCGATAAGTTGCCGGAAGAACTGAAACGGTATAGGAAGATGCAGGTCGGCTTTTATCGAGTCGAAATCACGCATCCCTCGATCGAAATTCCGGCGAAGTACAACACGAACACCGAATTGGGCTACGAAGTGCATCCCGACAGCCACGGCGGCTCGCATGTCACCTTCGACTTGAAATCGAAGTAGCCGTATAGCTTAGCTCACTGAGGCTCAGAGGGAGAGACGCGCAAGAGGAAGCCTTTCTCCGGAGGCTCATCGGATAAGCACGAAGGTCTTGGAACCCGTCGTTAGCGGCTCTGGCAGGTATTGGTTACTTGGTGCTTCCCCGAGCGACTCAATCGTCGGTGCGAGGTTGGCGCCAGGAGGAGTCCAGTCTGCGGCACCCGGCGGCTAGGAGCAAGCTTCCAGCGCCGATGAGAAAAACAGAAGTCGGTTCCGGCGCCGGGATCGAGTTGAGTGCGCCTGACAGTTGTCCTTCGGGCGGGGCATTTCCCGACCATCCGCTATCGCCGCTCCCGATTATCGAGGAGAGGCCGTCGCCAAGGCCATTGCCAGAGTCTTCGAGATAGACAGGCGGCCCGATCAGTTCCGCCGGTGCAGGGGGCACGGGCGGCTCTTGGGCCAACAGGAGTTTTGGGCTCGCAGCAAGCAGCGCCAAAGCCGCGATTGCCATTGCCGACCAGGTCGCCAACCGAGTCGTCGCCAACCGAGTCGCATCGTCGGTTTTCAGATGATTCCAGAATCGATTCATAACAACTGTTCCTCGATAAGTCGCGAACACCTCAGAAAAGTCCTGCAAACTCTCCGCGCGAATCTCGCAGGCGTCGCCCGTCAAAACCTCGTTTCTTGTTAACCACCAGTGCTTCGTTACAAGTAGCATTGAGAGGCAGGGCAAGTTTTATAGCCGGCCCTGCCTCTCGCAATGAACTGCAAGCGAAAGGAAAACGGCTACGCTCTTCTCCTTGCTAAAGTCGTCAGAGCCAGGCAGCACATTCCAGCCAAAGCCAATGAGCTGGGCTCCGGCACAACCGTGATCTGGGTGACCTGGATTCGCCAACTGTCAGTGGCATTGGCAAATTCCTGGAACGTCCAGAACGAATACTCGTCAATAGGATCGACAACCGTGGCGCTGTAATCGCCCCAGCGATTGCGCCCCGAGGGGTCGAGTATCTGATAGTCGGCTACGCCGGCTTTGGTCTGCACGGGAGATTCGAAGGTGGTTACCCCTGCAATGGTTTGCCCGACGGCGGCAAAAGTGCTCATGAAGGTGCTAGGGTCACCTCCGCTAAAGCCGAGTACCACATCTCCGAAGTCGTTTACGGCGATGGAAGGAAAGTTGAATGCTAGCGACGGGTCAGAGACGGTTCCGCTTTGCAAGACGGCGTTGGTAACCGAATCGATTTCATACCACTCGACTGCCGCCCGCCCGGCGATATCTACCCCGTGGACTCCCCAAATACTAGGATTTGTGCGACCCGGAATCTGCTGCATAACAACATTGCCACTGAACCTGTTGTTGCTGGTATCAATATTCGCCTTCGGTCCAGGCTGATCGATATCGGGCGGGGAGTTGCGCGCCGTTACGGCGATAAAACCACCGGGCGTATTGAGCGACGGCGCGAGGGCGGTTCCCCCAATACTCGAGGTCTTCAGAAAGCCGCTCGGCTTATTAAACGCAGACAAGATGGGTTGTGCCAGGTTGCCGTTGTCGTAGTCGAAAATCGGCTGCGGGGTGAAGCCGGTAGTGTTGGGGTCGACGTCTTGGAATTGTGTGGCATTGGCAACCGTCGGCACCGCTTGCGTCAAGTCCGACTTGGGGATGACCAGAAATCCGGTTTTGGTGGAACCAGCCCCGATGGCAAACATATTTGCCGAGATGGTGACCACATCTTGATTGAGCCCCAACATGGGGAAGTCGGCCCAGTGTGAATTGTCTGAGTCGGAATCAATGGCGAAGCCGGTCCATGTTCCCTTGGGATCCCCGGTCGCCGAGACAGCAACGAGAAAGTTATTGGCTCCACCCCCGTTGTCGACCGAGGTAGCAAACCAGCGGTCAGTGTGTTTGTCGTAGATAATGCGGGGGTCGAACGCAAATGAGCCTGCGGGCACAACTCCCGCATCAATCCAGAATTGGTTGAGCGACTTCGTGGATTGTTGAACGCCGCTGCGATTGTAGACGGAAAAGCGCCCGTTAATCAGAACTGCAATATCGTTGGTTCCTACGGCGCCCATCGTATCGGGAGGGATGAATCCCGATTGAGAAATCGAAGAGTCTGAGAAGTTCTGCCCAATGGTGAAATGTCCGCCCGCGGTCGGCTGCATATCGAGGCACGAGATGCAACAGCCAACAAGCAGGGTCAGCATACATGCCGAGCGAGTCGGCCCGAATTGTCCCCTCGTCATTAGTTCTATTACTCCAAAGCAGGTTGTCGGGAATCCGATTCTAGGACGTCATCTCCCCTGGCTGAGAACGTGACTAGCCCTCAGCGGGGAAACCTATTGTAGCACGGCAATTCGCCAAAGTGTGCTCTGTGGTTAACGAGTTTTGACAGATTCTCAGCTTTCGATCAGGCATCTGGCAGTCGTGGCTGGATTCGCTAATGTGTCAGCCAAGGGTGGTTCAGAGGGACTTCCCGCCATTTCTTTCCCTTGTTTTGCTTGGCCGTAGGGAGGGGGGAGGGGAACAACTTCTCGGCTTCTGCGTATAATCAGAGGGCTGGGGAGCCTTGGCCGGGCGGGGAGACCCATCGGCTGCCGCGATCGGCATGGACGGATTCCGGGTTTTCCTTTCTAATTTGCCGGCCTCACATTTCAGGCCGACCTATCACCTACCAACTGACGCGATGATCCGATTCACACGCCTATTCACAGCCGCAGCGGTTTTGGTGCATGCTATTGCGGGATGCTGTGCTCACGACGGTGAATCCTGCTGCGAAGCGTGGGTAGGGCAGGCCACCTGCCTGCAGCGGGCGGGGCTCGAACAGTGCAGTAAAGGGCACGGTCGCATGGCTGAGCATCATGTGGAGGACCACGCAGCTGGAGCGGGGACGGAAAGCGAGCATGAGAATCCCTCGCACCATGGGTGCCACTATGCCAAATGCAGTTGGACGGTTCCCGAGCTACGTACCAGCGAATCGCTGTTAGATTTAAACATCACAGCCAGAGTGGACTGGTCGTTGCCCTGTTACTCCGACGGGCAGTTGATTGAGGGCCGAGACGGATCGATCGGTATCGCGAAGCTCTCGCTTCCCGCGCTGCCGCTGCGCGCGCATTTGGCGAAATGCGTACTTCTGATTTGAGCAGCTAGCCAGCCGTGCGTCGCGTGACGACTCGGCAATTTGCTCTCGGATCGTTGCTGTGTGAGACCAGTAGTTAGTCCTCCCGGCAGCCTGCTACCCATTTCGTGATTTCACTCAACGTGTATTTCAATGCGCATTGCGGAGTTCCTGGTCATGTCCACCAATCGTGCTAACCGTCGGTTCTTGCCCGTTCTGGTATTCATCGGATGCCTGCTAGCCTTTGTCGCAGGCTTGATGGTGAGAAGCAGCCCCTGGCTCAAGCTGGCGGGCGAAGCAACCAGCCATGAAGAGCATGAGCATGAAACCCACGACCATGAAGCAGCAGACGACCACGCTGACCATGATCATGATCATGAGGCTGAGCATGGTCACGACGAACACGACGTCTCTGGCGTGATCGAACTCAGCGAGAACGGTTTAAAGAATATTGGCTTCCAGCCATTCACGATTCAGCCAGCGGCTTTCGAGAAAAAACTCACCTTGCCGGCGATTGTGGTGGAGCGACCCGGGCGGTCTCAAATCCATATCACTGCGCCGCTTACGGGAGTGGTGACAGAAATCTACTCAGTCACTGGCGAGGCGGTGCTGCCGGATCAGCCGCTATTTGAAATGCGGCTTACCCATGAAGAGCTTGTTACCGCGCAACGCGACTTCCTGCGAACGGCCGAAAGCTTGGACGTGGTCAATCGCGAGATTGCCCGGTTGAATTCTCTCGGCGAGGGGGTCGTCGCCGGCCGCCGTATTCTGGAGCAAGAGTATGAAAAGCAAAAGCTAGAAGCATCGCTTCATGCCGAGACCGAGGCGATGCTGCTGCACGGAATTAGTTCTGAGCAAGTAGCCGAGATTCTGGAAACCAGGCGGCTGTTAGGAGCGATTGTCGTCCGGGCTCCTCGCCACAAATACGAAGAGGGTTGCTGTTCAGTTCAGCACTTGCTGCAAATCCAACGTCTGGAAGTGGCTCGGGGAGAACAGGTGGAAGCAGGGCAAGAGCTTGCGGTCTTGGGGGATCATTGCGAACTGCACTTGGAAGGTCTGGCCTTTGAAGACGATGCGCAAGAGATTCGGCTTGCCGCCCAATTGGGAAAAGTGATCTCGGCCAGCCCCCTGGCGCGGGGTTCCTCGCCGGGCGCCACGGTTACCGGGCTTGAAGTGCTTTATGTGGCCGATCAGATCGATACCGAATCGCGGGCATTTCGTTTCTACGTGCGCTTGCCGAACGAAGTGGCTTACGAAAGGGACAATGACGTGGGGAAACAGTTTATCGAGTGGCGATTCAAACCGGGGCAGCGGATGCAGCTCGATGTGCCCATTGAAACCTGGGAAGACCAACTCGTGCTGCCGACCACAGCCGTGGTCGACGAAGGCGCCGAGATGCACGTGTATCGGCAAGATGGCAGTCACTTCGACCAGGTTTCGGTGCATGTCGTCCATCGCGATGCCACGTCGGTGGTGATCAAGAACGATGGCACGCTGATTCCTGGCGACGTGATTGCCGGTAACGGAGCTTACCAAATGCACCTGGCGTTGAAGAACCAGGCGGGCGGCGGCATCGACCCGCACGCGGGACACAATCATTGAGTCGCGCGCTAAGCGACTAGCTGAGAGCTTCAAACACTTACCTTATTTCACGCTTGCCGGAACGCATACGCTCAAGGCCTCCGACTCTCGATTCACGATCCTGGATTCCCCATGTTAAACGGAATTATTCGCTACTCGCTGCAGAATCGCTTGCTGGTGATAGGCGCTGCGGTCTTCATGCTGTTCTATGGAGGGTGGCAGGCGACGCAGTTGCCGATTGACGTGTTTCCTGATCTCAACCGACCGCGGGTGGTCGTCATGACCGAATCGCATGGCATGGCGCCCGAGGAAGTGGAAACACTCATTACTTTCCCCATCGAGCGCGTGCTGAACGGAGCCAACGGGGTCCAAGCGGTGCGCACCTCTTCGGGGATTGGGCTTTCGGTGGTCAATGTGGAGTTCGACTGGGGAACAGATATCTACAAGGATCGGCAAATCGTAGCGGAGCGATTGGCACTTGCCACAGAGACATTGCCTGCGAACGTGAAGCCCCAGTTGATGCCGATCTCGTCGATCATGGGCCAGATCATGATCGTAGGCATGACCGCTGGCGGTGAAACCTCGCCGATCGAGCTTCGCACTCTTGCCGACTGGGTCGTCCGGCAGCGGTTGCTCACGATCGAAGGAGTCTCTCAGGTGATCGTCATGGGAGGCGAACGCATGCAATTCCAAGTGTTGGTCGATCCGCACTTGCTCTTGCAGTATGGCGTGACCCTGGATGAGGTTCGAGAGGCACTGGAGGCAAGCAATCAAAACACTGTCGGCGGCTATCTCGACGAGCAAGGCCCGAACGAGTTCCTGGTGCGGTCGCTGGGCCGATTGGAGTCGATCGAAGAGATTGGCGATATCGTTATCAAACAGCGCGAGCGTCAGTCGGTTACACTCGCGCAAGTCGCCAGCATCGAGGCCGGCGCGCAGGTGAAGCGGGGCGATAGCTCGGCTTTTGAGCGCAACGAGTCGGGAGCCATGGCTGGAGGGCCAGCCGTGTTGCTCACGGTTCTCAAGCAGCCCGAGACTGACACGCGAAGAGTTACCAGTGAGGTGATAGAAGCGTTGGCCGACATGCGCCAGTCGCTGCCGAAGGACGTTCGTGTGCTGCCTGAGCTATATCAGCAAAAGCAATTCATCGACCTGGCAATCGAAAACGTAGTGGAAGCACTACGCGATGGCGCTATTCTCGTCGTCGTGGTCCTCTTTGTGTTTCTCATGAACGTGCGTACTACGCTGATTACGCTTACTGCAATACCGCTCTCGATCGTCACGACGGCCATGGTATTTGCCGGGATGGGGTTGTCGGTCAATACAATGACTTTGGGCGGGCTGGCAGTTGCGATCGGCGAATTAGTCGACGATGCAATCGTCGACGTCGAAAACATTTTCCGTCGGTTGCGAGAAAACCGGCAGTTAGATAAACCCAAGCATGCGCTGCTGGTCGTTTTTCAAGCCAGTGTGGAAGTTCGCAAGTCGATCGTCAACGGCACGGCGATTGTCGCACTCGTCTTCGTGCCGCTGTTTGCCCTCTCGGGAATGGAAGGCCGGCTCTTCACGCCGCTGGGTATCGCGTACATCGTGTCGATCGTCTCCTCGTTGGGCGTTTCGCTGACCATCACGCCGGTTCTCAGTTACTGGCTATTGCGCGGCTCCGCGATTCAGGAAGATGAAAGAGACAGCTTGTTGTTACGAGTGCTCAAGGCGATTGCCGACCGAGTGATCCGAGTCAGTCTGCGGTTGGCCTGGCCGATTCTTGGTGCGGCGATTGTCGCCGTCGGCATTGCTGCCTGGGCCTTGCTCCAGCTGGAAAGCGACTTCTTGCCGCCTTTCAATGAAGGCGCCGTACAAATCAACGTGATTCTCCCGCCGGGAACCTCGCTGGCGACCTCCAGCAAGATTGCCCAACGAGTCGAACAGCGGCTCGCCAGAATCGAAGATCTTATCACTTTCACCCGCAAGACTGGCCGGGCTGAGCTTGATGAGCACGTCGAAGGGGTCAATGTCACGGAATTGATAGCGACTGTCGATCCCCGTTCGCAACGATCGCGCGAAGAAGTGATCGACGACATTAGCGACGCGCTGGGCGATATTCCTGGTATTGTGACCTCGGTCGAACAGCCGCTGGCGCACCTGATATCGCATATGCTTTCGGGAGTGAAAGCCCAAGTTGCTATCAAGCTCTTTGGCGATGATCTGGACGAACTTCGTCGACAGGCCAACAATATTGAGCATGCCTTGGACGACGTAGAAGGAATTCGCGACTTGCAGGTCGAACAGCAGTCGAATATCCCTCAATTGCGCATCGAAGCCGATGGCGAGAAGCTCAAGGCATTTGGTTTGCGGCGCAGCGATGTTAACGACTTTGTCGAAATCGCGATGCAGGGCGAGGTTGTTTCGCAGGTGTTAGTTGGTCAGCGGACCTTCGATCTGATGATGCGGCTTGGCGAAGAGTTTCGCGAGGATCTTGGGGCCCTGAAACGGCTGCAGATCGATCTCCCCGGCGGGGGGAGCGTGAAACTGGAAGATGTCGCCCAGATTTACAAGTCGGGCGGCCCCAATACGATTAATCGGGAACAGGTTCAGCGGCGGATTGTCGTTCAGTGCAACGTCTCGGGACGCGGACTCGTGGATGTCGTGAGTGAAATGAAAGAGCGGCTCCAGCCAGTGGTCTCTGAGTTGAAGCCTGGATATTACATTCAGTATGGCGGACAATTTGAGAGCCAACAGTCGGCCGTGCGAATGATTGCTATTCTGTTTGCCGCGTCGCTGGTGGGCATGTTCATGGTCCTTTACAAATTGTTCCGCTCAGCTAATCTGGCCCTGCAGGTCATGGTAGCTTTGCCGACGGCTTTCATCGGCAGCGTGGCTTCGCTCTATTTGACGGGGCAGACGCTCACCGTGGCCAGCATGGTGGGCTTCATTTCGTTGTGCGGAATCGCTTCACGCAATGGGATTCTGCTGATAAATCACTACTTACATCTCGTTCAGTATGAAGGAGAAGATTGGACCCGTCAGATGGTTGTTCGGGCGGGTAAGGACCGTTTGGCGCCTGTACTGATGACCGCCCTCACCTCGGGCATTGGTCTGGTGCCGCTGGCTCTGGCTGCCGGCGAGCCGGGAAAGGAAATCCTTTACCCGATTGCTACGGTCATCATCGGCGGTTTGATCAGCAGTACGCTCCTGGAGTTCCTGGTTCGCCCCGCCTTGTTCTGGACGCTCGGCATCGGAGCCGCGCGGCAGGTGGTCGAAGAGGAAGTGCAACAAGTGGAATTGATCGAAGAGTCTCAGTCGCTGAACTGCTTCTAGCAGAGAGATTCATCCTTTTAGAAAGGGAGTTTTTATGAAGAAGGTAGTTCTAAAAAATCTCGGGATGTTTTGCCTGTTACTAAGCTGCATCTACATCATTGGATGTCAGGAGGCAAAAAAACCGGTGGCCCAGGCACCGGCAGAAGCGCCCCATGACCATGATCATGACCACCCCCACCCGCATCCCCATCCTCATGGCGACGCGCACGAACATTCGGATGTCCCGGATTCGAGTGACGCATCGGAAGGCTTAATCATCGAATTGGGTGACGGATACCATGCCGAGTTGATCCAGACGTCGACGTCGACGTCGACCGTGGTTTTCATCCTCGATTCGAGTCTCGAGTTGGTGGAGCCGATCGATGCCAAGGAAATCATGGTCAACGTCACCCACGATGGCGAGGCGAAGCAGTATCCCTTGACCGCCAAGCGGCAGCAGGAGGATCCGCCCAAGCAGTCGTCGCGATTCATAACCGAAGACCCCGAACTCTTTGAAGATCTTGGCCACGACGACGTGCGAGCCCAACTGGTGGTCGAAATTGGCGGCAGGCAGTATCGCGGTGATATCGAAGAAGGGCACGGAGAGCACGCGCACGACGATCACGATGAGCACGCTGAATCGCACGAGGATCATGAGGAGGGAGACGCCGACCACGAGCATGAGGATGACGACCACGAGGAAGGGGATGACGATCATGGTGACGATCATGACGACTCTCATGACGAAGATCACGATGCAGACGATGACGTAGGACAGCAGGAGAACGATGCGAAGTGAATGCGCTGAGGAAGCACGCAGTGCTTGGCTGTCTGTGAAGCCATGCGCTATGTTTCCCAGACCGCGTCTTGTTCGAAAGGAAACATAGGCCGACGGCGGTGGCGGAAGTCGAGTGAGGTCATGTCGGCGGGCGTGTAACCTGGGGTGCCGATGCGAATCATGCTGTTGCAGACTTGCCGGTAGGCGGCGATGGGTGCGTTGACCCCTTTGGCGGCCAGGATGCGAAACGAGGCGGGGTCGAGATCGCAGCTGGTGATTTGCCCCAGGCTGAAGGGCACCATCCGTTTCGAACTGACAATCAAGGTAGGTCCCAACCCGGACTCCAGGACGACGGTTTGGCCCTGGTCGAACGTGCCGAAACCGCCATGCGTGAGTTGGGTTTCTCGAAACTGGCCGTCGTGAATACTACGGACTTGGAATTCGTATTGGAGCGGCTCGCCATTGAGTGGTCCGCTGCGGCCGCCCACCCGGAGTTGCAGCCTGGCCCCTGGACCTGCCGCGACGGCACGAGCCACCGCCTCGTCGTCGTAAAGACAGGCGAGCGAACGCTCGGCGCGATTGGCCAGCAACGCATGCGCCAACCAGGTGCCGTCGCCAGGCGAGCCACCGCCGACGTTATCGCCCGTGTCGAGCAAGCAGACTGGCGGCTTCGCTACAAGCGCCTGTTGCAAACCGTCATCGACACCGGGCAGACTGCAGACCGAGTCGTGTCGGAGGCTCCACATGGCAGCGGCCAAACGACGTGCGTATTTCCTGGCCATCGGCTTGTCGTCGTCAGTTACCACGATCACCGAGGAGCCCATTTCGGCAACGTCGGCATAAGGAAAACCTACGACGACGCTCGCTGAGAGAACCCCGGGCTGGTGGCGTATCTCTTCCGCCAACTCGTGCAGCGTGCGGCAAGGATGTTCGTAGTCGCATTGGCACTCGATGCTGACGGCCATCGGCAGCAATTCTGCTGCCATGGTAGCTCGTTTCTTGTTTTGGAGAATCTGGCTGAGAAGTTGGGCCGCTTCGATTCCACGTTCGAACTGATCGACGTGGGGATTGGTGCGATAGGCGATCAGCACGTCGCACGCCGAGGTCATCCGGCGGCTTAGATTGCCGTGAGAATCGATCGTGCCTACGATTGGCATCGTGGGGCCTACGGTGTTTCGCACTAGTTCGAGCCAGTCGCCATCGGCGTCGGGAGCCGACAGGCTGACGGTTGCACCGTGGGGCGCGACGAGCAAGCCGTCGAGTGGGCCTGCTTGTTCGAGTCCCTTCAGAATCTCTTGCTTCAACCGCTCGAAGGCTTCGGCGACGATTACTCCGTAGGGGAGAGCTCGGGCAGCGAAAATGGGAACCGCCTCGATGCCGGTCTGTTCGAGGCCGCTGAAGAAGCCGCCGATTTCGTGGGGAGCAGTGGCAAATTGCTGGCGCACTTGTTGGCCGTGAGCCAAGACGTCGGCCTCGAAATGCTGCCAGGTGGTGTTGCCTGGGAGGAAAGTATTCGACTCATGCAAGAGTCCTAGAATACCAACGCGCATGGGCACGGTCCTTGCGATCTATAGATAGAGTTGCGAGATTGGGTGAACATGCTGCGAAATCAGTAGATCGGGATTCGCCCTGCCCGGCACTTTCGTCCGGCCGCTTCAGGTCTGCTTTACATAGGCGGTGAGTCGCTGCATGATGTACGCTTCGACGGCGAGCGTCAAATGAATTCGAGAGCGAGAAGAGAAACGAGTGCGAAACACCGAGCAATCTGCCGCTCTTTACAAACGGGCCTGCGAATCGTTGGCGATGGGCGTTTCGACCGCCTTTCGATGCAAGGTGACTGCGGTGCCCATCACCATGGAGCGCGGCGCAGGGCCTTGCTTCTACGACGTCGACGGCAACGAGTTCATCGACTACGGCCTGGCGTGGGGGCCGCTGATAGTTGGCAATAACCATCCGCAGCTTAGCCAGGCGATTACCGAGCAGCTTGCCAGGGGGTATACGTTTGGCGCGCAGCATCGGGGCGAGACCGTGTTGGCCGAGAAGATGGTTTCGCTGTTGCCCGGCGTCGATCGGGTAATCTTCTCGAACACGGGCTCCGAAGCGGTGCAGGCGGCGCTGCGGCTGGCGCGGGGGTTTACGGGGCGCGAGAAGTTCATCAAGTTCGAAGGCCACTACAACGGCTGGCTCAATAACGTGCTGGTCAGCAGCCATCCGCAACCAGAGCAGTTTGGCAAGACCGTTGGCGATTGCGGCGGGCAGCCGGAGGCCGAGTATTCGTTGACGGTTACCTGCCCTTGGAACAATCTCGCCGCGCTCGAGCAAGTCTTCCGCGACAACCCGGGGCAAATTGCGGCGGTGATTGGCGAACCCATTCTGGTTAACGGCGGTTCGTGCATGCCGAATGAAGGGTACCTGGCGGCGATGATCGAATTGTGTCGCGAGCACGGAGCGGTGAGCATTTTCGATGAAGTGATTACCGGTTTTCGCATCGCTCTGGGCGGGGCCCGAGAATATTTTGGCTTGCAGCCCGATCTGTCGGTTTATGCCAAGGCGATGGGTGGGGGTTTTTCTATCTCTGCCGTGGGAGGACGGCGGGAAGTATTCGACGCCTTGCTTGACGGGCGGACTGGGCATTTTGGCACTTACAACGGCAATCCCATTTCGGTTGCTGCCGCGATTGCGACGATCGACATTCTTTCGGAGCCTGGAACTTTCGAAAGGATTCATCGGCACGGCTACGCGCTGCGCGAGGCCATGGAATCGGCAGCCAAGGAAAACGGGGTGACATTGGTAACTAGCGGCACCGGGGCGGCGTTTCATGTGCATTTTGGATTGCAGCGGCCGCCGCGATGTATTCGCGAAGCGATGCAGGCAGATCAAGCCATCGGAGATCGTTTTCGCGAAAGGCTTTTTGAGCGCGGGCTCTACTGCTTACCGGCCGGTCGCTGGTATGTTGGTGCGGCCCATGGCGAGGAACAATTGCAGCAGGCGACCGGTGCAATTCGAGAGGCCATGCAGGGTCTTTGACGGGCGGGGCCTTAGATAGCTGGCGCCGAGTGAAAGGTTGAACATGAAACTTGTGACATTTATCGATGATTCTCAGACATTGCGCCCGGGCGTGTTGACCGACCGAGGTGTGGTCGATCTGGTGGCAACCGAACGGTCGCTTGCCAGTTCGGTGCGCGGCATTCTTGCCGGCGGCGAGCTGCAACAAGCGGCCGCCGCGGCTGCCAGCGAGGCGGCAGTTGTCGTGGCGAAACCGACGTTGCGCGCGCCGATTCCCGATCCGCAGAAGATTATCTGTATCGGGTTGAATTATCGGAACCATGCGATCGAAAGCGGGATGGCGATTCCCTCGGAGCCGGTGGTTTTCTGCAAGTTCCCCTCAGCGATCGTGGGGCCGGAACAGCCAATCGGTATTCCTGCGACCAGCGCTGAAGTCGACTTCGAAGCGGAGTTGGTGGCAGTGATTGGCCGGCGCGGCAAGCAGATCGCAGAGGCCGAAGCACTAGACTATGTGGCGGGCTACACGGTTGGCAACGACGTTTCGGCGCGCGACTGGCAGTTGTTGAAGCCGGGCGGGCAGTGGTTGATGGGCAAGACGTTTGACGGCTTTGCACCTACCGGGCCGGCGCTGGTAACCGCCGACGAAGTGCCGCATCCCGAAGCGCTGGCGATCAAGTTGCGGGTGAACGGCGAAACGCTGCAGGACTCGACGACCCGCGAGCTGATCTTCGGCATAGCTCAGGTGGTGTCGTATTTGTCGCAAGTGTTTACGCTCGAGCCGGGCGATCTCATCTTCACCGGCACGCCGCCGGGCGTCGGGTTCGCTCGCAAGCCGCCGATCTTCTTGAAGTCGGGCGACGTCTGCGAAGTGGAAATCGAGCGCCTGGGAGTACTGCGCAATCAATGCGTATGAGTTCCGCTGGAAACCATGCCCAGCAGGCATCGCAACGGCTGCCCGCCAGCCCCCCGTTTTCGGCTTTCCGCTTTCCCCATTCCGCTTTCGGCTTTCGAACCATCCCCCTCTGCTGGGGTTTTGGCCATTGTGCCGGGGTCCCAACATTTGGAACAAAAGTGCAGCGGGTGCAATTGCTGTGAAAGAACCGAATTGCCAAAGAACAAGTGCAACAGAGTGCTGGGGTGATTATCGCAGTTGCGTCGTGGCGAAGCTACAATCATTATTGGCCACCTGTCGGTGTAAGTTTGCACTGTAGAGCTCGCGGAGACTAACAGACAAGAGTGGTGCTGATGGAGAAAGCCAAAATCGGTTTTGGCGTCTGTAGCTGGATTCGCAAGAATTCAGCGGAAGTGCCAACGGCACCTCCAACTAGCTGAACTCTTGCGAGTCCAGCTATGTTGGCGGGATGGAACCGCCAAGGTCGCCAAGAGCGGGGAGGAAGAGTTGTGGCGAGAGGGGGAAATGCGAACAATTGTATTGATCCTTTTTTGCTCACGGTCACTTTTATTCTCCTGGCTTGATTGGAGATTAGCCGTGATGGACTTGCTTAGATCTCCTTCGAAGATACAGATCGGCGTGAGCATGGCAATGCTCATGATTCTATTGTCTCTTCTCTGGCTAGTGCCGGAATATGTGAGAAGCGGAAGAGAGCGCTCTGTTCTTCGGGAGGCGTTTGATTAAAAAGAATATATGTTCCCCTTGTCATTCGATAGTGAGGACTTTCTTAGTCATTACAATAGCTATAAGAAGGGTCGTCGTTTCATATTCGTCCCTGAAGATACTCGGCTCTCAGGACTAACAAGTGGTGTTCTCGGTTTCAGAATTTGTGGCGCTTATCTGTATGACACTTCCTCTGAAGCAAAGCTATCACGCCTTTTAAGGTTTGATAATCTTTCGAGCCTTGTCTTAAGGGGTAGCAGAGATTCAACCCAGGAATTAGAGGAGCCAGTTGTAGCTATTATCAGTAAGCTACCTTTAAGAAGCCTTGCGATTGTTGGCTATAAGGTGCGCCCAGAAGTTCTTGATCTGTTAGGCAGCAATCTTCAATTGGCTGCATTTCAATTAGTGTCTTTTGAAGATGTGCCATTGGACCTTGGGTTTCTCAAGTCGTTTCCACAGTTGGAGACACTCGATCTTACAGGCTACACTCTTGTGGACTCAGCAACAGAAGCACCAACCAAAATCATTTTTCTGAGAATTGCCGGTTGTGTTGGTTCCGGTACGCTCGATTTCACGAGTAGATTTCCAGATTTAGCTGCCGTTGAGTTTGAGTCTTCACGAGTATCAATGACTGCTCTAAGAAACCTAGGTTCACTCGATTCACTAAACCATCTAGTTATGTTTAACTGTAGTTACGATGAATATGGAAGCATGCTCACAGATCAATTGCAAGCACTGGCAAAACACGGTGTTGTTGTAGAGGGAGACTATTCGTATGTGGAAGAAACGGAGGGCGGTCCGGGTCCGTGACGGAGGAGGGCAAGGGGGCAGTAGGATATTGTTTGAATGAATAGTCCTGACCCGTTTATCCCCCCGGTAAAGGTTGAGAACGTGAGTGAGTCCAGCGGTTTGCCAAAGGATCATGAGAAAGCAAGATCGTTGCGTTTCTCGGTCTGTGCCCTGTTTCTTTCCTTGGGTTTGCTTGGTCTACTTGCGTTCTTTCTCCGCCCCTTGGATTGGGAAGGGTCACTTCGGCGAGCTGTAGAAGGTGCCGAAGGAGTAGTCATCAAATCAAGGAATGAGAGTGACCAAGCACCGATCTTATTGCACCAGAGGAAGGATGTGTTGAGCATTCTTGATGTAATCGAAGTTGATGACCGATCAAGCAAGTATTCGTGTGCCTGTGTGGGAGACACCTTAATTCAGTTTGTTGCTGGCAATGAAGTGGAGCATGTTCTCACGGTACACCACGGAAAGCACTTGCGCTGGATCGATGGGCAATGGCCATGCGACGCGGAGCTAACTGCAAAGTCAGCCCAAGAGCTAGACGACCTATTCGTCCGACTTGGTTATCAACTTCCCGTTGCTAAGAGCTCTCCTCATCCGTAAGAGTCGCCGGCGAGTGCCGTGCTACGGGCTCCATTGTTGTTTGATTTCAATGGCGACTTGGGGGTTGGTCATGGCGGCGGTGGCGAGGTGGACGGAGTTGGCGCCGGCTGCAAGGTAGCGCTGCACATCGTGGGCGGTGGCAGCGCCGCCGACGCCGATTAGTTCAAGGTCGAGCTGTTGTGCTTCGATCTGCTGGGCGAAGTGCTCGGTTTGGGCGAGCGAGGCTGCAAGGATCGCTGCGCCGCAGATGCCGCGGCGCTGGCCGTCGAAGGCCAGTTGGTTTGTGTGGTCGGCAACCGTGACGGCGACGCTGTTGGTCATGGCCAGCCCGGTGACGTGGGGGGCGAGAGCGGCGAGGAGCTGCGAAACTTCGTCGTCGGTGTTTACTTGGCCGACTTTGACGAAATAGGGCACAGCGCCGATGGCGTCGCGCACTTGCGCGGCTACGAGCTGCGCTTCGGCGGGATTCTGATACAGCTGTCCGTCGCAGGTGCTGACGTTGGGACAAGAAAAATTGGTTTCGACGCAGTCGGCGCCGCTGGCGACAGCCCAGCGGGCACATTGGGCGTAGTCGTTTGCCAGGTCGTCGATGGTCCAGTTGTCCTCGACGGTGCCGACAACCGAGACGCTGAGCAATTTGCCGGCGGGCAACCTGGCACGGGTCTGTTCGATATCTCTGCGCCAGAAGTCGGGACTCTTCGACGGCATGCCGAAAGAGACGGCCCAACTGCCTTGCATCGTGTCGGAAGCGGGTAACCGGTCTTCGCCCCCGTAGAGCTGCCCGCAACGGACGGGCAGGAGATTGGGCAGCGGGTAACAGTCGCGCTCGACGCTGCGGACGGTTTTGTAGGTCAACACGTCGAAGCCGAGGCTGGCGTAGTACAAGCACCAACGGCCATTGAGAAGCGGTCCGGCGGGAATTCCCAAAGGCGACGCGACCGGCAGGCCGGCAAAGCGCCAATCGCCGGCGAGCTGGGGGACCTCGACGTCGACCGGGTCGGGGGCGAGGTCGAAGTTTTGTTGGTAAGTCTTGGTGCGATCGTAGCGTGGGAGGTGGGGCATGTTGTCAGTGCGAAGGAAGCTGTTGTGGGCGGTTGCAGGAGAATAAGAGGCTGAAGAACGCAGATTACTCGGATGTACGGGGATTTCTATTCTATCGCATTTGGCAAGAACTTCCTTGCTGTCGTGCCGGTTATGAGTGTGGTGCGGAACGAAGTAGGGGGATTGGTCTCGGAGGGGCCCGAGGTTTTTGTGGAAATCGTGGGGGGCTTGGAGGAAAATGGAGGTTCGGCCGCTTGATTGGTCGCGATCGGCAGGCCGTCGGAATCCGCCGCTCTTCTCTGACCACTTGTCTTTGCTATGAACTACTTTTCTTTGCTGCGAGTTTGCCGGGGCTGGATACTTGTCGGCGGTGGCCTGATTTCGCTTTGCGTCGCGGCGGAACTGCGGGCGGCGGTAACGATTCAGACGGCCGATGGGCGCGAACTGCGTGGCGAGATCGACGAAAGGACGACTGACGAGACGCTTTGGATTCGCCAGGAAGAGGAAGCGATCGTGTTGGCTACTTCGGTGGATTGGTCTGCGGTGGCGGGCGCAGCGATCGACGGAGAAGCGATCGATACGGCGGCGTTGTTCGCGCAGTGGCCCCAATTGCAAAGCGTTGGCCCTGCGCGAAAGCTGTCGGAGACAATGGAGCTGGTCGCGAGCGGGGAGCAGCGTCGACTGCCGCTGCAAATCGCGCGACGAATTGTGGCGATCGAGATCGAGGCTTTCCTGATCAACATGGACCGCGACGTCGAGCCCGACGGATTGAGTCTGCGGATCGCGGCGATTGATGTCGACGGGCGACCCGTGCCGGTGCGGGGAAGTATCACTGCGCGGTTGGTGGGCGAACGAGATGAGTTGCGTACGGGTCGGGTTCGCTTTGAAGAGTTGCAGCGCTGGAGCCAATCGGTATGTCTCGAAGACTTCGAGCAGGGCGTGGCGAACTATCCGCTGCGATTTCGCACTGTGCGGCCGGAGTTTGATTGGGAACTGATCCCTGTGGCGCTACTGAACGTACGGCTGGGGGTTGTCGGGCAGGGGAACTACGAGGCGAGTATTCCGGTCGAGTTGCGGCAATTCAATCCATTTCGCGATCAGCTTCAGCAGTTCGAGCGGAGTCGGTTTCTGCCGAACGAGTTGACCGGTCGCGTGCGACGGCGCGGCGTGGCCCGGCCTGGTTCGGGGCTGCAGGATTGGTCGCGTTGAAGAAGGCTATTCTTCCTGTCGGCGGTCTTGGTTGCTGCGCTGTTCCTTGCCAGAACGACGATCGGGCTGTTCTTCCGTAGCAGCGTTTGATTGGTCGGCCTGCTCTTGACGTCGTTCTACCTGACGACGTTCGTCGGACTCGCGCTTTTCGATCAGCGAATCAAGTTCTGGCGGTACGTTGAGTCGATTGGGCATGGTTGGTACCTCGACAAAGGAAGAGAGTGCTGGTCGGTGGTTGGCGGGTTGGTATTTAGCCGAAGCTACGAAGGGGTGCTCGGGATTGCTGCGGTACTGGCATTAGCGGGGCCTGTTCGGGAGTCTGGAGGATTGGCAGGTTCAGTGGTTGTTCGTCGACAGGCGGCAAGGGGATGAGTTCGGGATGGCAGTCTTCGCCTGGGGCCATGGGGGTTGAACCCATGTGATGGCTTAGCGCAAGTCGAGGTCGGCGTGGATTGGTTATCGCGTCGTAGAGGCGGGGCTCGTAAGGGCGCGATGCGCGGAGCAGGGGACCCTCAGTAAGCCGTTGCTGGGTGCGCATGAATTCCATCGATTCTCGACACTCGATCGCCGGCGAGTAGGGCAGGATATGCGGGATCAAGGTGACGATGATTTCTGCACGCTCTTTCTTGGACTGGCGTTTCTGGAATAGGACGCCGAGGTAGGGGAGATCGCCGATCCAGGGAATCTTGCTTTGCGTGATGCTGTCGACTTCCTGAATCAGTCCGCCGATCACCATGCCTTGGCCATCGGCGAGGAAGATATCGGTTTCGACTTCGGTGGTTTCTTCGGACGGGAGCCCTGTCTCGGGGCTGACCTGGCCGGTGGAGACTTCGGGTTTGATGCGCATGAGCACGCGGCCGTCGCGGGTGACGCGGGGCTCGACCGTCAGGACAACGCCGACATCGAGAAACTCGACGGTTTCGAGCGAGCTTGTCTGAGTGGTAGTAGTCACGCGAAAGCCCAGTTGCTCGCCGACCTGGATGCGGGCCTGCTGACCGCTGACGACCAGCACTCGGGGCGAGGCCAGGGTCTTGGCGTCGGTGGTGGTTTGTAAAAGCTCGACGAGATTGGTTAGCGCGTGGCCGGTGGTTTCGAGGAAGAAGGCAGTCGAAGCGGTGGGATTGGCGAACCCGATGGAGCGCAGACTGATTTCGTTGCCACGAAAACTGGTGATCGATTCGAAGTCGACGCCGTGACGACAATCGTCCTTGAGGTCGACTTGCAGGATATTGGCTTCGATCAGGACCTGGCGCGGAGGTTGGTCAATCTGGCAGACGTAATCGCTGACGCGTTGGAGATGCGTAGGGAAGTCGAAGACGACGACGGCTTCGCGACTTCGTCGGCTGTCTTCGGAACTGCTTTCCATGATCCAGGACTGTCCGCCGGGGGATAGCAAACCCTTGATGGCCTGGTCGACGTCGACGGCGGAAGCAAAGTCGAGTTCGAAGATTTCGGTTTGGCGGCCCCCGGTGCCTGGGGACATGAAGTTTGCCGTTTCGAGGCTCATGACGAAAATGATGCCGTCGCTGTCGGACCAGGTATAGCCCGAGGCAGCCAAGAGTGAGTCGAGTGCTTTCTGCCAGGGAACGGCTTCGAGCGAAGCAGTGATGGCAATGTCGGCCGGGGCCGAGAAGACGATATTGAGTCCTTGAGCTTCGGCGATCATTGCGACCGTATGGCGGAGCGATCCGTCGTGTACCGTAAGCGAGACGAGGCCGTCTTGTTGTTTGAACTGGATCTCGGCATTGGGATCGGGCTTGGCGAAGGGAATGACGTATTGCGCCGGCGGATTGGCGGGTGGTGCGGGCAGCGATTCGGCTCCCGAGGTAGCGCCGCCGAGGGCTTTGAGGAGGTCCCAAGCGGTTGCGCCTGCTGGGGGTGCGTTTTGGGCGACGCGTGGCTCACTGCTTGCGCGGTCTGACTGCCGCCGTACTTCCGCGACCGCAGGGTGCGCAGAGAACAGGACGAACAGCAAGATCGCCAGACAAGCAGTCGGCCGTCTTGACTTCGTCCGGTAGTATTGCAACTCGCCTCGGTTCATGCTCGCAGCCGTTCCCTGACTGGAAGAAGAGAGAAGCAGTTATCGTGTATCGACTTCTGAGAGCACGACGCCCTGCTTGGTAATGTCGGTGATCTGGAATCCTTCGATCTGGTCGCCAATGCGAAGAGATTGCTCACCTATGGTCGCTCGTTTTTCTCCGGTGTTGGTGATGACAACAATACTGGTTCCCTGTTCTCGTAACTGGGCCAAGACCTCAGCGTTGCGAGCTTGTCGCTGAACTTCGGAGACGAAGCGGTTTCTGACGCCGCTATCGTCATTCGCCTCCATGGCCGCGACCAGCCATTCGGGCGCTGCGAGAGGATCGAAGGCAATCGCGCCGTCGATCGACAACTCGGGCCATTCGCGCGGTCCTGTCGGACGTTTCGTATCTGGATCTTTTGAGAGTTCCTGGTTTGGCTTCTCCTGGATCGGTTTGCCGTTTATCTGTTGGTTTGGTTGATTGGCCGAGGCGGTTGAGTGTGCTTGTGCCGGTTCGAGTGCAGGTTGGTTCTCTGGCAGTTGGACAACGATGACGGTCACGAGCACAATGGCGAGAACCGCGACCAATGCTAGCTTGGCAGGGGTGGCGCCTGTTCTCTGCATCAGGTTGGAAGTGGTCATAGAACACCCCCTGTCCTATCTGTATCGTTTGATTCGATCCCGTAGACCAGTACAAATGTAACTTCTAGCGGGTAGCTTGCGGATTCGTTGCTAGTTTCCAGCGCCAGGCTGCTAATCTTAGTAATCCTGGCAAGCTGGTTGATTTCATTCAGAAACTTGCAAATGCTAGCGAAGCTGCCATTCCCGGTAACGGTAACTTCGGCTCGCGAGTGAGTGGAAGTAGTTGCTGAGGGCTTCCACTGGGCCGCTCCGAACTTGAAAGCGGTGGTGGCAGCAGCATTGCGAAGGGAGCTTTCGAATTGCGACTTTTGCAGGTCCTGGGGAAGTCGGCTACGCATCGAGGCGGTTTCTATTTCCAGTTTTTCGAGTTCGATGCGAAACGAGCGGTGATTGTCTCGGACGCTTTCGGCGGTGGCGAGCAGCTTTTGGAGCTGTTCGGCGCGAATTGCATGCGTTTCGCCCTGCTCGGCCAATCGCAGATAAACCAGGTGATAGAAAGCGAGCAGCGCGAGACCGACCGCGGCGAGTCCGCCAGCGTGGAGGCCCCACTCGGCAAGCTTATGCTTGTTGTGAGATGAATGACTCATGATGCGCTCAGTGTTTGCTCAGAATGAACATTCCATTGAGAATTGTTGCAGGGGCTGTTCATTGATCTTCTCAGGTTGAGACGATTTGATTTGGACTTTGGCGAATGGCAAGGCAGTTTTGAGGGCCTTGGCAAGGTGATCGACGGCGTCTTCGTCGATTGCTCGTCCGCCGATTTCAATTGCTGCCAGATTGGCGCTTTCTTGTTCTGACAGCACTGAGGCCGATTGGCGGAAGTTCAATTCTTCGACGTAAGCGCGGCCGCGACTCTCCTCGACCGCTTTACCGACCATGCCAATCAGCGTGACGACCGGCGTGTCGATTTTGGCTAGAGCGATAGCCGTCTTCTCTCGCAGTTGGATCTGTTCGATGCGGCGTTTGAATTCGGCACTAGCCTTGTTCATTTGTCTCAGTGGGTTGTAGCGGGATTCGAGGGTGGCGACTTGCTGGCTGGCCTGGTGGACCGGCCACCAGAGGGCAAACCAGGCAGGTGCAAGCAGTAAGGTCAGCGCAGCGAGGACCAACGACCATTGCCGGATCCGCTTTCGAACGCAGACACGCAGCCGTGCGTGGGGCGACATGAGATTCAATTGGCGCTTCATATCATGCTTTCTCCCAGGCCAGGGCCGAGAGCGCGATCGCCGGGCCGAACAGGCAACCCGGCAATCCGGTCGAATTGATCGGGCCGGCCAGTTCCTGGCCTGGCGACCAGATTGTTGTTTTGGTTTCCAGAGTGGCCGTAAGCTGTTCGGCAATGCCATTGATCGTTGCTCCGCCGCCAAACAAGACCAGACGTTTGGGAACGATGGAGCGTCGTTGGCATTGGAGATGGGAAACCGTGCGCTGGTATTCACTTATCAATTGTGCAAGTGGGTCAGCGATTATTTCCTCGATCAGCTCTTGAATCGAGGTTGGCGAACTAGTTGAATGGCCGAGGACGCCTTGTTCGTGGAGTAGCCGCTGAGCTTCCTCGGTGGTGACATCAAGCGACTCGACGAGTTTGTCGAGGAGTCGATTCAGCCCACAGGCCTTTAAGCTGCGGACGTAGACGGGATTCCCGGCCAAGACGATGCAGAGGGTGGCTTCTGCGAAGCCCCAGTCGAGTGCGGCGACGGGGGCTGTGGAGTCTTTGGGCTGGACCATGGCGACAGCCCGGGCCAAAGCCAAGGGCAAGCCGTCGATCGCCTGACAGGACCATCCCGAAAGTCTTAAGTCGTCGAAGAATTGGTCTGCCCAGTGGGTGGCGACGGTGAGAACATTTGCCCGTCTGGGGGCTCGGCCTTCTGGTTCGGGTTCTGCGTCCCAAGTGTCAAATTGCAACTGGTCGGCAGAGCGCTGGGTAGCGAGTTCGATTGCCGCGCGAACGAATCGCTCGTCGCTGGGATCATGCGTCTTAGTTCGGTCCAAGGTGTGAACCTTGCAGAGAGCCATGGGCGGAGTGATGGCAGCGAGTTTGCCTTGGAATCCTGGGTGGAGTGAAACCGCAGCGCAGATTTCGTCGTTAGAGGAAAGCGTCTGCTCGGCGAGTTCGGCGATGCGCCAGGCAGCGCGGCGAGGCACCATGGCCAGCCCGGTCAATCGCGGCTTGTTGTTGCTGCGCGAGAGCTGAGCCAGTTTTACGGTGGCGGTACCGATATCGATACCGATCCAACCTGTTTGTTTGATGCCGAACATAATGTTTCCGAGGTGATTGACTGACCGTCGTTAGGGATGTTTTCTAATGGCCTTTTGCAAGCGTGGAGAGGTCGAAGACCGGCATCATGACCGAGAGGACGACACCCGCGATGATGACGCCCATGCCCACGGTAATGATCGGTTCGAGCAGTCCGATAATCTGTCGCATACTGGCTTCGGCCTCCTCCTCGTAGTACGCGCCCAGGAGTTGCGTGACTTCGCCCATTTTCCCGGTGGATTCGGCAGTGATCATCATTTCTTTTGCCGATTGGGGCAGAACTTCGGAGCGGTTAAGTTCGCTTTCGAGGCTGCGGCCATTGACGACAGCGTCTTCCAGGTCGGAAAGCAAATCGCGATAAAGCGAATTGCTGATGGCTTTACGTGTAAGTCGCAGCGATTCGACCAGAGGCACGCCGCTGTGGAGCATGAGTCCCATCAGACCACACATGCGCCCGACGAGTTGTGAGCGGTAAACGTTGCGGACGACAGGCCCGTTGATCCAGATTGTATCTAGAGTGCGGCGACCCTGATTTGTGTTTTTCCAGAGGAGCAGGCCGACCAGAGTGCCAACGGCAAGCGGTCCCCAGAGCCACCAGTGCGTCCACAATTCCTCGGCCAAGGCGATCAGCGCCTGGGTGAGGAAAGGCAAGGGGACTTCGTACTGCTCGAAGATGCCGGCGAATCGAGGCAATACGAATAGCACCAAGGCAACCAACACGGCACTGGAGACAATCATCAGCAGTGCCGGGTAAGTCATCAGAGCGAGGAGAGTGCGTCGGGAGCGGATGATGCGGCGTTGAATTGCGGCAAGCTGGGCGAGGACTTCCGACATTTTTCCCGAGGCTTCTCCGGCAGCAACGGTAGCGATGTAGCTAGGATCGAAGGTGTCTTCATGGCGGCGCAGCGCTTCGGAAAGGGTATTGCCTGCCAGTACCGACTCATGCACAGCCTGGAGGACCACGGCGAGGGCAGGGCGTTTGCATTGTGACGCCAGGCTTCCGAGAGCTGAGGCGACGTCGACGCCCGACCGGGTCATGATAGCCAGTTGCGAGGTAAACTCGGCAATTTCCTGCTGACGAATCGATCTTCGGCGAGACTTCTTTGCGCTGTTTGCAGACGACTCAAGAGGATTCCAGAGAATATCGTTGTTGCCAAACTCGGAGTCCATACTACGAGTTGCCCCGGCACTTCCAGTTGAGGGAAGGTAAGCGTGTTTGAAACTAGTGGCGCCCATGGATCTGTTGCGTTTGTTGCGAGTGAATGGATTGGCTGGATTGGGATACTGTGCGGCTATTCGATAAATGCGATGCGTGCGACTTCTTCGAGGCTTGTTTCTTCGCGTTCGGCGAGTTTGAGACCGCAATCGAGCAGGGTGGCGTATTTTTGTCGCTTGAACCACTTGCGAACCGATTCGAGAGTCTCTTGATTGGAGATCATCTGGCGCAGTTCTTCGGTAGCGGGGAGTACTTCGTAGATGCCGGTTCGACCACGGAAGCCGGTATCGAAGCATTCGCGGCAGCCTTCGCCTTTGGCAAAGCTGCGTCGCATATCACCTTGGTAGTGCAGGGCTTTCAAGTACTCGGCCGAAGGGTAATACGAGGTTTGGCAGTGGGGGCAAATCGTTCGCACCAGTCGTTGGGCGACGACGCCGACGAGGGCGGCAGCCAATTTGTAGCTTTCGAGCCCCATGTCCATCATGCGGGTGATGGCACTGGCGCTATCGTTGGTATGAAGCGTGCTGAGTACGAGGTGGCCGGTGAGTGCTGCTTGGACAGCAACTTGGGCCGTTTCCGCATCGCGGATTTCTCCGACCATGATGACGTCGGGGTCTTGGCGGAGAATCGAGCGCAGAGCCGTGGCGAAGCTGACGCCGCGGTTCGAGTCGACCTGGACTTGATTGATCAGCTCCATTTGGTATTCGACGGGGTCTTCGACGGTGACGATGTTGCGTTGGACAGATTTGATCAGTTCGAGGGCGGAGTAGAGCGTCGTGGTTTTTCCGCTACCGGTGGGGCCGGAGACGATGACGAGGCCATGAGGTTTTTTGAGCAGTTGCTTGATGATACCGAGCGTGACATCGGGAATGCCGAGCTGATCGAGATTGAAGGTCAGGCGCTGCTTGTCCAGGATTCGAATCACGATCTTTTCGCCCAATACGGTAGGCAGAGTGGAGATACGTAAGTCGATTTCCTTGTTGTCGGCGATTACCTGGCAGCGACCGTCTTGGGGCACGCGTTGTTCTGCAATGTCGAGCTTAGCCATCACCTTGATGCGGGAGACGATCGCAGGGAAGATGTCGCGGCGTGGTCGGAGCATCTCGACCAATTGCCCGTCGATCCGGAATCGGACCGTGCCAAATTTTTTGCTTGGCTCGATGTGAATGTCGCTCGCCGATTTGCGGATGGATTGCAGAATGAGGTAATTGACTAGATTGACGACCGGGCTGCCGTCGACGAGATCGTGCACGGAAGCGACATCCATGTCGGTTTCGTCGAGCTGCAATTCCACGGCAGAGTCGTCGAGGTCGGCAGTGACGGCATCGACGCGGAAATCCTCCTCGTAGGCCCGCTTCTGCATCTTTTCGATGGCTGCCTGGAAGGCGAAGACAGGCCGAACGTTGAGGCCGGTGAGACTCTCGATCTGATCGATGACGTCCAGGTCCTGGGGGTCGTCGGTAGCGACGATCAGTTCGTCGCGGACTCGGAAGAGGGCGAGTACGTTGAGGTTTTCGGCGAGCGGGCGGGGGATGAGGCGTACGGCAACCGGGTCGAGAAGACCTTCGCGGAGCCGTACTCCTGGCATGCCGAGCTGGGACTCAATGAACGGCAGGAGTTGCTCTTCGCTGGCGAAGCCGAGTTCGAGCAGCGACTCGCCAAGTTTTTGTCCTTTTTGAGTTTGGTGATTGAGCGCGGCTTCGAGCTCGTCGTGTGCGATCAGGTTGGCGCTGAGCAGCCGTTGTCCGAGCGGTCCGCGCGCAGCAGGCTTGGATTCGCTACCTTCGGAAGCATCGTCGAGCGGGAGGATCATCGGGCCGAGCTGATCTTCCGGCGGCGCCTCTTGTAGAGGGATGTTCTCGACCACGGTCATTGGACGTAACTCCCGACGGCGGATTTGATGTCGAGAAAGGTTTCGAAACGTTGGTCGACCCCGGTGATGCGAAGGATTTCGCAGCAGAGTTGTGGGATTGCCGCCAGCTTGATCGTGCCGCCGCGCAATTGGATCGCCTGTTGGACGTCGAGCAAGGAGTCGAGCCCGGCGCTATCGACCAGCGGGACCTCGCTCATGTCGAGCACGACCATGGGTTGCCCCTTGCTGAGCCGATGCTGGATCGTTTCGAGGAAGCTGGCCGCGTTTTCATGGTTGAGCGGCGCCATGGGTTTGACCACATCGACCGCACCTTGAGATTCGACGGTAAACATGATGTGTCTTACTCCATGGGGATGGCAACGAGGAAGGTGCTTCCTTTGTTGAGTTGGCTCTCCACGGTGAGATCGCCGCCGTGCATGCGGATCACTTCGCGAGCGAGGGACAGTCCCAGGCCGGTTCCGGTTTCTGCCTGAACGCGGGGGTCGGAGCTGCGGAAGAACTTGTCGAAGACTTT
>JAGQOW010000397.1 GCA_020427155.1 Planctomycetales bacterium | reverse complement strand
TGTAGCCGACTCGAACTCGGGGAACATCTGCTGGGCGCGATAGCTGTTCGAGCGAGCCGCCCCTTCTGCCCCCGGACCGACCTGAGCATAATCAAGCTCTACCGGTCTGATATCGGAGAATTTAGATAGACCGTAGTCCGTTCTGAAATAGAAATCAATCGGTCCCGCAACCGAGCTGTAGGCAGACTGCGAAGCGATTATCTCAAAAATATTCTTGCCATAGTTTGGACTGCTGGGATCGGTCTCAACACTGTATCCTGTCTCGTGGGCGCGTTGAGGCTGACTGGGGTCGGTAATTTCACGACGATTGCGAGCGATAAAATCGATCACCTGGGCTTTGAATGCCGCATATTCAGCCGGATTGGTCGGCACTTTAGAGATAAGGTTGAGGAAGGGCTCGATAACATCGGCATCGTGACGAATGCCCTTGAGCTGGGCATCACCGACATCACGGCGACCGCCATTCTGAGCAAAAAGATAGGCTTCTTTGAGAGTGGTGGCAGCCCGAGGGTCGATTTCCGGATTGAGACTTGCCAGTTTATCGAGGGCACGACCCAGATGCACCCCTTCACCCATGGCATATTCTACTAAAGCCGCTGTCGCTTCTTTATTGAACGGAGTCGCTTCAGAGACGACACCATTATCCCCTTCGGATACTTTCTTGCCCATGGCGGCATCGAGCAACTCTACGCCTTTCATGAGGGTCGAACCCAATCGAGAGCTGGGAGCGCTGGCATAGGCCATGACCACGGCATGTTCCATATAGGGGTCGTTGTTGCGCACCGCTTCGCTGAGCAGATAGTCGCCCACCGCCTGACCATCGCCTTCGGCATATTGAAGGAATCTATCTCTCAAACCTTGCGGAGCATCGGGATGGAAAGAGCTCCGTGCAAGAGCTTCACCTTCTATAGTGCGCGATTGCGTATAGTCGAAACCGTAGGCTTCTTCAATCGCTTTCACCATGCGGGGATTATTGACGGTATAGGCCCATTCTAATAAAGCCTTGCCTACCGCTGCCCCGTCGCCCCGAGCGTATTCTCCAAAAGCTCTGGTATCGACTTCGGTGCCCTGGTTCTCGGCTTTGACCAGCATATCGAGTCCGCGATCGAACTCTCCAAGCCGCTCGTTGAACTTGCCGTATTCAAAACTCTGAGGGTCGAATTCGTTGCGCGAGTCGACCTGACGACGCAACCTGCTGGCCACGGCCTCGGTGGCTATCTGAGAGACAGCCTCGTTGCCTTCGCCTTCTACTTTGTACTCCTGACCATATTTCTGGCGAATCTGCATTATAGACTCGCCCATTCTCAAATCTTTGCCCAGAGGAGAGTTCTCGATCTGGCGATAGGTCTCGATAGCGAGATTCTGAATCTCGGGCTTGCCCATTCTCTCGCCCATGGCGACCAGCTCGTGCCCGAACTCGACACCCCCGGTTCTGGCCCATTCGGTGAATGCGTCCCGAACAGCCTGGGGTGAAGCAGGATCGGCAGCCGCTTTGGTAAGCGCTTCGCCTCGCAAAGCGTTGCTTACTTCAGGCGACAGTTGATAAACCCGGCTGACCAGATCTATTAAGGCAGGATCGTTTTTGATATG
>JAGQOW010000396.1 GCA_020427155.1 Planctomycetales bacterium | reverse complement strand
TGGAGACGACCGAGCGCCACTACATCCACGCCGATCGGCGGCGCGCGGTGCTCGACTACCAGCGCCAGATCGACGCCCGGCGGCGGAAAAGGCCGCACTGATGACCGAGGTGACGCGCCAACCCTGCTTCCTGCCGCGCCTGCTGCGGCTGCGTGACGCGCCCTTCTACCTGGGCATGGACCGCAACCGCTTCAACGCCGAGGTACGGCCGCAGGTCACCGAAATCCGGATCGGCGAGCAGGGCATCGCCTTTGACCGAGTTGAACTGGACGCCTGGGTGGATCACTATAAATCCCGCAACGGGCGTCCCGGTCTGAAGAAAGGAGACCGATTATGGGACGCAAAAGAACGCCAGGACTCCAGCTCCGGCAGGGGGTCTGGCACATTGACAAGGTCGTATACGGACAGCGAGTTATCGAATCTACTCGCACTAGCGACCTCTACGAAGCGGAAAGGTACTTAGCGCACCGGATAGAAACGATCAGGCAATCCACAGTCTACGGTGTCAGACCGACGAGGCTGTTCGGGGATGCCGCAGCGAAGTATCTGCGGGAGAACCTGCACAAGCGCTCGATTGGCGACGATGCCTCAAGACTGAAGCGGCTGCTGCCATATATCGGCACGTTGCCGTTGCAGCACATTCACGACGGCACCTTGGCGCCCTATGTGAAAGCCTGCAGGAAGAAGGGCCTGAAGACCAAGACGATTAACAATGGCATTGAAGTTGTCCGTCGTCTTCTCAATCTGGCCGCGAGGAAGTGGCGCGATGATCAGGGACTGACTTGGCTGGAGACGCCTCCCCTGCTGAGCATGGTGGAGGTAACCGACGCGAGGCAGCCCTACCCGCTGGGCTGGGATGAGCAGAAATATTTGCTCAAGGCCCTGCCGGATCATCTGGCCACGATGGCCTTGTTCAAGGTGAACACGGGCTGCCGCGAACAGGAGGTCTGTCAGTTGCGATGGGACTGGGAAGTGGAGATACCGGAGCTGGACACATCGGTCTTCCTCATTCCGTCGACGATCGTGAAGAACAAGGAAGACAGACTGGTCGTGTTGAATGATGTGGCAAAGTCGGTGATCGATGCCGAGCGCGGTAAGCACAAAACCCATGTGTTTACCTACCGGGGCAATCCGGTGACCCGCATCTACAACGGCGGTTGGAAAGTCGCCCGTCAAAAGGCGGCGGCGCTGTACGCAAAGGACCATGAAGAGCCAGTTACCTGGGGCTTTGCGAACCTGCGGGTACACGACCTCAAGCACACGTTCGGCCGAAGACTAAGGGCCGCGCGCGTGCAACTGGAGACAAGGAAAGTCTTGCTCGGGCATCGTAACGGCGACATCACGTCGCACTACTCGGCACCCGAGATTGAGGAGCTGTTGGAGGCTGCAAATCGCGTTTGTGCAGTGCAGTCACGCAAAAGTCACGCACTGACTTTGCTGAAACGAAAAACGGCTTAGAGAGTTAACTCTAAGCCGTTGAGCCATAAGGCTTTATTTGGTAGCGGGGGCAGGATTTGAACCTACGACCTTCGGGTTATGAGCCCGACGAGCTGCCAGACTGCTCCACCCCGCAACTGACATTAGTGATTCTACATATAGCGGCTAAGGAGAACAACCTG
>JAGQOW010000395.1 GCA_020427155.1 Planctomycetales bacterium | reverse complement strand
CAAGGCCCATCCAGACGTCGAACCCGCCAGCAAGCTCCTCGACCGCATCCTCGCCGAACGCCGTGCGAAGTGGGAAGAAGCCGAACTGGCGGAGATGGAAGCCAAAGGCAAAGCGCCGAAAAACGACAAGTGGAAGGCTAAGTACAAAGACCCTGGGGCGCCAGATAACGGTGCGCTACCCGAGTTGCCTGATGGGTGGGTGTGGGCATTGCTCGATAGTCTGATCATCCAAGGTCCACAAAACGGTCTCTACCTGCCAAAAACCGAGTACGGCTCTGGTCATCCAATCCTTAGGATTGATGACTATCAACAAGATTGGATACGACCGGTAGCCGAGTTACAGCGCGTGCAAGTTAAGCCGGAAGATCTTGCGAATTACGCACTTCGGAGCGGTAACCTGGTGATAAACCGCGTGAATAGTCCTTCGCATCTCGGGAAAGTGGCTATCTGGCAATCCAATACAGATATGCCCGTTTTTGAGTCAAACATGATGCGGGCTGAGCTTTCTTCCTACGTAGTGCCTCTTTACGTGGCTAGCTATCTACGATCTTCGCAAGGGAGGGCACGTTTAACCAAACATGCGAAGTGGGCGGTTAATCAAGCAAGCATTAATCAGAAGGATGTATGCGGAACACCCGTTCCGTTGCCACCGCTCGCCGAACAGGAGCGGATCGTCATCGAAGTCGACCGCCACCTCTCCCTGACCCACGAAACCGAAACCC
The DNA here is from genome assembly GCA_020427155.1 of Planctomycetales bacterium. Classification (GTDB taxonomy): domain Bacteria; phylum Planctomycetota; class Planctomycetia; order Pirellulales; family Lacipirellulaceae; genus Bythopirellula. The sequence goes on along the minus strand of JAGQOW010000395.1, from coordinate 914 downwards.
AGGTCGACTCCAACCTCAAGCGCGCCGAGTGCCTGCGCCAGTCGATCCTCAGCCGGGCCTTTGCCGGTGATCTTTCATCAAGCCTGATGCAGGCAGCCTCATGACCCACTTCAACATCTACTGCGACGAGAGTCGGCACACATCGGACCCGAGCCAGCGTTTCCTGGTCATCGGAGCATTGCAGTGCCCAAGGGATGCCAAACGGGCGCTGGTTCACGACATCCATGTGCTTATGGCGCGCCACAACGCACACGGCGAACTGGGCTGGAAGCGGTTGTCGCCAAACCGGGAGGCGTTCTATTGGAGCCTGCTGGAGCTGTTTGCCAGAAACGACAGTTTGCGATTTCGTGCGCTGGTGGCAGACAGAAGTCGGCTGAATCATGAGCTGTACAACGTGGGAGATTCGGAGCTGGGCTTCTACAAGTTGTATTACCAGCTGCTGGTGCACTGGCTGGAGCCGGGTAATACCTACTCGATTTATCTCGACTGGCAGCAGAACCAGGAGCAGCACCGTTTCAAGGATCTGCACGCGGTGCTCACCAACAAGCTGCGTGGCCGATCCGCCATCCATTGCCTGGAACCGGTAACGTCCGAGAATGTGCCGTTGATCGGGCTCTGTGATCTGTTAATTGGGGCTGTGGGTTATGTTTGGAATAATCTGCAGGGTAGCCAGACCAAACTGAAATTCTGCGATGACCTGGCCAAGGCATCCGGGCTGCGAGGTATCGGCTCATCGACGCCGAAGTCAGAGGCCAAATTCAACATTTTCCACTTTGAAGGGCGGTAGCGTGGCCGAACCGTTATGGCCACTGCTGCAGCTTCCGGAAGGCACCGCTGACGAGGTACGCGACTTCGTCAGGCGGTTGTTTCGGGAAAACTATGTGCGGGATGCAAACGGTCGCGAACCAGAGGTT
>JAGQOW010000394.1 GCA_020427155.1 Planctomycetales bacterium | reverse complement strand
CCCGCCGGTACAGGAACAAGATGGCCTGCAAGGCCTGGTTCTGGGTGGACGCCGAGACCTTGCGGACGACCGCGAGGTGTGTCAGAAAGGCCTCGACTTCCGGCGCCCCCATCTCCCGCGGATGGCGCCGATTGTGGAACAGGATAAAGCGATGCATCCAGTGCAGATACGTCTTCTCTGTCCGGTAGCTCATGTGCCGCGTACGGATCTGCTCCCGCGCCGTCGTCAGCAATCCCGCTTCGCGACCCATGCCGCCAAACTCTCCTGCGCCCGCCAGGCGCTTGAACGACACCGATCCGTCGCCGGACGAGTATCGTCAGGGAGTTATATTTTGTGCCACCAGACAAACCGACGATTTCGGGGTGATACGTCGCCCAATTTAATCCCCCCAATTAATAGTTAGAGCGCCTTAATGAACGCCCACTTGTCTGTCGCGATTTTGGTAGCTGGCTGCTTCGCCGGGGGCCACGCAGTCGGTCAAGATGATGGAGAGCAAGCAGCCCACGCCGCATACAGCCTTCGAGAGGAACTATCGAGTGACTCGGCGTTTCAAGCACAAGTTGCCATACAGAAGGAAGCAACATTTCGTGCTGGCCCAGATCAGATTCTGGCTGCGAAGCAAGTCTCTTCCGGCGTATTCGTGGTTCGTTACAGCGAAAGCACAGAGACGTCCTTCTACTTGCAGTATCTCGAGTCGTTGGAGCGAGCTCCGCCGGGCACAAGCGTTTGGGATCTGGCACGGGCCCGTTACCGTCAGGTCACGTTTAGCTCAGCAGCCTGCCCAAGCATTGTCCGTCCGCTCAAGGCACTATCCCCGGTAGTCCGCGCTCGTCTAGAAACGAGTGCGCAACCCGAGAAACCAAGCGAGCCTGGCAACGTAAACGAAATATGTGTCACGACTGACGGGCCTTCGTATCGGCTCGTATTTTACGTCGATGGTGGTTCTGTCGAGGTTCGTCCCGTTGGTTGCTCTAACTTTCATGACCTGCTTGAGAATGTGATGGACATAGCGCTGCACTGTTCTACGTTCTCGAGTCGCGAGAAACCGTGACAGGCGCTCTAACCAATCGCTCCACCGGTCGCATTGCGCGTCTGTCACGGGCCTTGCAAGAGCAAGCCCCGCGCCAGCCACGCTGCGCCGGTGAGCTCAGCCGTTAGGCCGTATGGGCGACCATTACATCCTCCCAGGTGAGTTTGTTGCTCTTGTGCTCTTTTGGTTTGGGCTACCGCTACTGCTCGCGTTCGTGCCACTTGCTTGGCTGTTTACTTCCCGTGGCTTGTTTCGAGAGCACACCTCCCGTGCGCTTGGGGCTTTCGTGCTTACCATCGTTCTAAGCATTGCTGTTGGCCTCGGCTTCCTTATCTGGTCACCGCCATTCCTAAAATTCCTCGGTGTTCGAGACTTCTTCTTTGCGGGCCAGTACTGGCCGGTTCTTCCTCTTTCATTCGTGGTTGTTGCTGTCGTTTCGCCCATTGCAGGTTGGTGGGCTTTGCGAACAGCACGGCCTAACATTGCGGTCAAGCGGGACGCGCCGCAAGCGGCGCGCCCCTTACCTTAAACGTTATGTGCCCACCTGAAATTCACCGAAGGCCGCATTGATGAGCCCGACCATATTCCGAGATGGCAGCTTTCGGTT
>JAGQOW010000393.1 GCA_020427155.1 Planctomycetales bacterium | reverse complement strand
AGTTTGCACTCGGCATTGAGGCGCTGGAGCGGTTTGTTCGCCGCGAGCCGCTTCGCCGAGTTCACGAATGCGTGTTCGGCGTGCTCGCCCTGGAAAGCGAGCCGGTCGATCCAAGATTGTGAGCTGGTTCGAGTCGATAGAAGTTGGCGTTGAACCCCGATCCGTCAAGAAGAACACATGCCCTCTACGAGATCGAAAGCTCTTGCACTGGCCTTTTTCACGGTCGCCTACAACCTCGTTGAAGGCGGCGTGTCGATGCTGGGGGCTGCGCTCTCGGGCAGCGATGCGCTCTTGGGCTTCGGCCTCGACAGTTTCGTGGAGTCGCTGTCCGGCCTCATCATGGTTTGGCGATTTTGGAAACTGGATTTGGCTGAAGACAACGAGGAGTTTGAGAAAATCGAACAGCGAGCAGCTCGACTCATCGGATATTCGTTCTTCCTACTCGGCGGCTATGTCATTCTCGACGCCGGCTGGGCGCTCGTTCGGCATGAAGCTCCCGAAACGAGCCTGATCGGGATTGGGTTGGCAACTGCCTCAATCATTGTCATGCCCGTGCTGTTTCTGCTGAAATACCGATTGGGGAAAGCCATCGGCAGTCGCAGCCTGGTGGCTGACTCAAAAGAGACACTGGCTTGCCTGATGCTCTCCTTCGCCCTGTTGATCGGTTCGGGGAGCTACTACGTCTGGAGGCTGTGGTGGATCGACTCGGTTGCCGCACTGGTGATTGCCGTCTTAATCATTCGAGAAGGCTTCGAAACGCTGGAAGATCTGGATTAGGGCCAATTTGGAGTTGCCTTTCCCCGGAAACAGGCTACACTTCCCTCAATGTGTTATGCCTCGCTTATTTGGCATGTGCACTCCGAGGTGGTTCGGAAGAAACGAGAACGCTCCCTAGCGTATTCCGAGCCCGCGAAGAATTTGCCTCTTTGGGAACGGTGCCATTCTCGCAGCCCGATCCGGCCCCCTCAGCCGGATAACCGGCGCCAACTATCGGTCGCGTTGACCGCTCTGGGAAGCCGCCAGCGTCGATGACGCTTCAATTCCGCGACATTCTTGTTGGTCCGGAATCCCCGAGTGCCCCGTCTGTTGAAACGACGGATTGGCCGCCGCCCCAGCATTTGACCGCGACTTAGTGGCTGCCAACCCGAATGCACCAACTTGACGGCCCACGGTCGTGTTCCACGCGCGATGACTCTGCGCGTCCCCCACGCCGCGTCTTTTGACGCTCACGAATCACATGGCACGGCGCATCCGATTGCGTCGTCACGCACAAGGCCGGAGCTATAGCGAGTTCCCGCCAAGAATTTCGAAGACAAAAAGGAAGTAGCTTGAAGACATTTGAAGAACTCGATTTAATCCGACCGCTCCAACGTGCTCTGGCGGAACTGGGATACAAGACGCCCACCCCCATCCAAGCCCAGGCCACGCCGCCGGCGCTTGAGGGCCAGGACGTGCTTGGCTGCGCTCAGACCGGCACAGGCAAGACCGCCGCATTCGCCCTGCCGATTCTGGACATTCTCGGACGAGAAAAGCCCAAAGCGCAGCCCCGACGCCCCATGGCGCTGGTTCTCGCCCCAACTCGCGAACTCGCCGTGCAGATCGGCGCGAGCTTCGCAGACTATGGCAAACACATCCCCTT
>JAGQOW010000392.1 GCA_020427155.1 Planctomycetales bacterium | reverse complement strand
CGCCGCGGCCTCGCATTGGGCGGATCGGTGAAAAACGCCATCTTGCTGGAAAACGGCCGGGTCGCGAACCTGGAGGTGACCTTTCCCCAGGGTTAGCACCACCGGCTGGATGAGATTCTGCTCACTTTATGCCGCTTGCCTGGCAAACTCCACGGGCGGCAGGTAGCCCAAGGAACTGTGTGGCCTGACCTGGTTGTAATGGTTCCGCCATTGATCGATTTCCCGTCGAGCCTCATCCAGTGATCGGAACCAGTGCTGGTTCAGGCATTCGTTGCGGAACTTGCCGTTCAGACTCTCGACGAAGGCGTTCTGCGTTGGTTTGCCAGGCTGGATAAAGCCCAGTTTCGTACGCCGCTCCTTCGCCCAGAAAAACATCGCCTTGCTGGTGAATTCCGGGCCGTTGTCACAGATGATCAGTGGCGGGAGATGGCGCTGGTCAGCGAGTTGGTCAAGAAAACGGGCAACCCGGCGACCGGAGATCGATACCGAAACCAATTGGCCGACCATCTCCCGCGAGAAGTCATCGACCACATTGAGCACCCGGAAGCGCCGGCCGTCGCTGAGTTGGTCGGAGACGAAGTCCATCGACCAGCGCTGATTTGGCCCGGTGGGCACATCCATCGGCAGGCGTGGCCGTTGCAGCTTCTTGCGCTTCTTCGTCCGTACCTGCAGCCCTTCCTCGGTGTAGAGCCGATAGGTATGTTTCTTGTTGACCACCAAGCCCTCGGCCTTGAGCATGCCGTGCAGCAACAGGTAGCCGTAACGCGTGTGCTCAGCTGCCAAGCTTTTCAAGCGCTCCCGCAGTACCCGGTCGCCTTTTGGCTTGGTTTGATAGCGATAGGCCGTTCGACTCAGCCCGACCAGGCGGCACGCCGTTCGCTCGCTGAGCCGGTGGTGCTCCACCAGTCGTGCGACGATCGGCTTCTTCCTGGCGGGCTTCACCACTTTTTTGACAGCACGTCCTTCATCGCTTCGACTTCGAGCAGCTTGTCCGCCAGCAGCTTCTTCAGCTTGGCGTTCTCCGACTCAAGCTCGCGCAGCCGCTTCGCCTCGTTCACCTCGAGCCCGGCGTACTTGCTGCGCCAGTTGTAGAAGGTGCCGTTCGAGATACCGAGCTCCCGGCAGATGTCCTCCACCTTGGCCCCGGCCTCGTGCTGCTTGATCGCCTTGATGATCTGTTCTTCGCTGTAGCGCTTCTTCATTCTGAGATCTCCATCTTGCTAGATTATCTGGAAATCTCATCCACCTCATGGCGCTAATCGCGGGGGAAAGGTCACGACCATAGACCACGCCTCGCCGCCCTGGCGGCGTCCTCTGCAGCGACATGGGCTTCTCGGTCCTTGCTCGCCCTGTTGAAGACGACAAAGCAAGTTGGACACTCTCCGATAGAATATTCTCTATTACCAATTGCTGGACAGTTTCTATTGGGCTGGCGTTTCGCTATCGCAGGAAACTAGCAACACCAGAGGGATTAGCCTTCCATTTTTCTTTAGCGACTTGTTGACCCCGGTCTGCAAGCATACGTAGTACACCTTGGTCAGTTTCATCCAGATCGATCTTCTCTTCGAAATGAGTATCTACTCGGAGATATCGAGAGCCCAGGAGCTCCGAGGCCAGTTCGGTCCCTTTGCTTTCCTGCAA
>JAGQOW010000391.1 GCA_020427155.1 Planctomycetales bacterium | reverse complement strand
CTAACAGCGAGGACGCCCATCGAGCATTTGTGAATCGAGCCTTCCAGCACTTCGTCAAACAGCCGCCAGCGGCATTTGGCCCGGAGACCCTCGATCAACTAACTAAGTCTTTCGCCGAAACTGGCTACAATATTCGTCAACTCCTGATCGACATCGCGGTGCTGTCAGCAACCGACGCACTGCACTCCAACGAGAAAGTGGCTTCCGATGGATAATCAAACGACTCGGCGTGAGTTTTTGGCCAAGACTGGCATCAGCGCTGCCGCGGGCAGCCTGCTCTGGAATCTCCCCAGTTTTGTTGCGGCCGGTTCGTCTGCAACGGCCCCCAAGCAGCGACTCGTTTTTGTCTTCAGCCCCAACGGGGTCATCCCCAAACACTTTTGGCCCGACACAACGGGCGAAGAATTCGAACTCAAACGCATCATTGAGCCGCTCTCCGATTTCAAGAGTCGCTTGCTTACGCTCCATGGCGTCTGCAACCAACTGAAAGGCGACGGCGATGGCCACATGCGAGGCATCGGCTGTTTGCTCACGGGCATCGAGCTCTTTCCCGGCGATATCCAAGGAGGTTCCGACACTCCAGCAGGGTGGTCGCAGGGCATCTCCATCGATCAACACATCAAGAACCGTTTGCAAAGCGACCCGGCAACGCAAACTCGCTTCGGTTCGCTCGAATTCGGCGTCATGGTGCCCGACCGCGCCGACACCTGGACGCGGATGTCTTACGCAGGTCCAAACCAACCGGTGGCGCCAATCGACGATCCTTATCGCATGTTCGACAAACTCTACGGAAAGTCGAAAAACAAGCAACTGCTGGCCAGTGTACTCGACGATTTGGCCGGCGATTTTAAGAAGGCGGAGAACCTCATCAGTTCAGAGGATCGCCAGCTGCTGCAAAACCATTTAACGATGATTCGTGAGGTCGAACAAGAACTCGCCGCTCAGCTGGCTCCGCAAGACGAGCAGCCCGACGCGGGCCATGCGGTTCCTGAGTTGCCTGCCAACATTCAAGCGGTCAACGACAATATCCCGCAGATTACCCGTATGCAAATGGACTTGCTGGTCAACAGCTTCGTTGCCGACTTTGCCCGCGTTGCCACATTTCAGATCACCAACAGCGTGGGGCAGCCACGGATGCGCTGGCTAGGGATCGACGAAGGGCATCATGGCCTTTCACACGAACCCGATTCGAATGAAGATGCCTACGAGAAGCTGATCAAGATCAATACCTGGTATTGCGAACAGGTTGCTTACCTCGCCAAACGACTTGACGAGACTCCCGAACCAGGCGGCGAAGGTTCGATGCTCGACCATACAACCATCGTCTGGACCAACGAACTGGGCAAAGGCAACAACCACACCCGAGACAATATTCCGTTTGTCCTGGTCGGCGGCGGACTGGGATTCAAGACAGGTCGCGCCATGGACTTTGGCAAGGTGCCTCACAACCGCCTGTTGCTGAGCTTCACCGAGGCAATGGGTCATCCTGAAAAAGTATTTGGCAAACCAGAGTTCTGCGCCGACGGATCACTGACGGGGCTCGGCTAGGTCGCATCTCACATCCTGAGTACCTGATCAAAGCGATTAATGGTCACATCACTGATCTCTTCATCGCCAGGTTCGTATCGCTCAAGCTCCGACGACCGTGCCACGATCG
>JAGQOW010000390.1 GCA_020427155.1 Planctomycetales bacterium | reverse complement strand
CTATTCATTGACGGACAGCACGCACAATCGGGATCAACGTGGCAGCCACCAGGGAGTGGCCGGCCGCGGAATAGTGCAGGTCTTCGTCAAAGACCAGCCTGGGGCCGGGACGCGTGGCAGCAACACGGAACTGCGAGGTTAAATCATAAAAGGGAATGCTCTCTTGCCTGGCAAAGAGCGCCAGGGACCGTTGCAGGGCTGTCTCCGAAGTCAACCACTCTCTGCGCACTACATGCCCGAAACGCGCGTTGAGTACTTGCTTTTCCTCATCGAATTGCAGCTCAGACGGAAGGTAGACGAGAATGAAACGGGCTCCCAGTCTTTCCGATTCCGCCCGCATACTCTGAACGTACAGGCATAAGCGCTCAAATTTTGGTCGGCCCACTGGGCCCAGGTCCAGAGCCTGACTATAGTAGTCGGGAATTAAGAGGCCAATGCCCAAATGCACGAAGCTTACCTGACCGATTGCAACCTGATGGAGAAGCCCGGGCCCCAATCTGTCGAGCCAGGAGGCGAAGCGATCTGGAGGGACATCATTCGCCATAGCGTACGATCGAATCGTCTGTAGCAGTTCAGTATCGGACATCACAAAGGGGTCAGCAACGTCCGACGCGTTCTCTTCGGACAGGGCGTCGTTCTGCGGAGCCAGCACATCTTCGAAACGATAAGCATACCACGCCCGGAAGATTGCCTGAGAGAGATTGGGTGCAACGTAGAAGGCGAGGTCGATAAACAACTTCTTTCGAGCGCCCTGCAGGGCCCGTGTGTACGGATAGGTTGGACCTGCATCATAGACATCGTTAGTATACAGGCAATACACAACGATTCGTGGATTGATCGCAGGACCGAGGGCACGTAATTGAGCGAGTGCCTGTCGGGGTCCATAGTCGACAATGCCGCCATTAACAACAGTCGTTTCGGAAATGCTACGCCTGATCTGGCCAACAAAAGTCTGCTCTTCTGCCACGCCGAGGCCGAACGTGAACGAGTCTCCCAGGAAATAGACCGGGCCTTGCTCGGCTTCCGAAGTGATTTCCGGACCACGGAGCCCTAAACGATTGGTGCGGATGACATAATCCCATGAGCCGCGGTGGTCTCGCCACGTTGATGACGGCGGCAGGAGCGAGAACCGGGTGTCGTCCGGCAGAAACAAGCCCGCGGCCAGATCAACGACGCGGACGACAAACAGCACCAGAGCAATGAGTATGGCCCAGTACACTATCCTACGTCTTCGCGTCATGATATACGGCTGTTGATTAATGTCGCGTCTCTCCAGGAACGACCCTTCGCCCGTGACCAGAATCGCGACTGGTTTGACATTGTAAAGCAGAGCCGGGCTGGTGCTCGCGCAGGGCTCCTTTTTCACGAAACCCGGGCAGGCGCAAAAACCGAAGAGCGATCAGGCGGGCTTTGCTACCGCCCGACGTAAAGCCACATGCAGAAAAAGAGCAACGCCCATTCCGAATAGCGGCGGCAGACCCCAACCATAATACTGCGAAAGAAGCGCGGCAAGACAACCGGCGGCATAGGCGACGAGTCCTGGAACAGAAAGCGCCGGCAGGGGGGCCCCGGCAAGCGCCGGAAGTTGCAGGCGACGGCCAATCCAGGCATCGGCCACAATCACCGCTCCCACCGGCGGAATCAAGACGCCGAGCAACAGCAAAAACGGCACCAGAAAGTCA
>JAGQOW010000389.1 GCA_020427155.1 Planctomycetales bacterium | reverse complement strand
AAAAATCCAGATCGTACGGAAAACCCAGGTCGATCTTGAAATCGCCATTGGTGTAGATGTCCAGGGCCAGGATCGGCAGGGTGATCTGTGCGGCCCCGGCCTTGAACTTGCGGAATTTCGAGGGAAGGGCCAGCTCGGTATGGAACAGGCCGATGGATTCGGTGATCTTCTTGTACAGGATCTCGAACTGCAGCCCGTCGAACACCTTCACCGCATCGCCGCCCACCTCGATGCGGGCGCCGTACATCTCGGGATCGTTGAAAAGCACCGAAAGCTGCACATTGAATTCCGATTCGACATCGATCGGATCGCCGGAATCCGATCCATTCTGATCGTCGCTGTCGCTCGACTGCGATCCGCCACCCGAGCCGGTCGAACCGAGCAGTCCGAACTTAAAGGCGATGAGCCAATTGCTATCGTCGTTGAACACCAATTGCTGGGCTGCCGGATCGCTCTCGTCGTCGGTGGCGCCCAGCACGAATTCCTGCTTGATGGTTGTCGTGAACGGGTCGCCGTTCGGGAAAAAGGCCGTTTTCATTTCCTCCATGGCCGTGCCCATGTCGACCACCCGCTCGGGATGAGTGAGCGAGAGATGTTGCCCCATGGCGAAGAACGGCAGGTCGAAGATGCCCAGGCTGTTCTTTTGCGCATAGGAAAGGGCCCAGCCGAGGTTCTTCTTGCTCGCGGCCGAGGCATCGGAGAACAGGAAGAAGTTGGTCGAACTCGTGATCGGTAGTTTGGCGATGTTGAACAGCTTGACGCCGATGTCGATCAGTTCGAGCACGTAGGCGCTGTCGACCGAATTGTCGGCATTGGTGCGCGAAGTGTAGTCGAGCACGATATCATCCATGGCTACTTTCAGGAGCCCTTGCAAACTGAGCAGTTTGCTGTTGCCGCTCGCGCCGGGCAGGATAATGCCGAGGAAAACGGAATAAGTGGTGTCGGTGGCCTTGTCGCCGGGCGTCCAGGCCACCAGCAAGCTCGATTCCCAGCCGGCCTCGGAAGCCAGCGAACCGGGCGTACCCAGGCTCAGTTTGTACTTGAGGCCGAACCAGGCCCCGTCGGTCTGCCAGGAGGCCTCGTTCAGCTCGATCGCCGGAGTGCTGACCGGGAGGAACCCCAGCTGCTCCGGCAAGCGAGCTGCGTCACCTAACAGGAATCCTTGGTAATCGAGCGGGAAGTTGCGGTACAGGCTGTTTTCCCGGGCGTAGCTCTGCTGCATGCTCAGACTGAAATGGTCATATCGCATATCGAAGGTCCGGTTGGGCGTGGCGCCCAGGTCGAACGACATATCCAGATACAGGTTGCTGAAATGCAGCCCTTTCCCGAAATCGGTATCGGCCATGCCCGGCTCGCTGCCGAACGAAAGCAGATCGAGCGGCGTCGTGGAGCCTTGCAGTATTTTGAAGTTGAGATTGCCGTAGAACCGGAAGCGCGCCTCGATGTGGTCGTCTACTTTCGACAAGGTATCGAAATAGGCTTGTTCGATCTCGAAGTAGTTGATGATGTTGGTATCGAGGTAGAACTTGTTGCTGCGGGAGGAGCTGAAAATGTACACGCCCTGCCCATCGTGTTCTTCGTAAGTGCCGTTGAGCAGCACGGAAAAGTCGACGTCGGCCGGTGTTTGTCCGCCCTGCGGCTGCACTACCGGGATCTGCTCCTCCCCTTCCGCCGCTTCGATCTTGAGCTTGACCAC
>JAGQOW010000388.1 GCA_020427155.1 Planctomycetales bacterium | reverse complement strand
AGATCGTCGACGTTCTCGATGCGGCCGGCGCATCATTCGTTTCGGTCACGCAGCAATTCAATACGACCACGTCCATGGGACGGCTGACACTCAACATGCTGCTCTCGTTCGCGCAATTTGAGCGCGAGATTGCCGGCGAGCGGATTCGGGACAAGGTTGCAGCCTCCAAGGCCAAAGGCATGTGGATGGGTGGTAACGTTCCGCTCGGCTACGTCGCGGTCGACAAGAAGCTCATCGTCAATGAGTCCGAGGCGAATGATGTGCGGATGATCTTTCGAACCTATCTCGAGGTTCGATCCGTCAGGCAGCTGCGAGTTATGCTCGATCGGCACGGCATCGTGAGCAAGCGCCGCGAGGGTGCAGGCGGCACGCTGGCAGGTGGCAAGCGTTTCTCGCGGGGTGCGCTATATACTCTGCTTCAAAACCCAATCTACGCGGGTGATATCGCGCATCAAGGAAAAGTCTACCCTGGGCAACATGAGCGGATTGTCGACGACGACCTCTGGCGCGCTGTTCAGGATCTGCTGGCTCATAATCGCAACGAACGATCCCTGGGCGTCACTGCCAAAGCGCCAAGCCTGCTTGCTGGTCTCGTCGTAGATAGCGACGGTCAATCAATGACTGCGACGCACGCGAACAAGCGCGGCAAGAGATATCGCTACTACGTATCCAAATCACTGATCACAAAAGACGAGCAAGCCGGGCCCAATGCTATTCGCGTGCCAGCCGGTGACCTCGAGATGCTCGTCGCTGATCAGCTCCACAAATTCTGTTCGAGTCGTGGCATGCTCGCTGAAGTGTTTGATCGGTTGGACCTGGATGCCCGGCAGATTGAGTATGCGCTTTCGCAAGTTAACGCGAACTCTTTCTCACTAGCTCGCTGGGATAGAGAACGGATTTCCATGGTCGTCAAACGCGTGAGCGTGACCCAAAACGGTGTGACGATCGACCTTGACCCTGCTGGACTGACAAGCGTTCTGATCGATGAATTGATCCAGGTCGACCGCGAGCTTCAACCGATCTCAATCGCGGTCGATGCGCAGCTTGGCAGAGCCGGGAAAGGCAAACGGATCGTCGTCGAGAAAGAAGGCGCTGGCGTTGACCCGGCGTTGGTGCAGCTCCTAAAGGACGCGTGGGCGATGCGTCTTGCGGTGATTGCGCTTGACGCGAATCCAGACGACGGAACGGCCTGGACTGCGACCTACCCAGCAAGACGCATCGCGCTCATTCGGCTTTCGTATCTTGCTCCGAAGGTCGTCAAGATCATCTTGGCCGGCCAGCAGCCGCCGAATTTGTCGGCCAAGCGCCTTATGGCACTCAGCAAGGATCTGCCTTACGAATGGGCAGAGCAGTCCGGCTATCTTGGAATCCAGGCGGTTTGACCCGCCAAACGCTTCACCAAATTTAGCCTCGAAAGTGGCCCACTGAGACATTCGCCCGGATGTGGCGCTTAAAGAGTCTCAGAGACGCCGGCATGTCCCGGCTGATGCGATTGCGAGGGCGCCAAGGCGCGGAAAAGGCGGACGGATTTCGAGCGCTAAAAACACTAAAAACAAAGCAATATCAATAGGTTATGGGCTGGCTGGGGGACTAGGATTCGAACCTAGACTAACGGAGTCAGAGTCCGCAGTTCTACCATTAAACTATCCCCCATCCGGCCCCGAACGGGCGGAGCTGATGGTGCCGCTGGCGCGACGAGG
>JAGQOW010000037.1 GCA_020427155.1 Planctomycetales bacterium | reverse complement strand
CGATGAGAGACCAGTCCCTTCTGCTCCATCACCTGCAGCAGCGAGAGTACGGTGGTGTAGGCCAATCCTTCGCCGGCCACGTTCATCTGGTCACAAATCTCACGAACCGTCGCCTCGCCAAGCTCCCAAAGCACCTTGAGGGCTTCAAGTTCACGGTCGGTGGGCTGGAAATCAGGCATTGCATCCTCCTACGGGTCATCCAGTAGCAACACCCGCGATTCTACTGGTCCACCAGTAGATGTCAACCTTAACGCTGGCCTTTCTCAGGCAACCTTCCCAGGTAACCCTGAACCTCGACATTGTCACTCTCATCCTATTCTGAGATACTTGCCCGCTTGGCTCCTTAGAAAGCGAAGCCCTGTATTTGCGGTATTTCTGAATGACAAGCGACGTCACCGAACAAATCGAAGCACTTCTCGCCGAACGTATCCTCATTCTTGATGGAGCCGCCGGCACCCAGATTCAAGCCCTGGGGATCGACGAAGCCGGAATCCGCGGAACGCGTTTTTCCGATCACCACAAAGACCTCAAGAACTTCGGCGACCTGCTTTGCCTAACCCGCCCCGACGCTATCCTAGAGATTCACCGTCGCTATTTGGCTGCTGGGGCCGACATCATCGAGACCAATACGTTCAACGCTTCTCCGATCGGCATGGCCGACTTTGAGTTGCCGGCAGGCCTCGATCGGGAGATCAACACCGCCGCCGTGGCCATTGCCAGACAGGCCTGCGACGAGTTCAACCAGAAGACTCCTGACAAGCCGCGTTTTGTGGCCGGCTCGATCGGACCCACGGCCAAACAAATGGCCATCTCCACCAGCGTCGATGACCCGGGCTGGCGTGCGACCACGTTCGCCGAGATGGCCGATTCGTACCGCGAGCAGGTTGCCGCCCTGGTAGCAGCCGGCGTCGACCTGCTTATTCCAGAGACGGTGATCGACACGCTCAATCTCAAGGCGTGCCTCTTCGCCATCCAACAATACTTGGACGAAACCGGTCGGCGCGTTCCCGTCATGATCTCGGGCACGTTCGACAAAGGCGGCGCCACGTTTGTCTCTGGCCAATCGATCGAAGCTTTTTGGAACTCCATCTCCCACTTCCCCATGCTCAGCGTTGGCATGAACTGTGCATTGGGCCCCGACATCATGCGTCCCCACCTCGAGGTTCTCCAAGAGGTAGCCACCGCTTGGATCAGTTGTCATCCCAACGCGGGGCTACCTAACGAGATGGGGCAATTTGATCTTGGCCCCGGCGAAATGGCGGCCATGGTCGGCGAATTTGCCGACAACGGCTGGCTTAACATCGTGGGCGGTTGCTGCGGCACCGGTCCTGAGCATATCGCTGCGATTGCCGACCGTGTGCGCAACTCAAAACCGCATACCCGCACAACAGCTGCTCCGCGTTTGCGCCTCAGTGGTACCCAACCCTTTACCCTACGACCCGACAGCAATTTTCTTATGATCGGCGAGCGCACCAACGTCACGGGATCGCGAAAATTTGCCCGGCTCATCAAGGAGCAGAACTACGAAGAGGCGATCGAGATTGCCCGCGGCCAGGTCGAGGGGGGCGCCAACATCATCGACATCAACATGGATGAAGGCTTGCTCGACAGCGAAGCCGAGATGACTCGTTTCTTGCGGCTCATCGCTGGCGAAACCGATATCGCCTCTGTGCCGGTGATGATCGATAGCAGCAAGTGGTCGGTCATCGAAGCAGGACTTCAGTCGGTTCAGGGGAAACCGATTGTCAACTCGATCAGCCTCAAAGATGGCGAAGAAGAATTCCTGCGGCGCGCCCGCCTTTGCCGACAGTACGGGGCGGCAGCAGTGGTAATGGCATTCGACGAGCACGGCCAGGCTGCTGTAGCCGGCGAAAAGGTGCGCATCTGCCAACGGGCTTACAGGCTCCTGACCGAGCAGGCCCACTTCCCGTCGGAAGACATTATTTTCGACCCCAATATCCTCACCGTCGCCACCGGCATCGAGGAACACAATTCCTATGCCCTCGATTTCATCGAAGCGACCCGCGAGATCAAAGCCACTTGCCCCGGAGTTCATGTCTCTGGCGGCGTATCGAATGTCTCGTTCTCTTTCCGTGGCAACGACGTCGTACGCGAGGCGATCCACTCGGCTTTCCTGTACCACGCCGTTCAGGCTGGGCTCGACATGGGCATCGTCAACGCAGGGCAACTTGCCGCCTACGAAGACATCCAGCAACAACTCAAGGAACTGGTCGAAGACGTCCTCCTCAATCGCCGGCCCGATGCGACAGAGCGATTGGTCGACTTCGCCGAAACGGTAAAAGGAGCTGCCGGCGCTTCCGCCTTAGCCGACGAGTCGTGGCGCATCGAACCAGTCGAGGAACGACTCAAGCACGCGCTGCTCAAAGGCATTGTGAAATACATCGAGGAAGATACCGAAGAAGCTCGCCAGAAGTACGACACCTGCCTGCAGATTATCGAGGGGCCGCTGATGGCCGGCATGAGTGTCGTTGGCGACCTGTTCGGCGCTGGCAAAATGTTTCTGCCTCAGGTCGTCAAGTCGGCACGCGTCATGAAACGCTCTGTAGCCTACCTTACACCCTTCATGGAAGAAGAAAAACTTGCTGCCGGCGTTTCCGGACAGTCCCGGGCCAAGGTACTCCTGGCCACGGTCAAAGGCGATGTTCACGATATTGGCAAAAATATCGTGGGTGTGGTGTTAGGGTGCAACAGCTTCGAAGTCGTCGATCTCGGCGTTATGGTCTCTTGCGAATCGATCCTCGAAACCGCAGCTGCAGAAGAAGTCGATATCATCGGCCTCTCGGGGCTCATCACGCCGAGTCTCGACGAAATGGTTCACGTCGCTCGCGAGATGAAACGCACCGGTGTCAAAGTGCCATTACTGATTGGCGGCGCCACGACCAGCGCCAAGCACACGGCCGTCAAGGTTGCACCGTGCTACGATGGCTGCACTGTCCATGTACTCGATGCTTCTCGCTCGGTTGGAGTCGTCGAGAAACTCATCAGTGCCCAGCAGCGCCCCAAGTTCGAAGCCGACAACCGCAAGCTTCATCAGCAACTTGTGGCTTCGTACGTAAAACGCCAATCGATCGAATTGCTCCCTTACCAGCAAGCTCGTGAAAAACGCTTCATCTGCGATTGGTCAACCGCAGATATCCCCGAGCCCGACTTCATCGGCAATCGCGTGCTGACAGACTTCCCGCTGGCCGAGCTGCGCGATTTCATCGATTGGTCACCTTTCTTTCAGGCTTGGGAACTCAAAGGCAAATACCCGGCAATCCTCGACGACCCGCAAGTCGGCGAGGCCGCCCGCCGACTGTTTGAAGATGCCCAAGAGTTGTTGGCCAAGATCATCGACCAGAAACTCTTCACCGCCCAGGGCGTCTATGGCTTCTGGCCCGCAGCAAGCGACGGCGATGACATCTTCGTGTACGCCGACCGCTCACGACTTAGCGAAACTTGTCGCTTCCATGGGCTGCGCCAACAATGGAAACGCAAAGGTCAAGAAACTTTCTACTCGCTGGCCGATTTCATTGCCCCCGTCGACTGCGGACTGAGCGACTTCATCGGAGCTTTTGCCGTCACCGCCGGCATTGGCTGCAAGGAACTGGCCGAGGCATTCCTAGCCGAACACGACGACTATAATTCAATCTTGGCTAAAGCACTGGCCGATCGCCTCGCCGAGGCTTTTGCCGAGTTGCTTCATATGCGGGTTCGACAGGAATGGGGTTATGGCAGGCGAGAAGAACTCTCGAACGAAGCTCTTATTGCCGAACAATACCGAGGCATTCGCCCCGCTCCCGGCTATCCTTCGCAACCTGACCATACCGAAAAACGCGTCTTGTTCGATCTTCTGGAAGCGGAGCAACACACGGACATTTCGTTGACTGAAAATTACGCCATGGAACCCGCGGCCAGTGTCTCGGGCCTCTACTTCTCGCACCCCAAGGCCCGGTATTTTGCCGTCGACCGCATCTCGCGCGAGCAGGTCGAAGATTACGCACGGCGCAAAGGCATCAGCCTGACAGAGGCTGAGCGTTGGCTAAAACCCAATCTCGGTTATGAGCCGCAATAGCTGAGGCTACGAGCTCGGTCTCACCTTGGCCTTCCGTACTGGCAGGTTCCAGCCTCGCATGCTATTCACAAGTACGGTTAGAGTCTATGACGCACCTGCGCGATTAACGCATTTGCCCATACCGTTTCCCAGACTGGACTCGCCCAAAACGAACCATAGAAAGCGATTTCAAAAAGAATTGCCCTCGCCGCACAATCACCCTAAGCCCCCACTCACACCTAACTTACCGGTCATAACGTGTTTTATGCACCCATGCTTGCGACAATATCACCCCATAGACCACATATTCGTTGCAACCGCAAATAACCGACTGAAAAAGCGTCCGTCGATCTACGAGCTTCGCAAAATGTGTGTTGGTTGCTTCAATACGAGATGCATCTCTTTCGGCTGGTTGGGTTGACTTCGGGTCAACAATCTCTCGCATTTCACCCAGTAGGATCAATACTATTCCATACGGAAAACCGCACAGTACGACAACTACGATCAACAATGCTTTGACATATGGCAACGCGTGAAAAACTTATTCAGGCAGGTCTCAACCTGTTTCATCGGCATGGCATCCACCTGGTGGGCCTGGACCGTGTCCTGCGTAAAGCAGGAGTGACAAAAACTACTTTCTACAACTACTTTGAAAGCAAAGAACATTTCGCTTGCGCTGTCATCGATCGCTTCGGAGAAGAACTTCACTCGCGCATTTATTACCGGCTCGAAGGCGCTCATGAAGCCAGTGCAGAACAACGGTTACTCCGGGTCTTCGATGCTTGGGATGAGCTGTTCGACAACGATTCGTTTCGCGGCTGTTTGCTAGTTGGAGCCAGCGTTGCCTGCGGCGACAAGCACGACCCAACGCGCAAAGCCGCCATCCGCAACAAACGAGCATTACTGGACCTCTACGAAGAGATTGCCAGGCAGAGCGGCATCAGCAACCCGGCTCAGTTTGCCATCCGCTTTGGCGTACTCGTCGACGGTCTGCTCGTTGCCCGCCACCTTTACGGCGATCAAAGAGAGGTAAAAGAAGCGCGCAAGATGGCTGTTGAAATGATTGCAAACGCACTGAAAGACTCTCAGTAGTCGGCAGCACCGGCTACTTCTCAGCCGCGCCCTCTCCCGCAGGCGGTCCATCGGCAGTCCCTGCTTCTGGCTTGTTGTCGACAAACTTGAGTGCTGCTGAATTCATACAGTATCGCAAGCCTGTCGGCTGCGGGCCGTCTTCAAACACGTGGCCGAGGTGAGCCTCGCAACGGCTGCATTGCACCTCGGTGCGCACCGAAAACAATCTGCGGTCCTCGACCTCTGCAACATTCTTCTTGTCGATGGGCTGATAAAAACTCGGCCAGCCGGTTCCCGACTCATACTTGGTCGACGACTCGAACAACGGCAAGCCGCAGCAAACACAACGGTAGAGGCCCGACTTCTTGTTGTTCCAATACTCGTTCTCAAACGGCCGCTCTGTACCTTCCTCTCGAGCAACATAGTACTGCTGTGGCGTCAGCCGTTGCTTCCAATCCACTTTGCTCCAATCGGTATCAGCGGGCAACGGTTGTGGCCCCGAGGCAACCGGCTCATCCTTAACCAGCTTGTCGGCAAACGCCTCGCGAAATTTGTCGAGCTTGGGCTGAATCACCGCCTGGCAATAAGGCTGTCGGCCATTGCGCTGGAAATATTCCTGGTGATAATTCTCTGCTGGATAGAACTTGGTGAAGGGACTAATCTCGGTAACGATCGGATTGGAAAAGGCCCCCGACTTGTCTAGCTTCTCCTTATATTGCTCGGCCAGCTGTTTCTGCTCGTCGGTATGGTAAAAGACAACCGACCGGTATTGAGTTCCCGTGTCGGCTCCCTGACGATTGAGCGTCGTCGGATCGTGCGTTTTCCAGAAGACCTCAAGCACTTCGGCGAACGATAGCTGTTGCGGATCGAACGCCACCTGAATCACCTCGGCATGCCCCGTGAAGCCCGTACAAACTTCCTCGTAGGTCGGATTTTCTTTCTTCCCGCCACTGTAGCCCGAGGTCACCGAATGAACGCCCTGGAGTTCGTCGAACACCGCCTCGGTGCACCAAAAACATCCGCTGCCAAGAGTTACCGTCTCCAATTTGGAGTCCGACACTTCCGCCGCAACAGTCGATGGCTCCGAGGGATTCTGCGAAGCCTCTTTGCTATCGTCGGCATGTAGAGAAAAAGAAAAATTCGACACGATCAGTGCGCCTCCCGCCAAAATCAGGACCACAGGGATGACTAATACTCGATTTACCACAGGCCGACTCATGGATTGTCTCCGCTCAATAATCCCGCATCTCTCATAAAGCCGCTCTCAACCGTTACTTAATTGCAAAGTCTATGCAATTCTAACTAACGCCTACTGCATCGGCGATTTGGCTGCGAACGAGGCAGTAGAAATCTTTCTTGGCGCGTACCGCAGATTCTACCGCGATGCCTGCAAAAAGGCACGCCAAGACGGGCCAAAAAAACCCGGTTTGCGGTTTAAGCCCTTGAATTACGACCTCTAGAAATTGCCTTGTCCGTCTTAGTGCTTAGGAGCTCTCAGAGACATTTGGCGGCGAAATCGCTTTCCACTAACCGAGACGAGCTCGATCCAAAAAGTCAGATCTTCCGGCACTTCGTAATCTTCTGGCACCTCAAAGAAGCAGGCGGGGCTGAACGCGATGCTCGATTCGGGACCCACATTCCAAGGCGGCTTGTCATCGCCCGTGTATCCCCAGTCGCCACTGATCTGTCTTCCTTCATGCTCCAATACGCAATCAAACCGTAGGATCGAGTTCTGTCGAGAGCTGTTATTGGCAATCAGCACCCCGCCGGTATCAATCTGCGAAATACAAAGCCGCTTGGTTCCTTTCTCGCAGTCACCTCGTCGCGTCGAAGCCCGAAAGTTGCTCAGCTGATACAATTCGAGATGAGGACGCTCGCGACGAGCCTTCACCAGCCAAAAGTACGAAGTCACAGCTGCCGAACCGGCAGCCATCAATTGTTGTACTTCCGGCGACATCGCCAGCGACGAGAGTAGCCCAGACATTTTCGATCCTCCTTGATCGAGTCCAGCAATCCAGTAGCTCAAGTCGCACGATCGTAGCGGCCAGCCCAGAGACTGTCACCGCCATTTGCGCGCAACTTCTGCCCTCGACAAGCACCGTACGTGCCTGTTCGAGTGCTATCAGTCGCGAGAAGCTCGCTTAAGAATCGAACGCTCTCCCCGAGTCGCCTTCGGCACGGCCGGGTCCGCAGGCGTAGGCAACACTTCTTCATCAACAACCGTCGACTCGTCAGCAGCAGAAAGCGCCGGGCCTCGTGGCGGGGCAGCCGATTGCCCGACCTGCGGCTTTGCATGGCGCACTACAATCTGCCTCATCGCGGCTTTGGTCGCGATAAAGCTGGGCAAACCGGCAATCTTGGCAAACTCAGGATTGTCTGCCACTGAATCGTAACGGGCCAATGTCTGCTGAAGCCTAACAAAATTGGCTATCGGAGACCTCAACACACTCTCGGGAATCTGTAAGTATCGTTGCCAGCCCTCACCAGTCGTGAGCCGAGAAAGCCGTACATCGAGACTATACCCCAAATCGTTCATCGCTTGAAAAAGCGTCGGATCATCCATAGCCTCCAACTCCTCGGCTGTCGGAAATGGAACGACCGCTGGCTGTTCAGTCGCCCCGAGCGGCGCTGCAAGGTCCGGCCGGCCTCCCGCGGGCTCAGGCTGACTTGGCGCTAGCTCGGGCTGGCTCGGAGCTAGCTCGGGCTGGCCAGTCGCCGGAGTTGGCTGCTGAGGCTGGGCAGTTTGCCCAGCCTGGGCGTTACGCCGCGGAGCCGGTTGCGGTGGCGTTGCAGCGCGTCGACGTCGCCTAAAACGCAATCCTACCTGGTCGATCGCCACGAATGGCGCACGCACCGAAGTTCCCCCCAGGGGATTCACATTGACGTCGACAAACGGTGCTTGCACTTGCACACCGCCCCCCTCAAAACGACGCACAATCTGGGCATCGACCGTTTCCGGCACAAACAGCGCCAGCATGCCGAGGGTGCAGAGCAACACACGCTGTGTATAGAAAACCATTGGAAGAATCCTTTCGTGCCGTAGGGCAATTCTCTGGGGAGACGGGTCTAGGGAAGACGGGAATATCGCCCTCATGGGGCGCAGCCCAGGAACCGGCGATTCTACTCCTCTGGGCCCTCCAGGGCAAACGAAGTTCGCGCAGCAATGCTGGCACCGCCACACCTACCATTCGCCTCGCTGGCTATCACAATGAATTCGCCAGACAATAATGCCCAGCAAAGCGGCTAAACGAGGATTTCGGTCCCCAAAATTGCAGGCGCCGCAAACGGCTTATCGCAATGGGCGCAGCCATCTCGATCGCGCGGAGCCATCTTCCCGCATTCGCCGCACGGCGTCAGCACCGACGTGCGATGCATCAACCAATACGCCAGCAAACCGGGCACCGTCGTGGCGAACACCGTGGCACACCATAGCCACGTATTATCACGGCAATACTTGATTTGCCAACGCCGTACGATCAAGGTAAGGACAATCGAAATTCCCAGGATCAGCAGCAGGACTGGCCAGCACTCCGCAATCGACTTTCTCAATCCAGCCATGTAATCGTCCACTTGATGCGATTGCTCCATGGCAAGCGGGGCGACGATGGTTGAGCCGATTGCCCACGGCAACAGCGAGGGCACAATCGCAGCGATCCCAAATACCTGCTTCCCCGGTTCGGGAGGAACATACCCTGCCAGGCGTTGCGTCACCTGTCGAGTGATCTTGCCTTCCTGGTCAATCCACAGCAACTCAGCCACGCTGCCCTGTTCCCAATAACCACTTGTGGTCTGTATCAGCAAACGATCGTCGGCAACAGAATAAACCGTGAGACTGCGCTGCCGAAGCTCCTCGGGCAACAAAAACTCCCGCTGCGTGCCGTCAAACGGATTGATGGCCACAATCCGGTCCGCACATCGGGCTAACAGGCGATGAACCGTTTTTCGCTTGGCGTCCACGGGGCTTGCAGCAAAGATTTGCAGCGTCCCCTGCATCGAGGTCAATTGAAACCCCGATCGGCCACGGCTGGATTGCTCGCCTGGTGGTTCCGGCTCGCTCGTCTCTTCGTCCGACCTCTCAGCATTTGAGACAGGCTGTCCGGCAACCCCGATGGCGAGAAGGTTTTCAATCTCAGCCAGTGGCCGCACCGAGTGATCACGCAGGTCGATCCTCCTGACCACCTCCCCGTCACATAAAAAGACGATCCAAGGGGCCAGGTGCCGACCATCCTCTGACTTTGCTGCCGTATAATAGTGATTCCCTGAACCGCCGTAATTGATATACAACACAGTGGCCAACACGTTGCTTCCCCAGGAGAGTGTCTGGTCGCCCAAATCGAATTGTTCGTCAGCCGGAGGAATCGTGGGCCGCAAGCCCTGGCGACCGATATATCCCAATTTGGACTTAGAGACCGTATCGTAGCCAACGAAGTAGGCGCTGCCGGGCCTGCGGTTGTCACGCATCAGGAGCCAATTCGCGGGCGGCTTGCCGGCGTCGCTGCAACCAGCGATTCGCTCGCCCCACGTGATCGGCATGCGCAGCACTCCCGGCTCGCGATAGGGTTCGGCGAAGCCGCTAGCGCCGAGCCACGATTCCTCGGCTAGTTCAATGGATTGCCCCTCAAGCGTACGTAGCTCGGCATTCTGATAGTTGCCCCCGATATACGTTTGAACAAGCGGCGTGCCGTCGGCCGCAACAACCATGTTCTCTATCGTGCGCCCCTCGGAAGGCAACAAGGCGTTACCTATCGTGCCCACAATTCCGACGATCACACCCCAGACGGTTCCCACGCTAACAGCCAATACCAGCATGGCGACCCATTTGCGAACGACTGCCACTCGGCGATCAGCAGATTGACGAGACATGAAGTGCTCCTAGCATTACTTCCCCAGTCGGGGTTCAGTAATCTCTTGATTGGGAGTAGTAAAGTATCGCTGTCAGTACGCAAACGTAACCAAGTATTGCCAGCGCGGCAGTGAGCCACCAAAAAGGAACTGCGTTGCAGAACGTCGCCCACATAATCGCCCCCGCCAACGGCGCCAACCGTGTGCCAAACCATTGCCCTGGTCGCATGCCGCTCAGAAACGCCCCGAAATACACTAACGGCATCGTCAGCATCAGCATCCAGGCGCTGGACGCCATCGTCCATTCGAAAGGAACAGACCGTTTCCCCGGCGTTGCCGCCCACCAGCCGTACCACACAATTGCCACGACTAGAATGCCCAACATCAGCGTCAGCCCAACGGCCAGCTTGGTAGCGACCACCTGCCAGCGCTCGATCGGACGATGCAGCAAAAAATAGAAAGTGCAGCGGCCATGCTCCCAGGCGGTCTGCTTCAACCCCAGCCCAATGGCCAAGCCACCGACAAAGATCGAAGCTTTGGTCGTGAAGTCATCATTGAGAAATGCAAAGAAGTCTTCGCCATAGCCGTAGTAACCGGTCCACGAGCCGAGAAAGCTGTAACCCACCAGCCGCGCAATCGTCCAAGCCATCCCCAGCGCAGCCAGAGCCAACAGGCCCGCCGACTCACGCAGCTCCTTGATCGCCAACGCTCGAATCATGGCTTTCCTCCTGTGCAAACAAGGGCAGCGACCGCTTGCGGCCACGCGTGTACTCAATGAACGCCTCTTCCAGATTCAGATCGATCACTTGAATGCTCCGCGGCTCCAGCGATTCGACTGCGGAGCGCTGCTCCTCGTCGTAGCCGACCAGCACCAATTCCAGTTGCGAGCCCCGAGTCCACTGGTTCACCAGTCCTTTGCATTCGACTTCCTCTGGGGCAGGGCCCGGGAAGTCGAGCACCAGTTTCTTGACCGACTCGCGAAAATGGTCGGTCGGACAGTCAACACGCAATACGCCGCCAACCATGACGCCAATCCGATCGGCCACTCGCTCCACGTCGCCCAGAATATGCGAGCTGAACAGGATCGTGCGGCCTTTCCGGTGAATGATCTGAATCAGCGACTCCAGAAAATCGCGGCGAACCACCGTGTCGAGCCCCAAGGTCGGGTCGTCGAGAATCAGTAGTTCCGGCTCCGGCGCGACAGCCAAAGCAAGCGAGACTTGCGCCCGCTGGCCGTTCGACAATCGTCGTAGTTTCTGTCGTGGAGACAATTCGAAGTGATCGAGAATCTGCTCCACCAAGGTACCGTTCCACTGAGTATAGAACGAACAGGTAAAGCGAATCGCCTCGCCAACCGTCATCCAGTTGTAAAGCGGATGTCCTTCGGCAATGTACGCGATACGCTCGCGAGTCTGCGGCCGCAAGCTGTCGACACTCTCCCCTAGCAGCGCCGCGCTGCCGCTATCGGGCCGGACCATGCCCAGCAGCATCTTGATAGTGGTCGACTTTCCGGCTCCATTGCGACCCAGGAACCCGTACACTTGCCCCTGTTTCACCCGCAAATCGAGACAGTTGACGACTCGGTTCGTGCCGTAGTGCTTCGTCAACCGCGTAGTGCAAATTACATCAGTCACGGTCCATTGCCTCCAGTTGCGGTAAACGCGAATTGCTTGATGCGATCTTGAACCATCGCCAGCAACTCATCGGCTGAAAAGCCCAGATGCACGGCTTCGACAAACAGCTCGTCCAGCTTTTCCAGCAGCTGTTTGCGACGGGCTTTTTTCGTCAGATCTTGCTGCGGCTCGGCCACAAAAGCGCCTCGCCCTTGCTGCGTGACCAGCACCCCTTCGCGCTCCAATTCGGTGTACGCCCTGGCAACCGTATTAGGATTGACCACCAGCTCTCGAGAAAGCTGCCGCACCGAGGGCAAACGATCACCCGGCCGCAATTGCCCACGTGCCACCGCAGTACGGGCTTGATCGATCAATTGCCGATAGATGGGCGTCCGACTTGTCGTATCACATTGAAACTGCATGACTCACCTCACTGTACTAGTTGTATTAGTACAGTCGAGTTTTGTCAAGCTGCTTTTTGGCGCCGTTTTTCGAGAAACCTGATCCTGGACGGGACGTCTTGCTAGTACGGCACTCCAATCGCCCTGCATAGAAAAGTCATATAGTGCTTTCCTGCACGGAACGCATCGGTCGTTTCCCGTACGATGCCTGGCTCCAAAAGGGCCGCTCGCTCGAGTCGCAGCAGGCCAATATGATCTTTTCGTTTCAGGTCTTCGATCAGCGGATGATCTGTCGGATAGCCCTGCGGAGGACGCTTCAGCGAGTCGCCCGACAACGCATAGCGATCGCGAAACGCCTTTCCGCCCTTTGCCCGTTTCCACGCGGCGGGATCGGCGGCAATCGCCTGGCGAATTCTCTGCAGCGTTTTCGCGTCGGGATGCCAAATACCCACTCCCAGAAAAACTTCAGCAGGCTCAATGTGAAAATAGAATCCTGGTGCGTGAACATCCTTGCCTGCGGCATGACGAAAATGGATGCCGACGTTGGTCTTGTACGGACGCTTATCTTTCGAAAACCGAACATCGCGGTAAATCCGCATCAGCGATCCGCCCACACGTTTTGGCACTGCGAGAAAGTGCGGGGAAACCTTTGCCAGTGGATCCACCATGGCGGCAATAAACGCCAACGAAGGTTCGAGCACGTGATCTTCATAGCGCGTTTTATTCGCTTGAAACCATTTGCGATTATTGTGCTTGGATAGCTCATCGAGGAATTGAATCAGCTCCGAAGGGAAACCGGGGAAACTCGACTTTGCCATGGCGTGTTCTTTCCTGAGGCGGTTTTCTTGTGGAATCTGACGATGCACAACTCGCCCAATGTTGCAGTGCCAACAGCGCTCGTGCCGATACTGCGATAGATAACGACAAAACAGCGCTGCAATGTGTTAGTTCGTTCTACGCAATCGTTAAACTCAATCGATACAATCCGAATCTTTCGTAAGCTTGCCGCAAGGTTCCAAGGATGGACATCTCTCGCCGTCGCCTGATTTCGCTACTGCTGCTCTGCAGCATCGCGACGGGCTGCGGGCTCAATACGGCCATTTTGCAAAAAGGCGGGAACGGCCGAAAGGGCGTGCTGCTGAACTATTCCTGCGGCGCTCATCCTTGCGACCCGATCGATCCCAGCAAGCCGACCATCGTCATTACCCATGGCTGGAACCCGCTGCCCAATCGAATCCACACGTCTTTTGCCTGCTCGAGTGCACAGGCCATCAAATGCCGCTGCGGCGATAGCTACAACCTCTTGAGCTGGGATTGGAACGCGGTCAAGGTCACCCCCTTCAAAGGCGAACCCGAACGCATCGGCAAGTGCCAGGGCCGCATGCTTGCCGCCGCACTGCGCTCGCGAGGCGTCGACCCCGCCCGTACTCAACTCATTGCCCACAGCCTGGGCACCCTGGCCGTCGCCCAGGCGGCCGTCTGTCTCAGCGATTTGGGACCCATGGCTCAGCTCACTCTGCTCGACCCCCCAAAACAGTTGCATGACGAGATTTTCTGTAAGCTCGGCGCAACGCACCACGCTTGCGTCGTCGAAAACTACTGGTCGCCCGGCCTCAGTGGATACGGAGCGCAGGTCGATTGCCGCGGCGTGTGCAATTACACGGTCCAGGGCCCCACCCCGATCCGGGGAATTGTTGACTTGAGCGTCTCGAATCATGTCCAGGTAATGCAGTGGTATTACGAAACGATCTGCTGTCCCTCAAATCCATGCGGTTTTCAGAAAAGTGTTCTTCTATGCCACTGTGGAAGCTGCGAGCGTTGTCAGTCGGCTGGCAAGTCACCCGACTCTTCTGAGACAGACCCAGACTACATCGCCACGACGTCCGCGGGATCGCGAAACCGGTAGCCGATACCGCGCACGGTCTGGATCAACTCGGCGTGAGGGCCCATCTTCTTGCGCAGCGCGCGGATATGCACGTCGATCGTTCGCTCCAGCACGATCGTATCTTCTCCCAATGCCGCATCAATCAACTCGGCACGAGAAAAAGCGCGGCCGGGCTGTCGCACAAAAGTACTTAGCAGCGCAAATTCGCTCGGTGTCAAATCGATCGGCCTATCGCCCACCGTGGCTCGGTGACGGCGCCGATCGACCAGAATCCCCTGGCTGACGACGACATCGCGATCTCCGCTGCCTTTCTCTTTGCGTCGCAAAAGCGCATTAATCCGCTGCAGCAATACCTTCACACTGAAAGGCTTGGTCACATAGTCGTCTGCCCCTACCGAAAACCCGACGATCTGATCCACTTCCTCCGAGCGCGCAGTTAGCATCAGCACCAGTAGATCCTGGGTCGCCGGATCGGCTCGCAACAATCGGCATACTTCCAGCCCGTCGATCAACGGCAGCATCAGATCGAGGATTACCAGATCGGGACAGCGCAACCGGACTTCCCGCAGTCCCTGCTGCCCGTCACGCGCAACCTGCGTTTCGTAACCCTCTTGACTAAGATTGTAGTCCAACACCTCTGCCAGCGAGGCGTCGTCTTCCACAATCAGGATGTTCACTTTAGACATCGACCTACGGGGTCTCCTGTTCGATCGGGTCGTCTTCGTGGCGGTGTCGGGCAATCTCGCCGTCGACCAGATAGATCACGTCCTCGGCTATGTTGGTTGCGTGATCGCCAATCCGCTCGATATGCCGGGCGGCTGAGAAGTACTGCAGCGCCGGTTCGATTTCGTCGATGTTGTCCTGAAGAAAGCTTTTTAAGTCGACTATGACCTGGCGGTTCAACTCATCGACTACGTCATCGCGCTTGCAAACATCGCGTGCGGCCTCCACATCCAGACGAACAAACGCATCCAGCGCATCACGGACCATACCTATCGCCGCCTCAACCATTCGATCCAACTTGTTGGGGAACTCAAACTCGGGATGTAGCACCAGCACCAGCGCACGTTCGCTGATATTCACGGCCAGATCGGCGATCCGTTCCAAATCGCTGTTAACCTTCAGCACCGTCGCTACACGCCGCAAGTCGACCGCCACCGGCTGATGGAGCGCCAGCATCTTGAGGCACTCCTCTTCAATTTCTACTTCCTGCTGGTTGACTTGATCCTCGTACTCGCGAACCTCACTGATCAAATCGGTTCGAAGTTCCCGCAAAGCACGACTGGCACGATAGATCATCCGTTCGACAATCGAAGACTGTGCCAGTAAGTCCTGTTCCAGAGATTCCAGATCGCGTTGAAGGTGGAGAGACATATCGAGCTATTCAATACCTGGGAAGGGAGGATCTAACCGAATCGGCCTGTAATATAATCTTCGGTCTGTTTCTCCTTAGGCCGAGTGAAGAGCTCATTGGTCGCCCCCACCTCAATCAATCGGCCTTCGTAGAAAAACGCCGTCTGATCCGAAACACGGGCCGCCTGCTGCATGTTGTGGGTCACGATCACAATGGTATAGGTATCTTTGAGCTCAAAGATGAGATCCTCGACCGCCGCAGTCGACTTCGGATCGAGGGCCGAGGCGGGTTCGTCCATCAGCAACACGTCGGGACCTGTCGCCAATGCGCGGGCAATACACAATCGTTGCTGCTGCCCCCCCGAAAGATTCAGCGCCGAGTCATTGAGCCGATGGCTCACTTCATCCCACAGCGCCGCTTGGCGCAAACTCTTTTCCACAATCTCGTCCAAGACCCCGCGTTTTCGCACTCCAGCCACGCGGGGACCGTAGGCCACGTTCTCGAAAATCGACTTCGGAAAGGGATTGGACTTCTGAAACACCATCCCCACTCGCTTGCGAAGTTCCACCACGTCGGTGCCGCGTTGGTAAATATCGACGCCGTCGAGAAGGATATCCCCGCGAACGACCGTCTCATCGATCATATCGTTCATGCGATTCAAGCAGCGGAGGAATGTCGACTTCCCGCAGCCCGACGGTCCTATCAGTGCCGTCACGCAGTGTTCGTGAATATCCAGCGAGATGCCGTGCAACGCCTGATTCGAACCGTAGAAAAAGTCAATGTTGCGAGTCTCAACTTTCTTGGCCCGGACCGCAATCTCAGCGGCGGATCGCAAATTCTTCTTGCGCGTCTTTGCCGACGACACTCGCAAGGGTATTTCTTGAGAACTAGTTTCGGTCATGCTCGTTGGCCTATCGCCGAGGGCGAGTTCTGTTAGCGACATAGGATCTGTCCTGCCGTAGTGTACTCTCGTTAACTCGTTGCCAAGTCAACTCGCAATTCTCGATTCGTTTCTCAACTTCACCAGCGCTTGTTTTTGCTAAAACGATATCGCAAGATGACGGCCATCGCGTTCATCCCGATCAGCACCGCGAGCAATACGACGATGCCCGCTGCAGCGACTTCGTGAAATCCCTTTTGGGGCTGATCGGTCCAGTTGAATATCTGCAGCGGCAACGCGCTGAACTCGTCTTTGAATATATTCTCGGGCAAAAAACGAACATAGGTTGCCGCGCCAATCGCTACCAACGGAGCCGCTTCCCCCAGCGCCCTGGAGAGCGCTAGAATCACTCCCGTCATGATCCCAGGCAAAGCGGCCGGGAGCAACTGCTGCCAAACCGTCTGCCAGCGGGTCGCCCCCAGTGCGTAAGAAGCCTGCCGAATCGAGCCCGGAACCGCTCGCAGCGACTCCTGAGCCGCCAGAATCACAATCGGCAGCACGACCAGCGTCAGCGTCAGTGCTCCCGCAATCAGGCTACGATTCAGTTGCATCGCTCTGACAAACAAACCCAATCCCAAGATCCCGTAAACAATCGAGGGCACACCGGCAAGATTTGCGATGTTGATCTGGACCAAGGTTCGCCAGCGACTCGCCGGAGCGTATTCTTCCAAGTAGATGGCCGTTCCTACACCGATCGGAACCGAAAACAACGCCGTCAGGGCAATCAGGTACAGGCTGCCTACCAATGCCGATTTAATACCTGCCTTCTCAGCAAACCGCGAAGGATAACTATTGATGAAATCCCAACTGAGAGAATTCCAACCAAAGCTGAACACATTCCACAGCAGCAGCAACAAGATAAACACGCACAGCCACGTGGCTCCGCCGCAAAGCAAAGTAAAGATGCGCGATGCATGTTTCGCGTAGGGCCGCCCCTGGGTGTGCTCTGAAAGTCTCACTCGTACTTCTCCTGGACTCGAAGCAATACCCACCGTGCAGCGATGTTCAGCACCAGGGTCGACACGAACAACGCCAGGCCGACCGCAAAGATGGTCCGATACTCCAGGGTCCCCGCCGGGGTGTCGCCCTGGCTAACTTGAACGATATAGGCCGTCATGGTTTGAATTCCCTCGAAAGGGTTCAGCGTCATCTTGGGGGTCGCTCCTGCCGCCAAGGTGACAGCCATTGTTTCCCCTACTGCACGAGCGATTGCCAACAGGCAGGAAGCCATGATGCCCGACATCGCCGCAGGCAGGATCACGCCGAGCGTTACGTCCAGCTTCGTCGCTCCCAGGGCATACGCCCCCTCTCGCAACGAGTAGGGCACTGATCGCAATACGTCTTCACTCAGCGATACGATCATCGGCAGAATCATGATGCCAACCACGATGCAGGCGTTGGCTGCATTAAACAAATCGGCTGACTCGATTGTGTCGCGAATCACCGGCGAAACAAACACGACCGCCAGATATCCGTACACCACCGACGGAATGCCCGCCAGCACCTCCAGCAGCGGCTTGACGATCTCGCGCACCGTGACTGAGGCATATTCGCTCAAATAGATTGCCGTTCCCAGACCCAATGGAATGGCAAGCAACGCCGAACCCCCTGCTACCAGCAATGTCCCGCAGAAAAGCGGCAAGATCCCAAAATGCTGAGGTTTCAGCAGCGGAGACCATCGCGTGCCGGTAAGAAACTCCCATACCGATACTTCGCGAAAGAACTGCAGCGACTCGGCTAGCAGTACGAAGACGATCCCCACCGTCGTGATGATCGACACCGCCGCACACGCCAGCAGGACGACATGAATCACGGATTCAAAAACGGTCCGCAAGCCGACTGCGGCCGTCTTGTTTGTCAGTTGCTTTCGACTTGAGATCGCCGAGGACATAATGCTCAGATTCTCCGCTTCCAGGGCGCCAATCCGCCGAGATCCCTCTCAGTCGCTACTGTAGCGCGGTCTTCAGCAACTCTTCGTTCTGCTTCGCAACCTCATCAGAAACTGGCACATAGCCTACATCACCGACCAGTCGACTCGCATTTTTCAAATAGTAACTCACAAAGCTCGCCACTTCAGGACGCTTCAACGATTCCAATCGGACGTAGATAAACAACGGCCGCGACAACGGGCTGTAGCTGCCGTCGCGCACCGTCGTATCGTCCGGAGCAACGCATCCATTTCCACCGTCGATTGCCAATAACTTGAGTTGGTCTTTGTTTTCGGCGTAATAGGCATAGCCAAAATATCCAAGCGCGCCTTTGTCGGATGCTACACCTCGCACTAGCAGATTGTCGTTCTCGCTTGCGGTATAGTCCGCCCGGCTGGCCCGCTCCTCGCCGTTGATCGCCGCGGTAAAGTAATCAAATGTTCCGGAGTCGGTACCCGGACCGTAGAGCTTCAATTCCTCGTCAGGCCAGTCAGGATTGACATCGCTCCACTTCATTACCGTTTCGCCGCTCTCAGGGCGCCAGATCGTTTTCAGTTGTTCGACTGTGAGGCAATCAATCCAATCGTTGCCGGGATTGACCACCACCGATAAGCCGTCGAAAGCAACGGTAAGCTCAATGTACTCAATGCCAGCTGCTGCACATTGCTCTTGTTCTGTCTCTTTGATCTTCCGCGAGGCGTCGCAGATATCGATCTCACCGGCGACGAATTTCTTCATGCCCCCACTGGTACCTGCCGAGCCGACTGATACCTTGACTTTCGGGCTCACTTCCCCATATTCCTCTGCCACAGCACGAGAAACTGGAAAGACAGTGCTTGATCCGTGGATTCGCACGTCGCCCGTCAACTCTGCCTCAGTGCCGGCTGCTTCCTCGCCGGTTGAACCTGTCTGACCTGCAGGAGATTCTGACGTAGAACTGGTTGCCGGCGGATTCGATCCTCCGCAGCCCAATACCGAAAAAGACAGCAATGCCCACGCCAGGCCTAATCGGAAAGATTCTCTGCAATGTTTGCTCACGGCTAATTACCCTTGGTTTGTGGTTCCATTCCCAACGATTCCTGGATCAGCAACTCCAGACTCGGATGACGCCACTCTAACGACCGATCATGAAGAAAATGTGAAGGCTCTCTGTATTTACAACCCCTTCAGGCGAGGGGGAGCCTGACCCGAAACGTGCTGCCACGGCCTACTTCGCTCTCGACAGACACTCGCCCCCCCATCGATTGGCAAAGATGCTTGACGATCGACAAACCAAGTCCAGTACCTCCCAACTCTCGCGAGCGAGCCTTGTCCACACGGTAAAACCGCTCAAACAATCGCTCCTGGTGCTCCGACGCAATGCCAACCCCCGTATCCGATACCTCGATTACTGCCTTGTCGCCATCCGCTTGGCATCGGATTGAAACTACCCCCTCTTCCGGGGTGTATTTAATCGCGTTGTCTATCAAATTGCTCAACACTTGAAACAGCGATTCCTCGTCGGCACGCACCAATACCTCGTCTGGTCCCAGTTCGTTTCGCAAGGCGACCTTAGCCGCCGCAAACCGGCTCTCGTAGCTTTCCAGGCATGCTGCCACCACCCGAGACAACGGCACGCTGGCCATCTCGAACGAGGTCGAACCCGACTCGATTCGAGCAAGGCTCAGCATGTCCAGGATCAACTCGTTCAGTCGATCCGCTTGATCGTCGATGCGATGAAGAAATCGCTCGGCGTTCTGCTCATCCTCAATTGCCCCGTTCAGCAGTGTCTCCGTATATGCTTTGATCGAACTGAGAGGGGTCTTCAGCTCGTGCGAGACGTTCGCCACAAACTCTTGGCGCAGCCCTTCCAGACGTTTCAGCTCGGTCACATCGTGCAAAACGAGCACTACCCCAGGACTTGGCTCGCCGGGCAGCGGCGTGGCATGCACATTGAAAGTTCGCGCCGCAGGTCCCTGCAATGAAATATCGCGCTGACAAAGCTGCCCCGAACGAAATGTCTGGACGACGATTTCTCGCAATTCGTGGCTGCGAACAACTTCCAACAGCGGACGACCTTCGACCGATTCGCTGTGGAACGAAAGGGCTTTCTCTGCTGCCGGATTGGCAAACATCACTCGCTGTCGAGCATCGACCGCCAAAACTCCCTCAATCATTCCCCCCAGCACCGCCTGTTGCCTATGCAGACTCGACTTGAGTTGCACCTCTCTCAAACGAAGCTCCCGGCTCATTCTCTCAAACGAACGCGCTAGCGTCCCAAACTCGTCCTCGCTACGAACCTCAATCCGGTCGGGATACGCCCCTTGGGCAACCTCCTCGGCTGCCGTCGTCAGCGCCTGAACCGGACGAAGAATACGTAGGGTCAGGCCGTAAGTAATCACAAGCCCTGAGAGCCCCACCAGGAGCCCGACCAGCCAAATCAGCCGACGAATCGTCGTCGCTTCTTCTTGGATTGATCCGATCGACTGGGCAGCTCGAACATAGCCGACAATCTGCTCACCCTCTTTCACCGCCAAAGCAAAATACAAGAAAGACTCTCCCAGCGTAGGACTGTCGCGTCGAGAGATCCCGAAGCCATGGTGTTTGGCTTGGGCAAACTCCTTCCGGCCCAGGTGGTTTTCCATCTTGGCTACTTCGTCCAGGTTGGGCTGCTCCGAATCGGCCAGAACCACGCCATCGTCTTTGACCAATGTAAATCGAGTCTGGGTCTGTTCGCCCAATCTAAGCACCTGTTGCTGCAGCGATTCACTCGGTCCCGCTGCCAACTGATCTCCCAAATCATCCCGCAGCAGTGTCGCAGAATCATGCAGTCGCCTGCGAACCTGCTCGAAAAGTTGCTCGTCCTGCCAGGCCGAGACAATGGCAATGCATGCGCTGACAGCCAACAGCACCAGGCCTGCGTAAGTAAGAAAAAGTTTCCAGAAAAGTCGAGATGACCACATGCTGATGCTGCTTGACGGGAGTCCCTAAACACTCAAACCACTCACATTTCAGCCCCCGAGTGGACGATCACTGCCTCGCAAACGCAGGCCACCAGACTATTTAATGCCGGCTAACGCTTCTGCAACGTTCAAGGTGTGGTCACTTACCCGGCGATACGAGTTCAGGGTCGACGTGAATGCTATGTTCACATTGGGCTCTACCATCTTCTCTGTCAACTGCTGAAGATGATTATCGCGTAGCGTCCGCACTCGATGGTTGATCTCAGAACTATTCGTCTTTGCCCTGGTATTCACCCCGTAATTCCGCTGGCGGTACCCCTCAACGACCATACTCAGAAAACCTTTCGCCATCCGATGCAGCTCATCGAGTTGCTTACGCATCTCCGGCGTAAAGGCATGTCCTTGGTTTCCTAGTTTGAGATAAAACTTGAGGATCGTAGTAATGTAATCGCTAATCGATTCCAATTCATCGGCCATTCGCAACTGACAGCGGCCTTCGTCGATCACCTCGTGTGGCAGATTCGCTGCCATCATGTCCGATAGAAAGGCCACGATCTCGTCTTGGATCGTGTCCAACACTTCCTCGCGGTGAAACAGCTTTTGCACGAGTTTTTCATCGGGCACTTCCTGAGCCGATAACTCCTCGAGCCAATCCATCATCTTCCAGCATCCCTCGCCCATCCGCAGCACTTCGACCCGAGACTGCTCGATCGCAATCACCGGAGTCTCGAGCATGCGGATGTCCAAACTGGTCAAATGCGGCTTTTCTTTGTGTTCCTTCTTGGGAATGAGGCGTTCGAGCAATTTGCCTATCAAACCTGCGAAAGGAAAGAAAAGGATCGTATTGACAACATTAAACAGCGTATGCACCGTCGCAATCTTCACGGTGACACTCACAGCTTCGCCCGTCGGCGCATCCACTTCTGCCAACCGACGAAAGAAGTCCTGATCCAACAGCAAATTCACCAATCCGATATAGTAAGAAAAGATCGCCGTAATCCAGGCAACGCCAATCAAATTGAAAATGACATGGAAATATGCCGCCCGCCGGGCGCTGGTCGTTGCCCCAAAAGAAGCCAGCCAGGCCGTGATCGTCGTGCCGACATTCTCGCCCAACACCAGTGCTGCTGCGGTCTCGAAAGGTATGACGCCAATCGACGCCAGGCTGATCGTGATTCCTAACGTCGCCGAAGAGGATTGCACGATAAACGTCAGCACGCAACCAACCGCTGCACACTTGAGCACTCCAATGTACGTCGAAGCATCAAACCGGGCGAACCAGGCCTCGAACGCCGGCAACTCCTTCACGACTGCAAAGCCGTCTTTCATGAGCGTCAGGCCAAAGAAAACCATGCCCAAACCCATGATGGCAAGCGAAGTGTAACGGACTCGGTCGCCACGAACAAACAGATAGCCAAACGAGCCTAATCCCAATATCGGCAGCCCGTATTTGCCAATCTTCAATGCCAGAATCCAGCCCGTGATCGTCGTGCCAATGTTTGCCCCCATGATGACCCCAATTGCCTGGGCGAGATTCATGAAGCCGCTGTTGACAAATCCAACCACCATGACCGTCGTAATCGAGCTCGACTGCACCAGCGTAGTAACCAACGTCCCGACGCCTACCGCCATCAAACGATTATCAGTCACCGCACTAATCATCCGCCGCAAACCGCCGCCGGCAATCGCTTGCAGACCTTCCGACATGTTCTTCATGCCCAGCAGAAAGATCCCCAGCCCCCCCAACACCGTCATCGCCAGCATCCAATAGTCGGGCTGCCACACGCTCGCGTTGAAGCGAACGTCCACGATCTTCCCCTTGGCAGCGTTTTCGGCGCGAACCGTGATCTCTGCCGTCCCGACCTTACCCCACTGGATCGTTAGCTGGCCATTCTCGATCGTCGCCTCGGCTACCTTCGACTTCGTGTTATGCACGACCGATAATTCGAGGCCTTCATCGGCCCCAACGGCCGACTTGGCGAATACTTCTCTTAAATCGAAGCTCGTGGCTGGCGCTCCCACCAGTGCTTTGCAATCGGGAATCAGCTTTTCGCTAGTCCGCTCGCCCGTCGATTGATTCAAAGTGTTCTGCTCACCCGCACATGCGAGATCCACCGGCAGAAACGCCATGACAAATAGACAGCTCAATAGCAGCATTGCCTGGTAATCCAGCCCAAGAAACCTGGCTCGACCAGCTCGCATCACCTGTTCGTCCATCGACAACTATCCATTCCCAGCAGTTTGAGCATTCGCCTGATTGGGCTACAGGCAAACTCAGGCCACGGGCCACTCAGCCCCATACAACCCAGGCAGACCTAAACCCAATCTTCACAGTTTCTTAACGGGCCATCATAAAAGGCCCAGGGAGGACCGACTAGGGGACGAATGCAGAGAAGGCAGAAACATCCGCAGCAGGGCGGACAGACTAGAAATCAAGCTCGTCGAGCGAGTCGATCAACTCGTCCAGCTGATCTTTGGCGACCGAGCCGCTCAGTTCCGACTCATGCCGCTTGGGCATCCCAACCTGCATTCCGACCGCATCTCGCCCGGCGAGCAGCAGTTGCTCATCTCGCTCGCGGGCGGCGACTTCCATTGCCTTCTCCGCACCTGGAGCACCAGGATCTGGAGCCCCAAACAACTGCGAGAGATCGATCTTCAAAGTCCCGGCCACGTCCGCACTGCCGGCGATCGTCGGTGTCTTATGCTGCGGGAAAATAATCGCATTCTCAGGACACACCCGACTACAGGCCGGGCATCCCTGACGGCAATTGTCCGGCTGCTCAACGAGGATCGTCTCGCGAGCGTCGATCCCGTAAACACCAAACAAGCAGAAATCGATGCACTCCAGGCAATTGGTGCAACGGCTCAGATCAATCACTGGGTACCAACGCCGACCGCCTTCTTCCTCGATCACCGTCGCCTGCCGAGGTTCAGGGGCCGCTGTCTCGGCAGCCAGGTAGCGCTCCATCTGCTCTGGCTTGGGATTGCCATTGATCCAACCATTGAGCTCAATCGTTGGCGTGGCTAGCTCTGTGGCAATGCGCACAATCTCTTCTCGAAACGCCGAGGCATCATCATACGCTCGCAAGTCGAGGCAATAGATTCGACGCGCGGGTAATTCGCGTTGGTCAGCCACCCGAGGCTTGTCTTCCGCTAAGTCGTCAATCGCCTCTTCGTCCGCCTCGTCATCGTCGTCAGTCTCTCCGAGAGACTTCAGCAGGGTCTTTCCTTCTTGGCCTCGAATCTGATTACGATCGAGAATCCAACGAGCAGCACGCGGATAAAGCCAACTGCAAACCACCAAGTCGCCCGAAATACCCGACAGGCAGAGCATTCCCGAACCATCGGGCTTCAAATCATAGAGGTGCGGCACCACGGTGACATCTATCCCGCGCTCGCCCAGTAATCCCGCAACAACCTGCTCCTCCAGCTGCCGCTTCTTCGGGTTCTGGCTACGGCTTTGCGAAATAACAACAGTGAGTCGGTGAGGCATGGCTGCTGGAAGTAAGGAAAAAACCGCTGATAGACGCCGAGGAACGCAGGCTATTGTAATAAGTTCATCAGCACTTGTGAACAATTCATTGGATTCCAACTTCAGGATTGCACAAAGTTGATCAGAAGACATAGCTGCTTGCCAATTGTCCTTACCGATTCATTTGCCCCTTGATCGTCCGCTGAGTAACTTCCCAGACTGCCTCCAAGTGTTCGAGGTACATCTCTGCCGAGAGAAGCGCCGAGGCGTCCCCCGACATCTCAAACAGCCAACCTTCGCCGTACTTATCGACGTTGATCGCAGAGGGGTCTTTCAACAGTACCTGATTGATTCGGTCCAGGGTACCTGCCTGCGGCGAGTAGAGCGACGCTTCCGCTTTCTGGCTCTCAATCTGGCCGATCTCCTGTTTCTCAGCAAGCAAGTCGCCCTCGGCTACCTCCCAATCAAGAAAATAGACGTCTTGCAGCAAACGCACCGCATAGGCGGTAAACCCAAACCGAGTGCTCCCGCCTTCCAGCGACAAGGCCCACATGTGATTGCGCGCATACCGACGATCTGTCGGAAACTCGGCACGGTACTCACCCATCATAAAAGTCAAGCAGCTCTCAGACATCAACTCTCAGCATTTGAAGTTTCTAGCGACGTCTCCTCCCAGCGAACCTGAGTCGGCTTCTCACGTGTACCTGACATCGCGGTGCGCAGCTTCAAAGAAGGCCGGCAACAAACCATCGACTCGCAACAGGCCTGCACGAGTGAGTTCAATCCGCCCGTCCAAAATCTCGACATATCCTTGCCGCCGGTAATCCTCCCACACCGAATGCCACTGCTCCAGAATGTCGACGTCGTACTTCGCTCCGAAATACTCTGTTTCCAGATAGCCTCGTTTCAATAGCAGAATCAGCTCGCGCACCAGACGCTGGTGCGAAGTGGTTTTCAAAGCCCGACCCAACGGCAACTCGCCCTTCTCCAGGCTCGTGCAGTAGGCCTCCCACTCGGGCAAGTTCTGGTAGTGCATGCCAGAGACATGACCAAAGCTGGCGATGCCCGTGGCCAACAGATCGCTCCCTTGCCAGAGATTGTCGCGATAGCTGAAATTCACTCGGCCGGGATCCTTCACCATCGTGTACGCGCTCGAGATGGCATAGCCCGCCTGCCGCATCTGATCGAACGCATAGTCGACCCAGCGCCGCTTGGTCGGCCAATCGGCCACGGGGCTCTCTACCTGGTTGCCAAGAATGTCCTGCGAGTAAACCGTATTGAACGGCAATTCCATCTGGTAGATCGTCACGCTGTCGGGCTCCAGCTCGATCGTGCGGCGCACTGCCTCGCGCCACTTGTCGTCGGTATCGCCTACCATCCCTGCAATCAAATCAAGATTCGTGTTGTCGTAGCCCGCCTGCTGAATCCAAGGCCAGGCCCTGTAGATTTCTTGCGACTCATGCGCCCGTCCGTTCTCGCGCAGCACCTCGTCGTCGAAGTGTTCAACCCCCAGACTGATTCGCGTAACTCCCAGCTCGCGGAGCGTTTTCACTTTCGATTCGCTCAGAGTTCCCGGCTCGCACTCAAACGTGACTTCCTCCGCCTGATCCCAGCTGATATTTGCCCGCAATCGATCTACCAGCCGCACGAGCTGCTTCGAGCTCAAGAACGATGGCGTTCCGCCGCCAAAATAGACAAACCGAAACGGTCTCCCGCCCATGACGGGCAGCTGGCTCACCATTTCGATCTCACGCGACAACGCCGCCAGATAACGCTCGACATCCTCCGAATTCTTATCCGTAAAAACCTTGAAATAGCAAAACTTGCAACGCTTGCGGCAAAAGGGAAGGTGCACATAGAGTCCCAGCGGCACGTCGGCAGGCGGCGCATCCATCGCTTCGCGTACAGCGCTCAACTCGTCTTTCGACCACTGCGAGAACGGCGGATAGTTACTTATGAAGTAACTACCAACCTCTGTCTTCGTCGATTCACTTGCCATCTGAAATTACCGATCGCTCAAGGCTCTCAATACCCGTCACCCGCCACCTACTCCGATTTACCAAAGCAATACAGCGTCCCATCCGTATTGCCAATAATCAGTCGCTCATCCGCTACGCTTGGCGACGCCAGGAAACTCCCGCCTGCCTCGAATTCCCATGTCTCTTCGCCGCTGACCAGGTCGATCGCATGCATCCGCCCTCGTTTGGTCGCAGCAAAAACCCGATTTCCCGCGATGATCGGCGAGCTCTCGACCGAACTCCGCGTCGAAAACGTCCATTGCAGTTTTCCGCTCGCGGGATCCAACGCGTTGACTTGCTTGCCCCGTGTCCCGTAGACAACCGTCCGACTGTCTGCTGCCGCGGCAGTACGAATCGATTCCGATCGCTTGGGGTCGCGATACTGCCAGCCAATCGACAGTGGTTTGGTCGCAATCGAATAGAAGGTCCCTTGTTCCGTACCGAAGTAAACATTACCGCCGACAACAGCCGGGGTCGAACCCGTGGGCCCATCGATCGCGATCCCTTCTACCTCTTCCCCGGTAGTAATAGCAACAGCATGAAGTCGCTCGTCGCAACCTGCCAGAAAAACGCGATCGTCCACAACCGTTGGCCAGCAGCGCAGCGGCGCTTCAATCTGAAACCGCCACTTCATTTTTCCCGTCTCCGCGTCGAGCGAAACAAGTTCTCCGGCTTCGGTTGTCACCAGCACCTGTCCGGCCACAACATTTGGCGCTGCGTAAAACTCGGCCTCAGCAGTGTACTCCCAGATCGTCTCTCCCGAATCTGCCTTCAGGGCGCGCACCACACCGTTGAAATCGCCGACGTAAACGCGCCCGTCGACCACTGCCGCCCCGGCAAGAAAACCGCCATCTTGGAAATGCTGCTTCCACAACAGCCCTCCATCGGCCAGGTGCATAGCGTAAAAAGTACCGTCGACATCGCCAACATAGACCACCCCGCCGACAATTGCTGCCGTCGCCTCGAAGCCGCTGTCCTCAGCAGCAAACTCCCACACCGGCGCAAGTTTCTCGGGCAGCGCTTCCTCAGCCACCCCCGAAGCCATCGCATCGCCGCGCACCAAAGGCCAATCAGCCATCGCAACACGCACAAGACTTGTCACGAGCGACAGAATAGCCATCGGAAGCACAACACAGACCAATCTCGTTCTCTGCGTCCCTGCAGTTCTGCGAGAGAATCTCACTTTCGCCGCCGAGGTTCGGCCACAGACCTCGTTCTCAAACATCGATTCAATACGCTCGTTCATACAATTGCAGCAAATCAGCTTGAGAGACAGGAACAGGATTGAACGACGCGGTCCATTGCTTGGCCGCGTCTTCGGCCAATTGCGGCAAGCGATCTCGCTCGATGCCGCACTCGCTCAGTTTACCAGCCAACCCAGCCTCGCTGGCAACGTTCTGCAAAAAATCCGCCAGTGCCTCGGACCCGCCACTCGGGCAATTTGCCTCGCCCGCAGTCGCTTCCAGCAATTCACAGTAAAGCAATTCGCACTGGCTAGCATTCCACCTGACCACATGCGGCAACATCAAGGCAACCGCCTGACCGTGCACGACCCCATACTCTGCCGTCAGCGGATTGGCCAACGCGTGGGCTGCACCCAACATCGAGTGTTCGATTGCCAGGCCAGCCAAACAAGCGCCCAGTTGCATTTGCCCACGTGCTGCCAGATCGTTGGGCTCGCGCAGCACGCTCAAATAATTCGGCGCCAGCCGCTGCCAGGCCTCGCGGCTGCAACGACGCGACTCGTCGTTTCGCTTCGTCGTGACACAAGTCTCCACAGCGTGAGACAAGGCATCAAACCCTGCCAATGCCGCCACCGGTTGCGGTTGGGTCATCGTTAACTCAGGGTCGAGTATCGCCACACGAAACGCCGCACGCCGGTCGCCACAAGCCATCTTCTGGTGCGTTTTGGCGTCGGAGATCAACGCAAAAGACTGCGTCTCGCTGCCTGTACCCGCTGTCGTAGGCACGGCAATCATTGGCAGCATCGGTCCGGTCGCTTTGCCAACTCCCCAATAGTCGCGGATCTCTCCACCGCATGAATAAAGAAAATTGATCCCTTTCGCGCAGTCCATCGAACTTCCACCACCCAAGCCCACGAGCATATCGGGCCGAAACTCCGTGGCCACTGCCACTCCTGCAGCAACGTGCTCGGTCGTAGGATTCTCTGCGACGCCATCGAACAATCGGGTCTCGAGACCTGCAGCGACCAGCGAGTCGAGGCCGAGCTGTACATGCCCCGCCCGAACAATACCAGGGTCGCTCACCAGCAACACTCTCTCAGCCGAGAGTTCAAGAGCCAACTTGCCCAGCGCGGCTACCTGTCCCGTCCCATAAACAACGCGCGTTGTCGTTTGCGTTTCAATGGCGTTCATAATGAGGGGAGGGCAGGGGGGAAACGTAGGGCGCTAGGATGTTCGATGTTTTATCTATGATCTTTGGTTACGGCCCCTCAGTTCTCACATCAACAATCAAACATCCCACATCAAACATGCACTTGGAGCGCACGATTGCGGTAAAGAAACTCGATCAGGTTTCCTTCATGCGGCTGCAACCAATCTAGTTGAGGCGTGGGGATCGGGCCAAGGTTCAACCGATCGATATCGACGCTGGCAATCAGGTCTCGCCGAAACGCTTGGTCCGTCGTGATCGCGGTTCCCACCAACGTCGGCCCGATCGACTTGAGCATCTGCTCTTGAGGGCACTCTACGACACTCACTGCCGGGAACATGTATTCCTTGTTCGCAGCCGGCGACTCAGGGCTGGCGCAGTGCAGAACGACTGGCCGCAAGTAGGCCACCGGCGGTCGCTCCACCAGCCGATCGAGCGGAGTCATCGAAGTCGTAAGCGGATCGTCGATATCGCGCTCGATTGCGGCCCAAATCGCTGCCGCAGCGCCTTCGATCGTAAAGGCGGCAAGTCCTGCCTGCGGATCGTTGGGCGGCAACGCTTCGATCGGACCCAATCGCTCCGCAAGAGCCTGGGCAATTTCCTTCGTATGACGCGACGCGTAGATACTGCTGCAATTAATGCAGCTACGCCCCCCGTTGCGATAGACGCTATCGACCATCAGATCGAGGTGCTGCTCCCAATCGTCAACGCAATCGTCGCCAAACAGAATCTTCGCATAGCCCGGGCCATGAACCTGCACCTTGGGATTGCCAGCGTACTGCTCGATCGTCTGCGGACCGCCAAAGATCATGCTCCGCCGGCAGCTGGCGAGAATCGCCCCGCCAATATCGGCGCCAGCTCCTGGATAAAGACAGAAAGCCTCTCGCGGAATGCCCGCCTCCACCATGGCCGAAAACACACGATAGGGTGTCCAAGGCTCGCTACTACCGGGCTTCAACACCAGCCCCATCTGCAATGGAATCACAGGCAACCACAGCGTATGTACACCAGGCGAATTACTCGGCAACACCGCCCCCAGAGCATCGCACTGGGCCTGATAACTGACCGTGACGCCACGGCCTTCGTCGCCATAACCGCTGGCAAGAATCTCGAGATCCAAGCCGCGGGTCAAACAGCCCAGAATCTGCTCAATGTTCTTCAGAACAAAAGCGTTCTTGGCAACATTGGCCTGGCACATCGAAATCGGCATCCCCGTGGTTGCCGATTGCTGTTCAATGAAATCGGCCGGCGACTGCTGCGAGTCGCCCACCGCCAGCGTGCCGCTCTCAAACAGTTCACCAGCCGCCTTGCACTTCTCGATCAACTCGGCAGGCGACAGCGCCTGCAATGCTCGCCGCGCATCAACTGCCTTCTTGGC
Source organism: Planctomycetales bacterium (assembly GCA_020427155.1). GTDB lineage: Bacteria > Planctomycetota > Planctomycetia > Pirellulales > Lacipirellulaceae > Bythopirellula. The sequence continues at coordinate 8,111 of JAGQOW010000037.1, read as the reverse complement.
ATCACGCCGGATAATGCCCGCTCCGACCGCATGCACCTTCGCGATCGGCTCACCGGTAAAAAAATGAGCAATTTCGTCAACCTCGAGCGATTCGTACGGCTCGCCCCAGCGGATAGCAGGTAGTTCAATCATATGTTTCAAAAAACTGATGCAAACTGGCAGATGCCGGCTAATAAACGCCAACCGTCGTCGCCGAAGCCAGACGATGGAACGGTCGCACGCCGCTCACTCCGTCCCACGGATACTTTTCGTAGGGCGGTTCCCGCTCGCCTTCGTCCCGTTCGAGAAAACCTGGCACGAAAAACTCCCTGGTAAGCGTCGTCAGTTTGACTCGCCCCGTCTCTCCGTAACCGACGACTCGGTCGTTGTCGTCGAAATCAACGACTTCGATCGCCGCGCGTGGCTGCGGTGCGTAGTAACTGATCTTGTAGCGGTTTTCTTTAGTCACCGGAGCGCTGCACGCCAGCCCCATCAGTGTATTGCCGTAGGTCGGCGTCATGTAGATCCCGCTTCTAGCCGGCGGACCGCCGAACAGCTCTTCGACGCAAAACTTGGTCCACTGCGGCGTGAACTCCGTCCCCCCCGAGAAGATGCCGGTAATCCCCTGCTCGGCAAGCGACGAGCCGCGCTCCTCAAGCCCTAGACACAGCGACTCGATCAACTTGGGAGTGCCAAACATGCACTTGATCTCGTGCCCCGCACCTAGAATCGTAATCGCCTGATCGATGCAGTGCTGCTTGTACTCTTCGAGGTGATCCATCCAGCCCTTCTTGATCAGCTTGACGACCCAACGGGGATCGAGGTCGATGCAAAAACAAATCCCGCCTCGTTGCTGTGCCAGGTGTTCGACCGCCAAGCGCAAACGCCGAGGCCCCGACGGGCCGAGCATCAGCCAATTGGAACCGCGCGGAAAAAACTCATCGGGCAATGTCTCGCTGAACAGCGTGTAATCGGTGCGAAAATCGTCAATCGCGATCCGGCTCTTGGGAATCCCCGTCGTTCCCCCTGTCTCAAAAACGTAGACCGGCTTGTCTGCCAGACCCTTCGGAACCCAACGTCGCACCGGACCGCCTCGAAGCCACTCGTCCTCAAACGGGTCGAACTTCTTCAGATCGTCGTACGATCGAATCTCTTTCAGAGGATCAAACTTCAGCTGCGACTTTTTCTCTAACCAGAAGGGGCAGCCGGTCGATTCGTGGAAATGCCAGGCAATCATCTCCACCGTGTGCGAATCAAGTCGCTCGCGCGCCGCCTGACGCGCCGCATTCAGTCCTTTTACTTCTGCTTCGCTCACGTTCGTCGAATCCACCACGCAAAGAGTAGGGCTCGGCGCGCAAATGCGCGTCGGGTATCACAAACACTGAGCCCATTCTATGATACGCCGCCTCCGACGGACACCCTCCCCGGCGTCCTGGCACGGCGCGCTTCCTGAAGCAGCCAACTAGGGCTGGGTGCTGGGCGGATTCGGTTGGCTGCTAAGCTGGGCGAGCACCTGGATCACACCGTTCAAATGTGCCAATCGCGGACCAAAACGGTCCACAAATTCATTGAGCACAAACTCGCCATCGACCATGTCGTCGGCCGTTTCCAGAATCTCGTCTGTCATCCGCTCCAAGTACTCCGCCTGAACACGGCTCAGAGACTCAGCCGCGCGGCGACAAGAGTCCGACAATCGAGGATTGGCGACCCGCCACTGATGCATCTCCTGCGAACGCTGCTTCTGGTTGGCAGACATCACGCCCAGCAGTTCTTCCAAAATCTCGTTCGTGCGGTCCTGCGAAGCCAAAACCTCGCGCAGTAACTCGGCGTGTTCAACATGAGAATTATTCGAAATCCCGGCGGTGCTTCCAGCGGTTACGTCTACTTGCGAAAAAATCGGCGCCGTTGAAGGATGACTTTGTGACATCGAACGGTAGTTTCCTTTCTCAACAAGGCTCAGCAAACACTAGCAACTTACGACAATCGCCCGAGCCAAGATCTTTGTGGGTATTCTGCAGAGCGCAACACGCTTTGCCTTGTCCTTCCATGTCCAGCGGTAGGAAGGCCTCCTGATAGCAGACCCTTAGTCAACGCTCGACCGCTTAGGTTGAGGCCAACGAATTCCTTCGCTAAAGATTCATTCTAATGAAACTTGAGCGAATTTCCACCGTTGGGTGTCTCTTTCAGCAAGAACCTGCCCGCTAAAGTTTTTGCCAATATGCGCCCGATGGAGGGGATAATGCCGTAACCACGGCTTCCGACTCGACCCGTCGGCAGCTAAACGGCCTATTCCTCTGAGATACTCATCCGATGGCTTCAGAATTCGCTAAACCCTTGTCAGCCTTTGGCTTTCTCACCGCACTCGAAGACCCCCAACACGGCTTTTTCGGCGGCTACCTGGTGCTCTCCGATTTGGGACGTCCCCTTGAGTTCCACTGCAGCACCCCCGTGCTTCCCAACGAAGCACAGAAAATCCTCTATGGCCCCACCCTCCGACCTTACGTTCTAGGCGAAATAATTGGCCAAACACTCGTCTCCAAAGGCCAGCTAGCGGTGCAGGCAGTGATTACCGATTTAGATGAAATCCTCACCCTTGCTCTCTTCCGCGATGAACCCGTCCTTTGCCTCGATTCGAAAGAGACCACCTCAGCCGACCAGACTCCAGTAGTCAGCGCCCCTACGCTCGCCATGGGCGACCACCGACTCTTCGGCTCCTCTACTTGCACCTGGCAAGCCGAGCAACTTCAAGCGGCCCTCGCCCCGCTTTGCTCCCATGTCGACTTGTCCGAACCTTTCCAACGCATCCGCGAGGCCATTCGCGAAGCCCAACGCATCAGCCAGCATCCTGCGGAGCAACAACATGACCACTCCGCAGCCGCCTGACTCGCAACCCAACACCAGACGCGATCCAGTTGTCCGTTCTGTCTACAACGACCAATTGAATCTCGCGCCCCCAACGAACCTACCGTTCGACTGGCTCCTGGAACCCCCTGCCGCAGTCACGGTTCCTCTTGAAACAATCACGGTAAAGACCACCGGCTATGTTTTCCCCGAGGGCGCTGCCTGCCTCGTTCCAGTTTCGCAACCGGCTTCCGAGTTTACACCGCCGCCCCCTCAGCCCTCACTCGCTCCAAGCCCTTCCGCAGGGCACTCGACGGCAATTGCAGCCGAGACTGTCGACTACGTCAGCCTGAATCTCGAATCCTGCACGAGAGTGCGCCCACCCCAGGACGTCGTGAAGCTTGAAGACCGGCTGCTCTATCTTCTCCAGCCGCCGCTGGAACGGGTGTTCGCCAATGAATCACTGAGCTTTCCGTTCCAACCTTTCCCCTATCAACTCGACGGCATCGCGTTTCTCTACCCTCGCAACGAAGCGGTCATTGCCGATGAAATGGGGCTCGGCAAAACGATGCAAGCGATCGTCGCCATGCGGCTCTTGGCCCATCAGGGACAAGCCCGACGCATACTGCTTGTCTGTCCCAAGCCGCTCGTCACTAACTGGCAGCGAGAAATCGCGCTCTGGGCGCCCGAGTTGCCCGTCGCCGTCGTCGACGGCAAACAATCTCGCCGACAATGGCTCTGGGAAAACGTCGACTCGGGCGTGCTCTTGTCCAATTACGAATCGTTGCTCCGAGACCGAGAAGCCGCCGCTTCCGCCCCCTTCGATCTCGTCATCATCGACGAATCGCAGCGAATCAAAAACCGGCTCAGCGCCACCAATCAGGCGGTCTGCTCCATTCCCCGCCGCCGCAGCTGGGCCCTCACCGGCACGCCTATCGAAAACAGCGTCGAAGACCTCGTCGGCATCTTTCAGTTCGTCTCGCCCGGCTGTTTACGTCCACAGATGAAAGTCTCTACGATTCGCAGCGCCGTCAAAGACCACGTTGTCCGCCGCACCAAAGACCAGGTCCTTACCGAACTGCCCCCCAAACTCTTTCGCGACGCCGACCTCGCACTCTCGCCCGAACAGCAGCAAGCCTATCAGCTCGCCGAGGAACAGGGCATTGTGCGACTCCACGAAATGAAACGCGAATTGACCATCCAGCATGTCTTCGAACTTGTGCTGCGACTCAAACAAATCTGCAACTTCGACCCCGCCACCGGCGTCAGCGCCAAGGCTGACCGCCTCGAAGCCGACCTCGAAGAATGCGCCGCCAGCGGCCGCAAAGCGATCGTCTTCAGCCAATGGGTCCATTCCATCGAACTACTCCACGAACGGCTGCAACGCTTCGGCCCGCTCCAGTACCACGGCAAAGTCCCCCCGAAACGCCGCGACCACGTCCTCGACCAGTTCCGCAACGACCCCGATCGGCACGTACTGCTCATGAGTTACGGCGCCGGCAGCGTCGGGCTCAATCTGCAATTTGCCGGCTACGTCTTTCTGTTCGATCGCTGGTGGAATCCTGCCGTCGAAGATCAGGCGATCAATCGCGCCCACCGCATCGGCGCTGCGGGCCCGGTCACTGTCACCCGCTTCCTCTGTTCGGGCACAATCGAAGAACGCATCAACACCGTGCTGGAAGAGAAACGCGAACTCTTCAACTCGGTCTTCGACCCCGCCTCGCCAACCTCGCCTGCCAGCAAGCTAGGCCTTTCTCGCGAAGATATCTTCGGCCTCTTCCAACTCCAATTCCCCGACGCAGCCGCCTGACGCCGCACTTGGGAAACGCCAGGCACGCCAACAAATCGCCTGGGTTGCCAGAGGCACACAAGCCTGCCAACCCGCACTGGCTTTCTCTGTGCCTCATTCTGTCGCCACAAGTCACTTACGTAGCGGCAACAGTGGAACTCAACAGGCTGACAACCACCATCCCTTGGGGCTCTTCAACCGTTGCGATTTCTTCTCCTGCGAAGCACAAACGCCGCCGCGGCAAATCCACACAGACCGAGCGAGGCAGGCTCAGGGATTGGACTCGTGTAAACCAGAATCGAATGGCTGCCGTTGGGAATATCATACGAGAAATTCTGATTGTACGTGGGCGGGCTGTACGCCACACCAGCAGACCCCAGCGTTGGATTGGTAACACCGCCGGTAATGTTCAATCCGAAGAAGAAATCCAGGATGCCACCTGTTGAATCAATAGGTTTTCCTAGCGAGGGGCCGTAGAAGTGGTACTCGCCAAACGATTGCTCACCCGTTACGGACGTAGTAGACGGTCCGCCTGTCAGCGAAATTGCCCCGCCAATAAAGCTATTAAAGGCACCTGTGGTGTAATTTACGTCGGCTTCGACGTAACCGGTCATTTGCTCGTAGGGTGCAAAAGGACCTGCGCTCTCGCGGAATTCGTTGAAGACGAATTCGTAGCGAATGTAAGCCGCTTGAACGGAGGAGATCGACACAATCGCAAGAGTTAGGGCGGATACCCAGCGAACGCCTAGTCTGGTCATTAACCACTCCCCAAACAAAAGTTCGTTTGTTTGCCAAACAAATCACACCGACGTCCTACGGATGTTAGTCAACTTTGCGCTGCAGGGCAAACACTTGGCTCACCAGAATGGGTATTTTTCCGCTTGCCGCCTGATGCGCGGCTCTTTGCTGGGGGCGCATTTCCGCAAAAAAACGCTGCCTCACCAACAATCGACTGGCTCCCTGCAGACCCAGAGACTGCCCGAAACTCAATCTGGAGGTTTTTCTCCGATTTTCCGCCGCAGCGTGCCTCCAGCCGCTTGATGGGCAAGCCGGGTAGGCTCGGGCAGCCGGTATTTGACGCAGCATTGCAGCACCAGGTCGAGCGCAGTCGGCAACTCCACGCGATGGCCTACCGAGATGTACAGTGGCTTAACCCCAGTACGGGTGCGCAGCACTCCGCCAATCTGCTCGTTACCGTCCCACAGGTCGGTGTAGCTGCCTGCCAGTTCATGCGGTTCGTCATGCTCGCCCAGTAGCCGTGTCTTGGCGCAACCTATGCTGGCAATCTCAAACAGCACTCCCAGGTGGGCGGCTAAACCGAAACGACGCGGATGGGCAATTCCCTGCCCATCGAGCAACAGCAGCTGCGGTTCGACCGAGAGCTTCGCCGCTGCCGCCAAGATCGCAGGGCACTCGCGAAACGAAAGCAACCCCGGCACATAAGGAAATCGGACCTCCTGACGGCTGGTGACAACTTCCACAAGTTCCAGATCGGGAAAACCAAGCACGACCACCGCCGCCGTCGCCCAGTTGGCCTTCACGCTAATGTCGATCCCGGCCACATAACGTAGCCGCCTGAGAGCAGCACTGTTCTGTTGTCGCACCTTCGAGCGAAGTTGCTGTTGAATCGCTCGCGCTTCAGCAGGCGCGACATTCCACGAATGCTCGAGTACGGGTTTCATTCGTCGTTAGAACCAAATGCCTTCTAGCTTCCGTGAGATAATAGCAAGGAACTGCTCTTGCCTGGTTTCCTCGATAGTTCAAGCAGCGAAGGCGAGTCGCCACTGATGATATCCGTTTGCGATAGCATTGTAACTATCGGTCACAGGTTGGCATAATGACTGCCCAAAGACTCGAATTCACTACAGCTACGACAGCTCCAGCTGGGTCTTCAGCAGTCTTGGGCAAGGAACCACCTGCGTCCAAGCGCCCGCCCCTATAAAAAACCTGCTGCCGAACCTCGCCAGCAATTGGCGCGTCAGAGCAGGAAGTTGATTCACTATCTCCCGAGACCCGAACCATGGTTCGCGCGGCTTTCAGACGCTATCACGCTGCTTACCGTGGTTTGCCCCGCGATGTCTGGCTGCTGGCGATCGTCTTGTTTGTCAATCGTTCCGGCACCATGGTGCTGCCGTTTCTCACGCTGTATCTCACCCGGCATCTCGACTTCACCGAAGCAGCCGCGGGCCAGATGATTACCGTCTACGGCCTGGGCTCGATCGCCGGCGCTTATCTTGGCGGCCGCATGTCCGAAAAGTGGGGCGCATTTCGCGTGCAAACCGTTTGCATGGCGCTGTCGGTTCCGTTGATGGTGCTGTTGCCTTTTTGTAGCAATCATCGCCAGATTGCCGCCACCTTGCTCCTGTTGGCCGTCATCTACGAAGCCGTGCGACCCGCCAATGCCACCGCCTTGGCCAAGGTGACCACCGCCGATACCCGGACCCGCGCTTTCGCCCTGCAACGCCTGGCGGCCAATCTGGGCTTCTCGTTCGGCCCCGCCATTGGCGGCTGGATTGCAACGATCGATTTTCAATTGCTCTTCTTCGTCGATGCAGCAACCTCCCTGCTGGCGGCAATTGCGCTACTCTACTTTTTCCGCATGCGCCGAGTCGAAAACCCCGAGGCCGTTGCCGAATGCACTACCGGCTCGGTCGCGCCGCTGCGCGACTATCGTTTTGTGCTCTTCCTGGCCCTGGCATTCGTGACCCATGTCGTCTTTATCCAGCTCCTGGTCACCTATCCGCTCTATTTGCGCGACCATTTCGAGCTGACCAAAAAACAGATCGGGCTGATGTTTGCCGTCAACACCTCGATTATTGTGCTCTGCGAAATGGTGCTGATCGATTGCGTGAAACACTGGCCCGTCTACCGGCTTATCGGCTGGGGGAGCTTTCTCTGCTGCGCGGGGTTTGGCATGTTGCCCTTCGGCAGCTCGGGCACCTACTGCGTGCTGGCAATGATCGTGCTGACCGTCGGCGAAATGCTCAGCTTTCCCACCGCGGCCGCCTACGCCTCGCATCAGGGACCTCCTGGCAGCGAGGCCCGCTATCTCAGCTGGTACATCGTGGCCAACTCGCTTGCCTGGGTCGTAGGCCCGGCCCTTGGCGCAGGGATCTACCACAACCATCGTGAGATGCTCTGGCTAAGCTGCTTTGCCGTCGGCCCGCTGATACTCGCCGGCTATCAAACCTTGGCGCACACTCGCCAAGCGCCAGCTCCACCAGGCCATAAAAACACCCCCATCTGACACCACTCCCATAGCCGGACGCCACGCAGTCCCAGACGCACCACCAACCTGCCCGCAGAGCGGCTCGCTACGAAAATAGCAGTAGGATGGTGCCGCTAGGCCCATCATCTCGCCAGGCATAGCATCAACCGAATCGCTGGGCCGCCGCTGCGCTTTGGCCCAGCCTACCTCGTCTCCGTGTCTACGCGTTAAAAAACCTTGGCAACAAAGCCCCCCGCTCCCGCTATAATACAAGGCATCCATACCCCAGCAGGA
>JAGQOW010000387.1 GCA_020427155.1 Planctomycetales bacterium | reverse complement strand
CGCAGACAGTCTTGCTGAGTCGCTTGACCGGCAGATGAAAGTTGCGTTCGAGCCAGAAGAACGCAAGTCCTTGCGCCGCTTCAGCTCGACCGAGGTCGCCGAGTTGCTGCGCGTTAGTACGTCGAACCTGCGCAACCGCCACAAAGATGGCAGCTTCCCAGAAGTTCACACTGACGGTCGCGGTCATAGGTTCTACACGGCCGAAGAAGTTGACGACCTCCGCAACATTTTGGCGCGGACAGGCAAAAATGCTGACGCGTACAGACCTGGCCGCCGAGACGGCGACCGTCTTCAGGTCATTTCGGTCGTGAATTTCAAAGGCGGCAGCTCGAAGACAACAGCGACGATCCATTTGGCACACAGGTATGCCCTGCGTGGCTACCGCGTGCTTGTGCTTGACCTCGACCCGCAAGCCAGTTTGACGACCTTTTTCGGCTTCCGGCCTGAACTCGAATTCGCCGAAGGCGGTACGATCTATGACGCTTTGCGGTACCAGGATCAGGTTCCGCTCTCAGAGGTAATCCAGAAGACATACTTCCATAAGCTCGACGTAGTCCCCGCCGGCTTGATGTTGTCCGAGTACGAGACCGAGACAGCGAACGCGCTCGCGCGCCGTGTTCAGCCGATTTTCGCGGAGCGTCTTGCTCTGGCTTTGGAGGAAGTCGACTCCGACTACGACATCGTGCTGATCGATTGCCCTCCGCAGCTGGGCTTCCTGACGTTGACGGCACTGGCAGCGTCGACGGGCCTGCTCGTGACAGTCGTTCCTGGCATGCTCGACATCGCTTCGATGAGCCAATTTCTCAAACTTGCTTCAGAAACGGTCAAAGCCGTCGAAGAAGCGATTGGACGGCATGTCACTTGGGACTTCGTGAAGTTCCTGATCACACGCTACGAGCCGTCGGACGGACCACAAACGCAAATGGCCGGGTACCTGCGTTCAATCCTTGCGGGCCAAGTCATGACTGAGCCGATGCTGAAGTCGACAGCCATCTCTGACGCCGGCATGACGCAGCAAACGATCTACGAGGTGGACCCGGGCGATTTCATTCGGAAGACCATTGATCGGGCTTTGACCAGCGTGAACAGCGTTGCAGATGAGCTGGAGCAGACAATCCAAATGGCATGGGGGCGTCGCTGATGGCCCGAAATATCTTCAACCAACCTCCGAAAGACGAGAAAGAGTCGGCAGCCCCCTCCCCTGCCCCGGTCAAATCCACGAAGCTACCTGGCTCGGTTGGCGGATTGCGGGATTCTCTCCGAGAGATCACTGCCAACTCAATCCGAGATATCGAACCCGACCGGATCGATATGGATGGCCTCCGGGATCGCCTGATCCTGGAAGATAGTAGCATTGAAGATCTCGCCGAAAGCATTCGCAAGCATGGTCAGCAAGTGCCGATCATGGTTCGCCCCTCTGACCAACCGGATCGATACCGCATCATCTACGGGCGTCGCAGACTTGCAGCCATTCGAAGAGTTGGTGGAACCGTCAAAGCGATCGTTCGAACGCTCGATGATGATGCTTCTCTGATCGCGCAAGGTCAGGAAAACAACCTGCGGCTGGATCCGTCCTTCATTGAAAAATCTCTTTTTATCAAAGAGATGCAGGAGGCCGGTTACAAGCCTGGCGTCATTCAGGACGCCCTAGGCCTCACCCGGCAAGGTGTGTCGAACCATCGTGTAGTCATCGAGCAGCTGCC
>JAGQOW010000386.1 GCA_020427155.1 Planctomycetales bacterium | reverse complement strand
CGACGCCCGCGAACTAATCGCTTGCCGTCCTCTTGCACGATGACACAAATGCTGATCGTCTTCTTGTGGAGGTCGACACCGACGAAGTGCATGACATGCTCCTTGTGTGGAAACTGGGGATTCAATACTGGTTTACCACGAATCCCGAGGAGAGCGATGCCGTGCGATGCGTTGTCGCTCGACCTCCTTGTTTTCCATATCTTTACGTCTGAGTAACTTCTTTCCGGATAGTCAAGAAATCCGATATTTTATGGACTAATCCGGGGAATCTGATGCCTGAAGCCGTCACGAATACGTTTGCTCTGGGGATCATGGCGGGAGCGTTCTGGGGGGCAGCAGCTTCGGTACCCAGTTGCCAAGTTGCAGCATCATTCATGGGTTTCTATGACGATGGTTGGGTTAGCACTGCGCATGTGTTGAATTGCATTCTTCAGGGATGGTGTATTAGTACGTGGGCAAAATCGGGATGGACTGCGGTCGCCTATTCGGGTGCAACGACCATTTTGTCCGTTGTGACAGCTTGGGCCCCAACTCTCTTTGGCGGGTGCGTGGAGTCATGCTCGATCTACTTTTGCTTGAATCCGGCGATCTTGACGTGCGCAGTTTGGCTCCTTGTCATCTACGGTCAGCGAGGTAAGCTGACAGTGCTACAGACGCTTCAGACCACAGCATTCGGCAGCTTGCTAGTTTTCGTTGAATACAGAGCCATGCTCAGCGCGATTCATTAGCTTTTACCGGCCGAATTGACGTCGCACTTTTGACCGAATTGTGACTGCAGGGATTCGAGGCGAATTTTGGCTGTTTGACCGAATTGTCGAGAATTCTGGAGAAGCCGGAGGCGACGGGGCCGAGAGAAGTCGGCGCAGCACCAAAAGGCCGAGGCGGGGGGAGGGGCAGTGATCCAACATATCTCCCAAACAACCTATGTTGAAGCATGTGAAGGTGAACTCGTCACACCAGAATGGAAGGCATCAGCGGCTTGCCCAAAGGGTCAACATGAAGGCGTACGCTCAAGCAATCAACCTTTTTCGGATCTTGCCAAAGCAGAACACCTTGCGTACTCGGAGCTGTTCGTGCTACACAGCAATAGTAGTCCTGGCAGCCCTTTTTCTTGCTGCATGGCTTTGTACCTATCAATGTGTAAACCACTTCAAACGGGAACAGTCGATTGGATCTTTCGCGACTGGTCGAGCAATCCACACCCCATTCCCCTTGCTATTTGTAGCCTTGGGCACTGATCTCGAGACCTGCAATACCGGTTGGGAGCGTAGATACTATTTGTGGTTGGGCGGGAAGGGACGACTTCTTTTGGCTCGTCCCGTGACAACCCTTCCGGCATCGATTCCTTGACTACGGCCGATCGGTGGTGCTACTTGTTACCGGCCGAATTCGCGGCGAATTTGGGCTGTTTGGCCGAATTGTCGAGAATTCTGGAGAAGCCGGAGGCGACGGGGCCGAGCTAATGGCGCGACGAGTCGGCGCAGCATCGAAAAGCCGATCGCCCCAAGAAGAGAGCGATCGGCGTCGTGTCGGATGTTGCGGGCCGAATGGCCCGGCTAAGTTTTCGAGTTGACTTAACGCTCCCGGTGTTGTCGCAGCCACTCCGCGAGCAGCTCGACGGCGGAGAGGAAGTCGTAGTCGAGGCTCATCAGCAAGTCGATGTTGTTGGTGTTGAAAAAGAAACAAAAACAGTGCGCCAGAATGTTTCTTGGGTT
>JAGQOW010000385.1 GCA_020427155.1 Planctomycetales bacterium | reverse complement strand
CGCTGCAAGTCGCTTCCCTTTTGCCGTGAGCTTCAGTCGAATTTCTCGCCCGTCGTCGGCTGCCCGCTGCTTTACAACGAGCCCCTTCCCCACAAGCGTCGATACGGCGGCACTCGCCGTTCCTGCTGTGATCGCAAGCTGGTCTGCGACGGCTGAAAGCCCGATTGGCTGCGATGCCCCAGCGACAACTGCCAGAATCTGCGCCTGAGTCGGCGAGAGTCCATGCTCACCCGTCGCCTGCCAGGCTTCGTGCCGAAAGACCAGCGCGAGTTTGGCCAGTCCGGCTGCAACCTGGGCGGCACTGTCCGCAGCGCCACTGAGTTGCAATTGGGGCAATCGAGTGCTCATGCCGATAGTTTGGACTCCAAACTATCCGAAGTCAAGTGCTGCGATGTAGATTCTGAGCGTTAAGGTTCTTCTGCCCAGAATCCCCGGTTGCGGTGTTTCTCTGGTTTCTCAGGGTGCTCTCGGCGGGAAGCTGGCGAGCTAGCCGCCCTGCCGTTTGGCCCCGCCGCCAGATAGCGCGTCTCGAAGCACAAGGGCGTGATTGTGCTCTACATCACGCGAACCAAACACAAGCGTCACACCACCGTCCTTGCTGTGCTCGCGCACAACCGCTAGAAGCTCGCCGAGTGCGCCACCACGTTCGAGCTCGGACTCGTAGCGCTTTCGAAACTCATCCCAGCGTTCCAGATGGGCGTGATACCAACGCCGCAGCTCGGTACTTGGCGCGACTTCCTTCAACCACAGGTCAACGGCAGCTCGCTCACGGCTGAGCCCTCGCGGCCACAGACGATCGACCAGAACGCGAAAACCATCGTCCCGTTCGGGATCATCGTAGACACGCTTGACGCGCACTCTGCTTTGGGCTTTCGGCATCGCCTCACCTGTTTCACATCGAGCATTCGTGTTACTTGTAATGGTAGCGCACCGGAGCACTGGCGCAAACCAAACGCGAAGAGGTCAATGAGAGACAACGAGCCCACTTGTCCAATATGCCGAGCGAAGGTGCAACGACGCGCCGCCCCAGGCCAGGACTGGATATGGGATGCAATTCCGTACTATGAGCTACTTGATGTAGCAAGGGCACGAATCAGTGAGTGCGAGTCGCGCTCAGATGAAGAGATACGCTGCTGCGCTGTGGAGGTTGTCCAGGCCCACCTCTGCAAGTGCTGCAGCACGGAGCCGACCATCGTTGGCGCTATCGTCGATGAGTTCATCAGGGCACTCAACGACACGACCAAGCCGTAGCCTCATCGTCCGAGATCAACCGTAAGCTCCAGCAGGTCAGCTCGGTGGCCATGCACGAGTGTCGACAATGTCGCCCTGTCAAGCTCACTGAGAAATGCCTCCCTCGCGCTGTGAAGAACCGCAGCAAGTCCGCAGGAATCCTCGATGCGGCATCCTCCTGAAGTGCGAAAGCACTCCACTAGATCCATGTCTGGCTCAATTGCGCGAACCACATCGCCCACCACAAGCGTCGACGGGTCTGCGGCAAGCTCAACTCCGCCACCGCGACCACGACTCGTCCAGACCCAGCCTTCGTCCTGGAGCGCCTGCACGACTTTCGTCAGGTGATGGGCCGACACGTTAAGCCAGCGAGCCATCTCCGCAACCGTGAGCCGCTCCTGCCGGGCAGTAAGCAGCATCAGCACACGAAGCGCGTAGTCGGTTCGCTCAGCAAGCCGCATCGATACTCTCCACCCTATCCTGCGAGA
>JAGQOW010000384.1 GCA_020427155.1 Planctomycetales bacterium | reverse complement strand
CGGACAATGATTGATGCGGAATTTCTCGCCGCCTAGTTTGATTCGCATAAAGCCAATCTTTATGAATGCGAACTTGCAAGCTGGACACGCGATACCAGCCATTAGGATGCCGTAAGGAATGGCGATCGAGAGTATAACCAGCGCGGCCACAGCGAATTGCGAAAAGCTATTTGGCAGCCATGCCATGAGCGAAAACGCAGCCGCACAAATGAATACCCAGAGGAGGTGGTTGCGAATCGTCCTTTTCCACAACCAATCCCGAATAGTCATAACAGGTTCTAACACCTAAGTTAACGCGCCGCACGCGGACGCACGATTTTGGCGGCAACACACAGCGGTCGCGTTGAACGCCCAGTTAGGCCAGAAGCTACACCGAAGTGAGGCACTGTGGAAGCCTTGCACGTTGTAGTTGTGACGATGCGCCGGTGAGCGGCTGTCGGCACGCTGCGATGGACGGCTTTGGATGGGGAAAGCGCACGATGTGCGTGACTGGTGCGAGGAACGACCCCGCCGCTGATGCCCTTGGGCTGGCCCACGGCCTGTGACCGGAGCGCCATGCAAAACCTGGCGCCGAACTACCCATGACCCAAAAGCATTGAACAGCCTAACACCAGAATTGAGCCGCGTGCGTTAGCACGTCGGCTCGAATGAACAGTTGGGTGGATTAGGAATCACGCAACTTTTCACTCAAAGAAACCCCGCAATGCGGGCAATACTTGATTAATGGCTCGGAACTTGCGAATGCGAACAGATTAATCGCCGCTCGGGCAAAACGAAAGTTACATAGAGGACAACGGAGATATACCCAAGCCCCAAGCATGACCGGCACAACGGAAATAGCGCAACCCAACGTGAGCAAAAGCCACCAATTAGCGACGCACCATGCTACGAGAGGTGTGTAGGGCGATTGCGCGTAGGGAGTTTCTGCAAAGAAAGCTACTGCAAAAGCAACTCCCCCTGGAATGATAGGAAGGAACTGAGCCCAAAGAAGTCGTCTGGACTTGAGCCGCATCTTTTCGAGGCCTGTCACGTTACACCCAACACCTGAATTGAGCCGCGTGCGTTAGCACGTCGGCTCGAATGAAAAGTTAGCTCTTGCATGAAGTGAGCTAAAACCGCGTAATCACAGGTCGTAGGCACTCTAGTCTCTGGATGCCCAGGTGTCCATTCGAAGAACCTCCACTCTCGATGCGCTGCGCCGAACGCAAGCGCGTAGTCTTGGCAGGAGAAACCCTTCTTGCGCAGAATTTTTGACGGTATGTTCAACTCCACTCTCTTGAACGCCGTTGACTTTCTAAGGCTTTTTAACGCTACCTCGAGCGAGCTGGTTGTGTAGTTGTTTTTCCCGACACGAAAGGTCTGGTAACCCGTGAGCTCAACAACGAGGGTGCCATCGGGCCGTATGCTCTCAGGCGAGATGGAGCAAGCGCCGAGGAGAAGCATGATAATGACAATGCATGTACTACGCATAGAGAGCTAACGAAGCTGTAGAAAAACCTCCCCGCAGCCTATCATTTGCCCGGTCGGCAACAAAGCGGAAAATGAGGCGAATCGGCGATGGCGCGATACCGGCACTACGACCCTGAGCAGACCAAGATGATCGCGGTGTCCTACGGCCGGCAATTGCTGCCCGGGACCTTCGAGCACGCGCTGAACTACCTGATCGACAACGAGATCGATCTCGGACGCTTTGCGGCCCGGTTCAAGAATGACGATACGG
>JAGQOW010000383.1 GCA_020427155.1 Planctomycetales bacterium | reverse complement strand
AGGAACACGGTCCACACAACGCCGGTGCCCCGTCACCGTCCTCCGCAAGCCCGGCCTAGCCCGATGCGCGAGTTTTGAAGTTGCGCTTTTTCGCCCCCGTTTCATGCTGAGACCTGGTATTCCTTGGGTAAAGCGGCGGTGAGCAGGCGTTTCAGTTTGGCGATGCCTCCCGAAGTTTTTAGGCGATCGGACAGGTATTTCAGCTCGGCACCGGCGCACTGCTGGCGGAATGCATGGCAGAGTCCGTGCAAGCGTTGGGACTCCCACCAGCGGCGGGCTTCCTGACTCAGACGGCGATCCTGCAGGTGTCTGATCCGTTCGTATTCCAGGAACAGCACCGTCGTGATCGCGATCTCCACCCAGGCCTTCACAGCGCGGAAGTCCTGAAAACTGTACTGGGCAAGGCCGAGCGTGGACTTCAATTCCTTGAAGAACAGCTCGATCTGCCAACGCACCGAGTACAGCTCGAGCACTTCTGCCAGGCTCATGTCCACTGCATTGGTCAGCAGGATCTTCACGTCGTCTGGTGTCGCTCGTTCCAGATCTGGTTTCATTGTCGAAAAAACAATCTGCACGCGGCCAACCCGGCGTACCTCTTGCTTTTCCTGATAGGCGTAGTACACGCGAGGTTTCGTTTTCAGCCCAACACGCCACTTGGAAAGCCGGCGATACCGCGCGTACTTGCCCGTAGACGCTTGCAGCTTGATGGTCCTCAGCGACAGACGGTTCCAATCCTTCAGAACAGAACGCAGTTTTGGGCGCTGCCCCCGGGGGCCTTCATAGACCCGCTCCGGGTTGGCAGGAAAAATCCAGGTGTATCCTCGAGCCTCGCAGGCTTCGCGGACAACCTGGGCGTCATAGGCCGTATCGCCAAGCACGACCACCTCGGCGTCCGCAGGTAGTTGCAACGTGCGGATCATCTGCGCCGCAGACTCCGCCGTCGTCCGGTGTTCGATGCCGTGCTGCTTGCAGTACTCTTTGGTGTAGTGCGGAATCTCCATCGGAATGCGCATGCCGGACGGCGTGATCAACAGGCCGAAGGTGAAGCTGTGCACTTTTTTGAAGACCACCTTCTTCTTGTTGTAGCGCCGTCCCTTGGCCGGGTTGCGTCCACGATTGCCGGTGCTGTAGGTGTTCTGCGTCTTCTTGCCCGACTGACTGATCAGCGTCGCGTCGATCAGGAACAGGAACTTGCCGCGATTCTTCTCTCGGGCCAGCAGTAGCCTCATCAGGGGGGCATTCAGGTCGTACTTCTGCCAGCGAGGCCGGGCCATGAAACGCGTCACTTCAGCCCGATGCACCGGATCGGAGGCCACACTGCCAGCCGCTGCCGAACAACTCATCCGCCCTCGATGCATGATAAAAGCCAGCACCAGGCGCAGCACCATCATGTAGGGCACTGGCTTCAAGCCCAAATTGGCCAAGAACCCCTTGAGCGCGGCTGCCGATTCCTTGACGATGATCATTGCGAGTCCTTTCTGTGGCTGGGGCGGTTGGCACTGATCCAGTCAATGGCAAGGACTCGCTTTTTTTGCAATACCAACTTTCTGCTAGCACAATCGAAAAGCGCAACTTCAAAACTCGCGCTTCGGGCTAGGACGGGCTAGGACAGGCTAGGACAGGTGCATGCCGGGGCGGGGGCCTCGCTGGCGCTCGGGTTCCTCGCTCGCGCTTCGGGCTAGGACGGGCTAGGACAGGTGCAAGCCGGGGGGGGGCCTCGCCTGACGTCGGGT
>JAGQOW010000382.1 GCA_020427155.1 Planctomycetales bacterium | reverse complement strand
CTGAACAGTGAGCCGAGGTATTGTGTGATCGACACTGAGCAACCTCGAACGTTTGGGCAACAAACCATCTGAGCAACCAGCCCTTCAAAAAGATGGAGCTGCTGCCCTCCGCTGCGTTTGACGCGGGGCTTAGCCATGTGACGGGGCTGCAGTTTCGCGTCAGCAACCAGCGACACCACCAGTTCGAAGCTCGCAAACTGGCGATCGCGCACGCCAAGGAAAAGGCGGAACACCTTGCAAAACTGATCGGCACGCCACGGGGGCTGCGCAATTCGGCACCTTATCCTTCTCACGCAAAGTCGCCAAGACGCCAAGAACTACGTGAGCCGTATTGCCTTGCTCAGACTCTTTGCGCCTTTGCGTCTTTGCGTGAGCCCTCTTTAGAGTCCAGAAACCCAATGAGACGCGGCTGCGTGGGATGCTGGGGTTGCCGATTCGCATTGAAGAGGATGTCGAAGACAATTGGGACGCCGGCGGCTTCGGTGGCGCGATTGGAGCTTTGCGCGTCCCGGACCAGCCGGGCAGCATTGTGTCGGCTCAACCTAAACGAGATTTCAACGAGCAAGCATCCTCTCAGGCGGCAATTACTTTCGTTGCCCTTCAACAAGCCGCGAAAGATGACGACCATGCAGCGCTGCTCGCCGCGCCCGGTCAGATCGTGATCTCGGCCCGGGAATGAAGTTACTCAGACGTGGTTTGTCGGCCAAATCGAGGAGCCAGCGCCCGGCGACAGGCTGAACGGTGAGCCGAGGTAATGTGCGATCGACACTGAGCAGCCTCGAACGCTTGGGCAACAAACCACGTCTGAGCAACTTCTTCCCCTCAGCAGCACTCAGGTTTTCGATCTTAAGCCACTGCAAAACCTGCCGGCCTTGAGATTGCTGTACCTAAGTGACACTCAGGTCTGGAAGAGGGACGCCCTAAGCCTTCGGCAAGCGCTTCCCAAGACGGAATTCGTATTCTCTAGTTTTCCCGATTTGCCAGCCGAAAGTCATCGTCCTTCGCCCAGTAATGAAGAGGAATAGGATGTTACAGGCCAATTTGCGATCGAACTTTGCCTCGGGCGGGTTGGCCGAGCTGTTGTCAAATCTCGAGACGGTGGAAGTGTTACCGGCCAAATTGACGACGGGCATTTGACACCGCCTCATTGTAACCATCCATCTGAGGAGGGGCGTTTGGCGGCACGCAATAGCACGCGGGGAACAATTCATGAATTAAAGTTCTGCTAGCAGGTGAACCTAGCACATTGATGTAGTCGAGATTTGGCAAATTCTGGACGGGGGAAAGGTCTTCGACATTCGTTGAGATTAAGATGAGGTCCTTTAGGTTCTGCAGCTTCGCGAGCGCAGAAATGTCATTCACGGAGCAATTCCGCAGCCGAACAATCTCTAGACTTGCAAGGTTCTCAAGAGGCGACAGATCGCTTACAAGCGGATTGTCTTCGAGAATTAGTGCCTTGAGGCAAGTTAGGCTGGCCAAAGGAGAGAGATCACTTATGCAAGTGCCGGTAAGATCAAGGTGTTCTAGCTGGCTAAGCGCAGCAACTGAACCGATGTCATGAACAGGATTGCCTCTGAGATCCAGGTTGCACAAACGCTTCAGGCGTACCAGGGGTCTCAAATCGCGGATTTGCGCGTCACGGATGGTAAGTGTGTGCAGTTTAGTAAGGCCTCTTAGCGCCGACATGTCGTCAACTTGCGCCCCCACAACTCAATCACTTCCAGATCCGTCAGCAGCCGTAGGG
>JAGQOW010000381.1 GCA_020427155.1 Planctomycetales bacterium | reverse complement strand
AGCGCTTCTTCACGTCCAATCTCCTTCTCTGGGGGGATTGGACTCCAAATCGGAGTGCTACTCAAAATCGGGGGGACGTCGGTTCCTCGCTATGAACCAGACATTGCGGCGCGGTAGCCGCTTAGCTAATCGTTGGGCCCTGCGGGGCTTTGCTCATTCGTGCTGAGGCCAGCCTTCAAAATCCGGCGTTGCTCGGGCTTGGCGTCCGGCTTCGGCGGGTTCTCGGCCAGCGCCAACAACTCGGCTCCGAACAAGCATCGCTCATCGGCAGATCTTGCCGACCCAAACCCACAAGCATCGGTGGCCAGCCTGCGCTCTTCGCCTCTGCCACCGCCACCTCTTTCCCGATCGCAATCCGCCGCATCTGGCGCTGGTCATCTTGGCGACGCTTCGGTTGCGTGTTTGACGCAATTCGGGCCAACTTCGGTCATGACCACCTCGGCCCAACAAATCGCTCAAGTGGACTCCCGGGGAGTTCCTCGCGAAAAGCGGAATTCCTCGTGCGGTAGCCACTTAGCTTGGCGTTGGGCGTCATTCTGGAGGTCCAATGAGCATACTCGCTGAGGTATTCGTTTCAACGAAAAGCGACGCGTTGCGTTACGAAGTAGAAACAAAATCTGGGCACGAGCCCGCCGCCGAACGCTTCGAAGTCGTTCGGTACAGCAGGCTTACGAGCCTAGAATTCGGCACGCTTTGGGCGATACTTGAAAGCGCGGAATGGGACGTGAATCGGCATATGCTCAAAAGTCTCGCGCACTCCGACGAAACGTGGCTGGAGGAGTTTCCCGATTCGTATGTGAGTTTGCTGGCCTCCGCTGAAGAGGACCACCTGCTAAGCGCATCCAAAGCGTGGGGGGCGTCGGAAGAACTTCAGTGCGCCGGCGAAGAACTGGTGCCAATCCTTAGAGATCTACGGCGCCTAGCGGTGCTGGCGAATGCTAATGGGAAAGGCCTTTTCCTATGGGGGTCGTTGTAGTGAAGGAATGTCGCCCAACAAGTAGGTCAACGCGACTGCCGGGGAGTTCCTCGCGATGATCCAGTCGTTCCCGCGCGGCAACGCGTTACCTAGTCGTTGGGCGGCATGAGTACACATCGCGAGGATGTGGAGATCTGCATAGACCTCAACGCCGGTAGAGGGGAAGGGTACTCGGTTGAGATCAGGGGGGCGGTCGAAGATCTGCGGAATCTTGGATTGACCCTGGATCAAGCGGTAGGAATGCGCTTTACGTTCAATGGAGGTGCCGATTCGAACGAAGCCGGGGAGCCCGCAGATATAATGTTCAAAGGCGAGATCGTCAAAGATGAGAGATGGGGGTATCTCGCAATCCCATATGAAGTCGGTATTTTCTGGAGGGCTACGTGAGAGAGCCGCTTAGGCACTCCGACAAGTGCGCCCAACAATGCGGTCAACGCGACTGCCGGGGAGTTCCTTGCGATGATCCAGTTGTTCCCGCGCGGCAGCGCGTTACCTAATCGTTATGCATTTTGAGGCGACCGAAGTCGGCTTTGACGGCGCCATCGGCGGCGCGTCAAACTCTGATTTCGAAGCGGGGTATCACTATGTCCTTTTCGGTATCGACCCGGATTCTGGGGACGTCTACTTCGAGTATGACGACCAGGCCAATGGCAGTGTTGGTGAAGTCGAACAAGTTGTAGTCAAAAAGCAATTCGTCAAGTTTGTCCTCAAAGCGGGAGCCATGGTCACCGTCGGGTTTCAGCAATGCCAGTCAGGGTGGCCCGAATTCAG
>JAGQOW010000380.1 GCA_020427155.1 Planctomycetales bacterium | reverse complement strand
CCTCGGCTCGCGACTCGGCAAGTGTCTTGCCGTGTTCTCTCGTAATCAGCGCTGCCAGTTCTTCGAAGTGCTCGACCATCAACTGGCGAAAGGCGAACATGACGCGGGCGCGCTCGACAGCGGGAGTAGCGCACCACGCGGGCCACGCCTGGGCGGCGGATTCGACAACGGCAGCAGTTTCGGCGGCATCGCACAGCGGGACCTGTGCGATTACCTTGCCTGTGGACGGGTTGAATACCTCGCCCCGTCGTGTCGAGCCACTGATGTGCCAAGCGCCTGACTTCAGTAGCGGTACGCATTCAAACTTAACTGCCATACGGGGGCGTCCTATGCTACCGGTAGAGTGAGAGTCTGAGTAGGCGAGCTCTAAGGTGTGCAGTATGATAGCAATTTGCTCGTAGAACCCAAACCGCTGTGCACTCGACGCACCTCGGACCAACCAACCAGGAGTAGCACTATGCCCCGAGTCGTCCGCGGCGCACTGATCCAGGCTACGCTGTGCGAACCGGCAACTTCGCCGCTGGCAGCCATTAAGCAAGCGATGATCGACAAGCACGTCGACCTGCTGGCCCAAGCCGCCCAGCAAGGGGCTCAAGTGGTTTGTCTGCAGGAGCTGTTCTACGGGCCTTACTTTTGCGCCGAGCAAGACACGAAATGGTATGAATTGACCGAGCGCGTGCCTGACGGGCCGACTACAAAACTGATGCAGGAATTGGCGAAGAAGCATGCCATGGTATTAGTCGTGCCGGTCTACGAGGAGGAACTCCCGGGACTGTATTACAACACGGCAGCAGTCATCGACGCAGACGGCAGTTTTCTCGGTAAGTTTCGCAAGATGCATCTGCCACATTGCGAACCGGGATTTTGGGAGAAGTTTTATTTTCGTCCCGGCAATCTAGGCTACCCCGTGTTCGATACTCGTGTGGGCAAAGTTGGTGTCTACATCTGCTACGACCGCCACTTTCCCGAAGGGGCTCGCTGTTTGGGACTCAACGGCGCTGAAATCGTTTTCAATCCCTCGGCAACGGTGGCCGGCCTGAGCGAGTACCTCTGGAAGCTTGAACAACCGGCTCATGCGGTGGCCAATCAGTATTTTGTTGGCGCGATTAATCGGTCTGGCTGGGAGGACCCTTGGAGAATCGGCGAGTTTTATGGCCAGAGTTATTTCTGCGATCCGCGTGGGCAGTTTCTCGCGCAAGCTTGTCGCGACCACGACGAGATCGTCGTTGCCGACATGAATCTCGATCAGATTCGCGAAGTCCGAAACACGTGGCAGTTTTTCCGTGATCGGCGTCCAGAAAGTTATCAGGAAATTGTTCAGCCTTGAGCATAGCGGAAAGCTGAATGCCAAAGGCGGAAATGAGTGATGATCCCGCTGTTCTTTTAGGTGAGCAACCAATTGTCTTCTCAGTGCACTGAGCTAGTTTACGGATTGGACGATCGACCTCCGGTGGTGCGAGCGTTGGTACTTGCCGCACAGCATGTGCTGACGATGTTTGGCTCGACCGTTGCCGTACCGCTTTTTTTTGGCGCACAACTATGGCCCGTGCCAGCAGAGTTGCCCGAGGTCGTGCAGGCTCAACTGAGTGCGCTGCAGTTGAGCAACACGGCTCTGCTGATTTCGTCGGTCATGCTGTGCAGTGGCGTGGCGACGCTGTTGCAGTCGACCTGGGGTTCGCGGCTGCCCATTATTCAGGGGGTTTCGTTTTCTTTTTGGGCGGCATTTGTCAGCATTGTGGCCGCCACGCACACCGCGGCGCCTGTCGATTGGAC
>JAGQOW010000379.1 GCA_020427155.1 Planctomycetales bacterium | reverse complement strand
CTGGCCTTGGGCATCAAAGCCGTTTTTCTCGTACTGACGCTGCTCGGCATGGGCACTATGTGGATGGCGGTATTCGCTGATATGGGCGCGAGTCTTCTGGTTGTGGCCAACGCTCTAAGGCTGGTGCGTCAGTAGCAAATTGCTCTCAGATTGGATTCGTTGGTTGCGTGCTCCCCATGGGAAGCACGAAACCAACGGTTGTCCTGCCTATCGCGGACTCTACGAACGTCTTGCCGCCATGCATGCGCGCGATGGCGGCGACGATCGACAACCCTAGACCATGGTTGGTTTCGCTATGTTCACGCGCAGGTGACGCCCGGTAGAAGCGATCGAATAGGCGAGATTGGTGCTCTTCCGGGATGGTCGGGCCGATGTTGCTTACCGAAAGTTTGACGGCATTTGTCGCGTCGGAGTCGATGGCCAGCTCAACGACGGAGCCTGGCTCGGCGAAGTGGGTTGCATTCGATAGCAGATTTGACAGTGCCCGGCGTAGCAACGCCGTGTCAAAGAAGCCTGACGAGTCTCCCTGCACCTCGGCACGTAGTCCAGCCTCCTGGAGCGACGCGTCGTGATAGTCGATGACTTCGGCTGCGATCATCGCCAGGCTATCAATACGATCTCGTCGTGCGAGCGCGCCACAAGCGGCTCTTGACAGGAACAGCATGTCGTTAACAAGGCCGGCAAGGCGCCGCAGTTCTTCAAGGTTTAAGCCGAGGACCTCCCTCAATTCATTCGCTTCTCGATTGCCACTCAACGCCAATTCCGTCTCACCAATCAGTATTGTCAGGGGATTTCGCAACTCATGTGCGACGTCCGCATTGAAGCCATCCAGCTGCTTGTAGGCGTAGTCCAGCCGCGCGAGGAGCGCGTTGAACTGCGTAACCAAAGGCTGTAACTCTTCAGCTTGGCCTGACCCATCCAGCGACTGGTCAAGGCTGTCCGGGGCTAGTGCTGCCGCCTGCTGGGCGAGGTCGTGAATCGGCGCCAGTCCCCGTCTTACGAGCCAGACGCCACTCAGGTAGATCAACGCGGAACCGGCCAAGGCACACGCTAGAAGCGTCCACGCCAAGCGTCTCATTAGTTCAGCGTCTGCTTCCGTGTTCAGCGTCATCTGGGCGCGAAGGGCCGATGTGCCTAATAGCATGGACGGAACATCAAAAGTAAGCTGCCTCTGAGAAATGGGGGCTTGTGCGGTAGAGGCGCTGCTGTAAACGAGCGCGCCAGCGGCTGTGCTCAGGCGCAACTGAAGATCAGCATGGCCGACAAAGAAATCGTCAAGCTTGTGACGCAGGCTGGTCAATTCGTCCTCGGCTCCAATTTCCGCCACCAGATGGCGAATGACTTCCTCCTTGTGCTGAAGCTCTTCACTCTGGCGGGCCATGAAACTGAGGTTCGTGACGAAGTACACCGCCACACAGACTAGCCCAAGCCCTAGAAGAGCCTGCACAGCGAGCCAACGAGACAACCAGTGGTCTATCGATCCTGGAGCACTCGTCTTCACGTCTTTCGGCTTTCTAGGGGTCGTCTCAGAAAACGGAAAACAAAGCACGGTAAGTCCCTTGGTTTCGCGCTTGTAGTCACGCTTGAACTGGCCAGTGTGCTCAATCTTCCGCATTCAGGTCCGCCATCAGGTCCTCGACGGTGGCGAACGACTTCAGGCCACCATTGCGCGCCTCCTTCATCGCTTCGATAGTATCGACGTTGGGAACCAGTGGCTCGAACGGCAGTGCCTTCTCGCGTGCGACGCGGGTCAGCATGATGCGGAAGGCGTCCGACA
>JAGQOW010000378.1 GCA_020427155.1 Planctomycetales bacterium | reverse complement strand
AAACTTGAACAGCCATTACCGTCAACTGCTGTTCTTGGCGTCGGTAATCCATGGTTCGGGTAGTACGTTTCCCAGCCACGCTGGATTTGTGGAATCGTTGCGTATTGCTCAGTCGTTGGCTGGCATAAAAGCGAAGGCCACTGAGATGTCGCCTGGTAGCTGCAAGGCTGCGCCATCACCGTGTTCAACTGCAAGAACAGGGCACCAATGCCCAAAATGATGCTTCTGATGTCCATGAGGCCCTCCCTGACCAAATCGCCGACCGCGCTCGAAGAGCGTACACACATGCAATATCTGCACTTCCAGGTGCATTATTCAGCCGGGGTGGCTGTCCCGCGCAGAAAAGGGTGAGAAGAGTTCCGAATTTGCGACCCAGGCCGACGTTTCCGCCACTTTTGCCAGTGATTAGTTGCAAGCCTCGGAGCGGTTGCAATTGTTAAGAAGCGAATAACCAGCTAAGCTTATATCTGCACCCACGCGTATAGTTTAAGCCGCTGCCCTTGGCGGCCCGAGTCTGCTTGTGCCACTGCGATAGGCCCACCGAATGTTATCTAAAACAGCCGAATATGCCCTCCGTGCGGTTGCCTGCATGGGAAGCCAAGTTGATCAGCCTCTATCAGCCAACGTGCTGGCAGAGCAGACCAAAGTTCCGCGTCGATATCTGACCCGCGTCCTCCAGGACTTGTGCAACGCAGGCTTAGTCCAGTCACGACCTGGTCCCGGTGGCGGCTACGAGCTGACTTACGCGACGAATAAGCTGACGATTCTGGATGTTATCAACACCGTCGAGCCCATCGCGAGGATCAAGAGATGTCCACTTGGGCTAAAGTCCCATACGAGCCTGTGTCCCTTGCACGCGGAACTCGATAAGGCCTACGAAGCCATGGAAAAGGCGTTCGGAGGTGTGACGATCCGGGACCTCGTCGAATCAACCAGTCCAATTCTGCCGCTTTGCGAAGGTGCTTCGCGATGAATGGCCCGACTCCCAGCTGCCCAAGGCAGATCACCGGCTATCACCTCGACGATGAAGGACACTGGGTTGCACATCTATCGTGCGGCCACAATCAGCACGTTCGACACGATCCACCGCTGGTACATCGACCATGGGTTCTGTCGCCAGATGGCCGCGACGAAATGCTCGGGTTCAAACTCAATTGCGTAAAGTGTCTAGACGACGCCCCTGCCGACGCTCGGCCGATGACCGTTGAGGCCACGCGATGAATCTTAAAAACGTCTTCATTCATATTCGCCTACTTGTTGTCTTGCTGTTGGCATCAGCCCTGGTATTCGGTGACGAAAATCAACCGACGAGCGAATCCAAGAGTGAAATTGAAATCTCTCCTCCTAGCACTCCAGAGGAAGCCCGATCACGTGCGAAGCTCTTGCACGAAATGGTGCGTGGTGCTTTGCAAATTATGCATCGTGATTTCTTCGACGAAGAAAACGCTCATGCCATCCCATCCGCATCGCTCGAAGACGTTTTTCATGAGATGGGTAAGAGCTATGACGTGCAGATGAAGTGGCTGACGGTGAATACGGACTTAGTCAACGTCGACCACCAAGCAAAGTCCGCCTTCGAAAAGGCCGCAGTAAAGGAGCTCGCCGCAGGAAAGCAAATGGCAGAAAAGATCGAGGAACGCAGCTACCAATATGCCGGAGCGATTCGCTTGGGATCGCAATGCCTTAAATGCCACGTACAGCGCCGCACAAGCAATGAAGACCGAACGGCAGGAGTCGTGATCACTATGCCGATTCTTGCTGCACCCAAATACAGTCCAG
>JAGQOW010000036.1 GCA_020427155.1 Planctomycetales bacterium | reverse complement strand
CGAAGTTGGAGACTCAACCCCTGGGGAACGGATGGACTGGAAGTCGCTGAAGAAATCCTCACGCAGGATCCGCGGCCCACGGCCGTCTTCTCAGTCACCGACCACGAAGCGCTCTTTCTTTATGAGGCGGCGAACATCTTAGGAATCAATATTCCCGAAGACGTCTCGATTGTCGGTTTTGCCGATCTCGACTTCGCGGCGGCACTTCGACCTGCACTCACCACCATGCGTCAGCGCCCTAAGGACATCGGCCGCCGAGCCGCTCAGTTGGTTCTAGACCGTTTGGACGGGGACATCGGGGCTCAGCCTCCGACAACCATCCGAGTCGGAGCCGACCTGATAGTGCGAAATTCGACCGCTTCTCCCAAATCGGCTTCAGCCTCGTCAGTTCCTTCTGAGCTGCCCGAGTAATGCATCGAGTTCTGTCTGACCGAATGGCTGGGCAGCACCGCCTGTCGATTGACCTATGCCAAGTCGATCCGGCCCCATGCTTCAGACAGGCTAAACTTGCACTTTCTAGAGGGATCTCACAGAGAGCAAGGGACAAATTGACCGGCATTTCTTCAATGTTTGTGCATTCTGCTTGCCATCAATTCATTGAGAAGGCCTGGAATAGAGTCGCTCTCAGCAATTTCCCCTTGTAAAAAGCCCTGGGGTGGGCGGGAAATCCACCCTGCAAAACATTTGACAGGATTGCCAAAGCACGACTACAATGAACTGTGCAAGTATTTGAATGCGCGTTTTGCAGACTACATCGGCCACGGGGCGGGAAATCGGCATGCGAGGGGAGTTTGAGGGGCTGCTTTTCTGTAAATCCGACAGGGGTGCCACGGAAATCTATCGGGTTAGAAAGTTTGACAGGGACAAGAGGGCCAGATTACAATCGATTTGGTCAAGTATTTGAGCATTGTGTTTACGCTTGATCTACCTGGCCGTTTTTCTGTGCTTTGCGTTTTTTTCTAGGTGTTGTTTTACAGGGCATTTCACCCGGGGTTGAGGACCCGTTGGACGCCATAAGGTTTGCTTTTTGGGTTCGATCCGTTTCGGGCTCACTGCCGAGCAATACCGCCTGCTTTTGGCTTGCTTGGGTGTTGAGAGGCAAGGCCAAGAAGATTTTGGGTACATGTTGTTTGTTGACCTCAGTGTTTCCTTAAATTCATTTCGAGGGAGAAGTCTAATGAAGCGATCAAGGTTTTTTCTCAAGCCAGTTTTTAGTTCGTGCGGCATGCTTGCTTCCATGCTGGGGAGTTTGGCGATTGCCTTGAGCCTTTGCACAACTGGCGGCGCCGCGACTTTACAGCTGTATTCCTTCGAAACCGGCCTGGAGGGGTGGTCAGCGGCGAACGCTACGGTAACCGCTGATGGCTTACTGGGTGTAACCGATGGCTCGCAGGCGCTGCACATCAATGGTTTGACATCCGGCTTTAAAAACGATGTCGGCTTTAGCGGAAACATTGTTTCTGGTCCAGCCTTTGACGCTTTAAACGACGCAGCGGCCGCGATTGCAGGAGGGGCTACTGACGTAACTCTCGAGTTCGACCTCGGAAAGGATACCTCCGGTGTCACTGTGAACCAATATGTGCAGCTTGGCATTTTCGTGAATAGCACAGGCGTCGGCTTCAAGCAGTACGGTACCGGTAGCTTTATTGGTGGTAACGCTACAACTAGCTTTCCGAATCTCTACGCCACTGCGTCAAGTCAGGGAGCTACAATCTCAAACACGGGAGCCGGACAGTACCATGTCTCTGTTCCGCTCGGACCGTCGGTTGCTCTCAATATTGGCGTTGGTACTTTCTTCCAAATCGGTTTCAAGAGCAACGGTGGTTGGACCGGTACCATGGATCTGGGGATCGACAACATAACGGTTTCAGGGTCAACCGTCGGTATTCCAGAGCCGGGCTCAATGGCCCTAGTCGGTATTGCCGGATTGTTTAGCGTGGGGACGGTGCGACGACGACGCAGGGCCTAAGCCGGCAGAAGTTTGATAAGAAACGCTGTGCAACGTGAGACCCTGCCGACCCGGGCTGCAAAACGGCTTCGGGTCGGCAGGCTTCGAGATCGGTTCGATCTGGTTTTGTAATTGGAGTTTGAGTCAGTTGCCTTTCCCCCGGGCCTGACTTGGGTAGGAAAGACAGACAAATGGAGTGGGAATGCTCCCTGAGGGAAGGGCCAGCACCCGTGTTCGAGACTTCAGCGCGTTCGTTGCCTGGATCCAGGATTGTGGCGGCGCCTACCGTATGCTTCGCATTTGTAAGGGATGTTGTTATGAGGCAAACACGATTATTTAATGGTTCGATGACGCGCTCATACCAGCGTGTTGTCCATGCTTTCGGAAGCCTGGCAATGGTGCTTGCCGTTTCTGCGACGAGTCTTGCCGCAGATCTTCCGCTCTATTCGTGGGAAGCAGGCTTGGAAGACTGGTCAGCAGCAAATGTCACGCTCACTGCCGATAGCACGCTGGGGGTAACCGATGGATTGCAATCACTGCACCTCAACGGCCTGACCAGTGGCTTCAAGAACGATGTTGGTTACTCACAATTCAATTATCTCGACGCAGTGCCTTTCGATGCAATGAATCGCGCTGCCGCGGCGATCGCCGGCGGGGCAACTGATGTTACTCTCGAATTTGATCTCGCCATCGACTCGTCCAACGTCACGACGGATGGCTACGCCCAATTGGGTATGTTCGTTAACAGCACCGGCGTCGGCTTCAAGCAGTACGGCACAGGCAATTTCCTTGGCGGCAACGCCGCGTCGACCTTTCCTTACGTCTACAATCAGGCCCTCATTGATGGAGCATCGATTGTCAGCATCGGGGCCAACCAGTACCACGTGGCAGTACCGCTCGGACCGTCCTATTCTCTGAACATTGGTGCGGGAAGTTTCTTTCAAATTGGTTTTAAGAGCAACGGCGGGTGGGCCGGCTCGATGGACCTGGGAATCGACAATATGTTCGTCTCCAGTTCGAGCTTTCCATTCTATGAAGAAGAGACCCTGTTTTCTTGGGAAACGCCCGACGACGTAGGAACGCCCGGGGTCAACGAACAGTTGGAAGGCTGGGGCCCCTCGCCGCTTGTGAACCCCGCCACCCAAGCCCTCTCGATCACCTCGACCGGGGCCACGCATGGCAGCTCCGCCTTGCAGCTTGATCGTACGCTGTTGCCAGACGGATTTACCTGGGGCAGCTCTTTTGTGCTCGACTCAGACCTGAACCCCGATCCTGAGATCGAAGACATCGACCCCACGATTCAAGCCGATATCGACAGCTTTGTCTCGAAAATCAATGGCGGCGCTCGGCTTGCGGTCGACATCACCTACGAAGATCAGTACCCCATCGAACCAACTTTCTCGCAGATTTGGCTGGCGTTTACCGACGGCAGCGCGTACTACCAGGCTGGCTCGAGCAGTTTCGACATCAACAACGCGGTCCCTGGAACCACCGAGACGCTTTACTTTGAAATCAGCGATTTCGATGATTCGACTCCTGGCAGTTCGTTGAATCTGGCAACCGATGGGTTGGCGACCGACACGAGTTTCTTTGCCATCGCCCTCGGCACTAGTACCGATGGCGGGGCCATTTACCAGCTCGACAACTTTCGCCTGTTCACCGTGCTCCCCGACTCCGCAGACTTCGACGAAGACGACGATGTCGATGGCTTTGATTTCCTGGCTTGGCAGGGAGGATTCGGGACCTTTGGCACCGGCACCCTGGCGACCGGGGACGCGAACCACGATGACGATGTCGACACGACTGATTTCGGCTTCTGGGAATCGCAGTTCGGACCACCGGCTGGCCCCTTGGGCGCGAGCGTTGCTGTCCCCGAGCCTTCGACTGCGCTGCTGGGCTTGGTGGGCCTTGGGTTGTTATTATTGCGCCGCCAGTTGAGTTAGGACGCACGTTTTGCCAGCAAGCGTTTTACGTAAGTGAGAGAATGAGTGATCGACAGCCTGCTTAGCGTCGTCGGTTTGCGTTGCATACGCGGCTGTTGACGTTCAAGTACTTAAACACAGGTGGTGATAGGATTCACACGGGAATCAGTTGATTCCCTGTTTTCGGCCATCTAAGGATGGACACGTTTGGGAAGGAACAGAAAGATGCGACGTTCGCTCGATATGATCAGCCGACGCGGTTTTACCCTAGTTGAGCTATTGGTCGTGATCGCGATTATCGGCGTGTTGGTTGCACTGCTGCTGCCTGCTATCCAGGCGGCTCGCGAAGCGGCTCGTCGGACGCAGTGTACCAATAATCTGCGAAATCTCTCACTCGGCGTGTTGAATTATCATGATACGACCGGGCACTTTCCTGCACCCGCCACGGTCTACAACGAAAAAACCGAACCGCTTTACGGCACTCGGACTTTCGGCTCCTGGACAATCGATATCTTGCCGTTCATCGAGCAACAAGCGTTGCACGACAGCTTCACGATCAGCCGGCTGGTTCGAGTTTCCGATAGCGAGAATTTTGATGCCCGAGGGACGCCTCTCAGTGTGATGCGCTGCCCCAGCGACCCGAAAGGCGATGTGCTGTTTACCGAAGACGGGGGCAATTGGGCACGTGGCAATTACGGGCTCAACGCATTTCAGTATTGGCCCAACGTAGGCCTCAACAAAGTTGCCTTGGGGCTTCCGGCCGATGCTGGCTCGGAAATGATGGCTCCGTATCGCGATTACAACATCGGCATGGGCCCGTTTGCCATCAAAGGCGTTGCAGAACCCACCATGTCGATCAGGAGAATCACTGACGGCACCACCAACACGATTATGCTTGCCGAGATGCGGGCAGGGTTGTCGCCACGCGATCGACGTGGCGTTTGGGCCATGGGGCTTTGCGGATCGAGTTATCACTGTCGACATGCTTCTAATGGCGTCAATTCGCCGAACAGTTGTGGTTCTGGTGAAGACGACGTCGATGGAGCGGCTAAGATCATCGAAGACATCGGGCGGGATACCATGCGCAGCGAGTGCATGGATGCAGCCCAAGTTGATAGCGGCCAATCGGGAGTCCGCAGCCTTCATCCCGGAGGAGTTTTCGCGTCTTTGGCTGACGGGAGCGTACGCTTTATCAGCGACTTCGTCGAACCGGGCAGTATCGGTTACGGGGCGTATATCGGCAAAGCGTCTCCCGCCGACATCCTGCCAGAGAATTTCGGTGTCTGGCAACGGCTGAATATCTCTGCCGATTCGCAGATTTTTGAGATATCCTCTCTCTAACACAGACACTCAGGGCCTAACCACCAAACAGTACGCCTGGTGCGAAAGGTGCAAGATGCTAAGACACGTGGCAGTCGCGTCGTTACTGCTCTCAGCCGTTGGCTGTGGCAGCGATGTCCCGTTCGAATACCTCCGAGTGCAAGGTCGATTGACCTATGAGGATGGCAGCGTGATTCCTGCCAGCGGCATTCGGCTCCAGTTTGTCCCAGTCGATGCCCAGCCAGTCGACGGGGCTTATCCGAGACCCGCCAGCGCAGACGTAGATGCCCAAGGGAATTTCAAAAATGTCACTAGCTACAAGTATGGTGACGGACTGATACCTGGCAAACACAAAGTGGCGATCTTTTATGCAAACGATAAGGACGGCAAACTGCTTGTTCCCAAGGAATTCACTCACGCCGGCACGACCTCGCTGGTTGTCGACACCGCAGACGCACCCTTCGAGATGAAAGTACCGAAGCCTTAGCAAAATGGCTAGGTTTGGTCGGCGTGACGTGTCAGCATCGTGATATACTGGCATATGAGGAATGAATGCATAAGACCACGGTGCAAGCAATGACCAACGTCGATCAACCTCGAATTGCCGCAAGCCGTAGGGTCTCCCTCTCGACGGCGGCAGGCGTCTTCTTGGCAGGTCTGGTTCAAGTAGCACTCTTCCAGCTTGGTTCGGCACAAACCTATCGTTTTGAAGCCGAGAACGGTCAGCTTTTCGGAACTCAGCTTTCGAACTCTTTCCCTGGATACTCAGGCACGGGCTACGTGACCGGATTTGACATTTCGACCGACTACTTGCAGTTGCAGTCCAGTTTGCCCGACGGGCTCTACGAACTTTGGATTGGATACCGATCGCAATATGGCGAAAAAGGCTACGACTTCAATGTCGATGGCGAATCGGGGAGCGGCAAGTTTGATCAGTCGCTCACTTTTGCCGAGGACCGCGCCGGAGTTTTTAGCGTGACCGGCGGCAGTAGCCAGGCCAGCATCTATAAGGGGTGGGGCTATTACGACGTCGATTACCTGGAGTACCGCACGTTTACCCCGCCAGCGCTAAGCCCGATTGCCCCGGTGCTTAGCAATCCACAGGCAGATTATCCGACACAAGTGTTGATGAACTATTTGACCAGTCTCTACGGCAACAAGACACTTTCCGGACAACAACACGAGGCAAGCAAGAACCATGCGTTTCCTGTCCAAAGCTATCTCGACAAGTCGGGGGGAATGATCCCCGCGATGCGAGTTTCCGATTTCATCGATTATTCACCTTCCCGAATACTCTATGGGGCGAACCCCAACAACGAGAGCGAGCAATCGATCGCCTGGGCGCAGCAGACCGGCGGGATTGTCTCCATGTCGTGGCATTGGAACGCCCCCGACGATTTGGTCGACGACCAATGTGGCAGCCAGTGCGGCCCCAACGATTACCCCTGGTGGCGAGGTTTTTATACCAACGGCACAACTTTCGATTTGCCCGGCGCGCTGGCAAATCCCGGCGGCGCCGATTACCAAAAACTGATCGGCGATATCGACGCAATTGCCGCCCAACTGCAAAAGTATGAGGTTGCAGGAGTGCCGGTCATCTGGCGACCATTGCACGAAGCCCAAGGGGGCTGGTTCTGGTGGGGAGCCCATGGACCCGATACCTTCAAACAACTTTGGACGCTGATGCACGACCGGATGACCGATTTTCACGGGCTGGACAATCTCATCTGGGAATTCACCTCCTCGGCTGCCGAAGGCAATCACCTCGACTGGTATCCGGGAGACGACGTGGTCGATCTCATCGGACTTGATATCTACACCGATCCGAGCGCGAGCATGAGTGGCCAGTGGTACGACATTCTCGAACACTACAACGGGAACAAAATGGTCGCTCTCTCAGAAACGGGTACGCTGCCCAATCCCGAATTGATGGATCAGTGGAGCATCGATTGGAGCTACTTTTCGCCGTGGAATGGCGACTTTGTCGACGACATGACCGCCACCGACTTGCAGGCCACCTTGGGGCACGAAGACATCCTCATCCTTGACGAATTGCCGGTTCTTCCGTGGAAGAACAACGCCCAGTTTTTGAGTGCCGACTTCAACTTCAACGAAAGCGTGGGAGCCGAGGATTTCGCTCACTGGCAAGCTGCTTTCGGAGCAACGGGAGCCGGCGATGCGACTGGCGACGGCGTCTCCGATGGTTTCGATTTTCTTGCCTGGCAGCAACAATTTGGCAGCGACAACCTGCCGCTTACCGGCGCTGCGGCAGTGCCAGAGCCGGCATCGCTACTTCTGCTGGTCTGTGCCATGGTTGCCGGCTCGCTTCGCGCGTTTCGTTGCTGAGTTTCTGCTTGCCGGTGGATTGCCATCCTAACTACGGCTCTCGCGCCAGTAATTCAGCCATTTCCATGTTTCCGCTAACAGAAAGATTGGCGCGGCAACGGCAAAAAGCAGCAGCCAGTCTGTCCCTTGCAGGGCTGTGGTATGCAAGGCGCTTTGCAGTACCGGCACATACACAGCTGCTACCTGCAAGCCAATCATCGAGGCGATCGCAATCAAAATCCAAGGGTTGCTAAATACACCGACGGTTAACAGAGGCGAGCCAATCGAGCGGAAGTTCAACACGTTGGCTTTCTCGATAAGAATGATCCCGGTGAAGGCGATCGTACCTGCCGCTGCAACCTTCTGCGGGTCCTCGCTTCCGACGTAGTAGTGAAACAAGGCCAGTGTTGCGAGCCCAATGTAGGTTCCCAAGGCAGCAATTAGGAGCATGCCGCGTCGATCGAGCAGCGGCTGTCGAGGATCGCGGGGCGGTCGACGCATTACCGTTTTTTCTGCCGGTTCCACGCCCAAGGCGACGGCAGTCAAACCGTCGGTAATCAAGTTCATCCACAAAATCTGTACTGGAAGCAAGATCAACGGGCCGCCCAAGAGAATATTCAAAAAAATCGCTACGATTTCGCCAGAGTTAGACGAAAGCAGATAGCGGACAAACTTCTGAATATTGTCATACTGTCGACGTCCCTCTTCGATCGCACTGACGATCGAACTGAAGTTGTCGTCGGTCAACACAATGTCAGCTGCTCCTTTGGCAACATCGGTTCCGCGCATGCCCATGGCGACGCCAATGTCGGCCTTCTTCAGTGCCGGCGCGTCGTTCACTCCATCGCCCGTCATCGCGACGATGTGCCCCTGTTGCTGCAAGAGCCGCACGATTCGCAGCTTGTGCTCTGGCGTCGTACGCGCAAAAACGACGTTTCCCTGCAACGCGCTGCCCAATTGATCGTCGTCCATGCTGGTCAAATCTTGCCCCGTCAGCGCTTCTTCTGCCGGAATACCGATGAGACGGGCAACGGCCACTGCCGTCGGCACTGCATCGCCCGTGATCATCAGCACTCGAATCCCTGCAGCATGGGCCAGTCGTACCGCCTCGGTCACCTCGGGACGTGGAGGGTCGCTCATACCTACGACGCCCAGAAGCGTGAGGTTTTCTTCTATCGCGTCTTCTTCCAAGGAGAAACCTGGCGGCAATTCGCGGCGGGCGACAACGATCGTTCGCAATCCGCGTTCAGCCATAGCGGTATAGGCCTCCGAGGCGCGCTGGCGATCGCTCTCGCCCATCTCTTGCACACGATCCCCTACCCGCCAGGACGTGCACCGAGGCAAGAGAACCTCGGGGGCTCCCTTCACGTGAGCGACCAAACCGTCGCCGCTGCGCACGACTACCGTCATGCGTTTTCGACTGGAGTTGAACGGAAACTCGCCAACAGGATTTCCCTGCTGCTGGGGACTTAGCCAGGCCTTGTAGGCCGCAACCACCAGAGCGGCCTCGGTCGGTTCGCCCGTCTTATGCCAGGCCGAATCTTCCAAAGCGATCTTCGCGTGATTGCAGATAAGCGACGATTCCAGCAGTTGCAAAAGATCGGATCGCCGATCGTAGTCAAGCCGCTGTCCCGCAATCTCAAAATGACCTGCGGGATCGTAGCCCACCCCAGTTAATTCGACGCTGCCCGCTGCCAGCCAAATGCTCTGGACCGTCATCTGATTTTGAGTGAGTGTCCCCGTCTTGTCGGTGCAAATGACGGTCGCGGCGCCGAGGGTTTCGGCCGCTTGCAATCGTCGCAATAGCGCCTTGCGGCGGACCATTGCCCGAATGCCCAGGGCCATAGTCAAGGTCACCACGGCGGGCAAGCCTTCGGGCACAACAGCGACTGCCAGCGAGATGGCTGTCATAAACATCTCGAGAAGATGTTTGCCCATCAGCCAACCTGTGACGCCAACGAGACACGAAACGCCTAATGCAAACAGACCGAGCTGTCGGGCCAGGCCCCCGAGTTTTCGCTGCAGCGGTGTCTTTTCGCGCCCAATAGCCTGGGTCAGTTCGGCGATACGTCCAAACTCGCTCTCCACCCCCGTGGCAACAACGACGCCCACCGCTCGACCATTGGTCACCGCCGTCCCTGCCCAAGCCATTGACTGCCGGTCGGCCAATTGGGCCGCTGGCTCCACAGCCTCAGCCTGTTTGTCGACCGAATAGGACTCCCCGGTGAGAATCGATTCGTCAACTTTTAGCTGCAGCGCATTGACGATTCGCAAATCTGCCGGGACTCGATCGCCAATCTCCAGCAAAACAACATCGCCGGGCACCAATTCGATCGCATCGAGCTGCCGCTCTTCGGCATCCCTGCGAACGAGACAGCGGGGGGCAAGCATCTGCTTGAGCGACTCGATCGCTCGCTCGGCTTTCCATTCCTGAACGAAGCCTAAGAGTCCGTTGAGAACCACAATTGCGAGTATCGTAACTGCGTCGACGATCTCGCCTACTGAAAGCGAAATCGCAGCAGCCACCAGCAATATGAAGATAAGAACGTCGACAAATTGACGCCCCAAGACCTGGTACCATCGGGTTGCTGTTTTTGCCTGGATCGTATTGGGGCCGTATTGAGCCAGCCTGCTGGCAGCAATCGGTGCCGTCAGCCCGCTGGAGACATCGGTCTCTAGCAATCCGACTACACCCTCCACGTCCATGGCATGCCAAAGGCTTGCCAGTCCTGGATCCCGCGACTGAGGTGTACCGACTGTCTGGACCGGCATATCCAAACCCTGATACTGCAAATCCGCCTCGTAATGTTTGCGGCCGAAGTCCCGCGTCGATTGATGACAAAGCAGGCAAGTAGAGTGCCAAAAGGCTTGATCCTGCCTTGCGGCCATCCAGAACGCCCTGGCTGAGCAGCTGCAAACAGTCGAGCGTGCGAAACCGCACTCCCTGTGGTAGGCTTTCGCCCAGCAACCGCTGGCTTGCTTTTGCGACCTGCAGCCATTACAAAGCCAGAGGGGAAAATGGACGACTCAGGGCTGTTTTCGCACGTGCCCAATTCGACAGCGGAGATCCGAATCGATGCTTGTGCCGCCTACAAATACCGTTGGCCCGCTTCTTGCTGCCAGCAACATGCTCGCCGTCTGGCTGGTGATTGGCTTCGCCATCATCATCGCCATTCTCGTGCTCTTCGTAGTTTTTGCCCAATACGCACGATTGTGGATTCAGTCGGTCACGACCGGGGCAGGGATCGGCATTTTCGACCTCATCCGAATGCGGTTTCGCAAGATGAATCCGTCGGTCATCGTACGCAGCAAGATCATGGCAGTGCAGGCCGGTCTGGACGAAACCGAAGGAATCACCACCAAGGGTCTCGAAGCCCACTATCTGGCAGGTGGCAACGTGCCGCTGGTCGTCCGCTCGATGATTGCCGCTCGCAAGGCAAAGATTATCGATCTGGATTATAAGCGTGCGACGGCCATCGATCTGGCTGGTCGAAATATCCTCGAAGCTGTGCAAACCAGCGTCTACCCGCGTGTAATTGATTGTCCGCTGCAAGGTTCCAAACGTACTTCGCTCGATGCGATCGCCAAGAACGGGATTCAACTCAAGGTACGTGCCCGAGTTACCGTGAGGGCAAATCTTAATCAGTTGATCGGTGGTGCAACCGAGGAAACCATCGTTGCGCGCGTGGGCGAAGGCATCGTCAGCGCCATTGGTTCTTCTCCCACCCATGCACACGCCCTGGAGAATCCCGACACGATTTCGAAAGCCGTGCTGGCGCGAAAGCTCGATTCGCAAACGGCATTTGAGATCGTTTCGATCGACATTGCTGACATCGACGTTGGTGATAACATCGGCGCCCGCCTGCAGGCAGATCAGGCCGAAGCCGATACCCGCGTCGCCAGGGCGCAAGCCGAAGGCCGACGCGCAATGGCAGTATCCCAGGAGCAAGAGAACTTCGCCAAAATGGAAGCCAATCGGGCCCGGTTGGTCGAAGCCGAGGCTGAAGTGCCAAAGGCTATCGCGGCAGCTTTTCAAAGTGGCCGACTAGGGATTCTCGACTACTACAAACTGAAAAACGTACAAGCCGACACTGACATGCGGGAGTCGATCGCCAGGCCCAGTGGTGGTCGACGCGAGTAATCGCACAATTGCAATTTTATTATTGGTCCAGAAAGAACTAGACGCATTGGACTGTCTTCGCAGTTTCGAA
The DNA here is from genome assembly GCA_020427155.1 of Planctomycetales bacterium. Lineage (GTDB taxonomy): Bacteria > Planctomycetota > Planctomycetia > Pirellulales > Lacipirellulaceae > Bythopirellula. Next base: position 27,053 of record JAGQOW010000036.1, on the reverse strand, counting down.
CGACAGACGATGGCGGGCAGCAGGACTGAGCCGAAGAGAAAGCCCTCACTTGTCCACAGCAGACACCATGCCGTTGATTCTCGCTGCCGACGTTTGGGAAGTCGTGGTCGGTGTTATTTTCTTCGTTCTTTACGGCATCGGCCAATTGTTGAGCGCTCGCGAGAGCATTAAGAAGAAACCTGTCGAGCAAAAACGGCCTGCCCGACCCCCTGCCAAGCAGGCTGCCGAAGGCCGTCCGCTCGCCCCACAACCGGTCGGCCAGGAAGAGTCGCTGCGCAGAGAAGTCGAGGATTTTCTCCGCCGCGCACAAGGCAAACCTCCGCAACAGGAACGGGCATCAAGCCCTCCTCGCAAGCCAAAGCCCCAACGTACTCCGCCGCCCCAGCCAGAAGGCGGTCTCCGTCATGAAGGAGTCGCCGAGCATGTCGCCAAACACATCAGTTCCAAACAGCTCGTTGAGCATGCCGAAAAACTAGGCGACGAGGTCGCTTTGGCCGACGACCGGCTCGAGTCGCGGCTTCATCAGAGATTTGATCATCAAGTGGGGAGTCTCCAGCGTCGCGAAGAGTCTACCGCTCCCCCCGGGAAGGAAAAAGAAAAAGGTGCCGCAGCCGAAATTGCAGCAATGATGCGCAGTCCCCAAGGGATGCGTCAGTTGATCCTAGCCCAGGAGATCCTGCGGCGACCTGAGCTCTAGCGACGTGCCCAAGTCCAAGGCAGACTTGTTTCTTTCAAAACTCTAAGAATCGTGTTTCCCAAGAAGCTTCCCTCCCTGAAGGTGAACCGAGAACCTCATGCCCCTCTACGAATTCACTTGTCCGAAATGTGGCCATGAACAGGAGCATCTCGTCCGCAGCGACGAGCAGCCAGCGTGCGAGTCTTGTGGCCACGAGCAACTCACCAGGCTGCTGAGCGTGCCGGCAGCCCATTCGGCCTCGCCAGGCGGCCAGCCGCCGGCAGGTCCCTGTGGCTCGGGCTGCGGTTGCTTTCCCGGCTAGAACCTCCCTTTTCAGGCAGCAATTCGATCTCCAGCCAGCAGAATTGTCAAAATCGGCCCCAAATCGGCCACCTGGTTCGATTTGGCTTGGGGAAAGTTTGACACCATTTTCGCAGCCTGATTATACTGCGATTGTAGGGATTATCTCCTGAATTGGCCGGGGGTTGCGACCGTTCTACATGTTGTCGACCAGCTCAGGGCGCTCAGGCCTGCGTCCTGGTCCCGTTGCGAACAGAGGAAGTGTTTAGATGAATCTGCTTGGCAAAAGCTTAACTGTGTTTATCGCCATTGCCGCCATCATGCTGATGGCCTTCTCGATGGCCGTTTACAGCACCCATCGCAATTGGCGAGACGATGCCGAGAAGTTATCCGCTCAGCTGAGCGAAGCCACCAACAGAAACGAACAGCTTCAAAGCAGTTACAACAGTCTCGAAAGCCAGCTCACGGCCGAAGTCGAAGCCGCCCAGCAAGAAGTTCGCAAGCTCGAAAGCGAACGAGTCCAACTCATCGAGCAGAACACCTCGATCCAATCGGTCCTCGACCAGCTTCGCCAACAAGAACGAGCCAACACGGCCGCCGTCGCCTCGACGCAACAAAACAACGAAAAACTCACTGCCGAAGTCGAAGCCCTGCGGGCCGAGATCCGTGAGAACCAGCAAGCCCGCGATCAGGCGGTCGCCACCACGATTCGCTCGACCGACGATCTGCACCAGGCTCAGGGAAGACTCTCGTCTCTGAACGAGCGGCACATTCAGTTAGCGCAGCAATTGGGCGAGGCTACCGCAATGCTTCGCGAGAATGGGATCGATCCCACAACCGACGCCCAGGCCGCAGTACCAAGCGTACGAGGCGTCGTCAGCGCGACCATTCGGCAAGCGGGCAGCCAGCTGATCGAGGTCTCGGTAGGCGCCGACGATGGGCTTAAACGGGGACACACCATCGAAGTATTCCGAGGCGAACGGTATCTTGGCCGGGCCGAGATTATTCGGACCGAACCTGACCGAGCCGTTGGACGCGTGATTCGCCGATTCCAGCAGGGACAGATCCAGGAGGGCGATGATGTCGCAACCAAACTTAGAATCGGTTAGCACACCGAGCGTTCTCAACAAGAAGCCGCAGTTGAACATCTACACGGTGTTGCTGGTCATCGCGCTGATTTCGTTGCTGATGGCTTGCGTCTTTCTCTATCTGGAAATTCGCGAGTTCGGCGGATTCGGAGCCGTCAAGGGCCGCGTTGCCATGTTCAGCGACGGGCTCCTGAACGCCAATCGCTCGTTCTGGGCTTAGTGCTTAAACAATGGCGTCAAGCATTGGCTGCGATCCTCCAGATCGCCGGAGCCTACATTCGATCGCTATGCTCCCTCCGCTGCTTCAGGCGCCCGTCCGTTTAGCTCGCGATCCAAATCCAGCAGCGACGCCGGATCGTCCTTAACCATGTGGAACTTGTGCACGATCTCGCGGGCAGTTTTCTCTTCTTCCACTTGTTCGGTAATAAACCACTCCAGCTCGACCAAGGCAGCAAACGCCTTTTCCTGGAATGCCAGCTCGTAGAGCCCATCGATTTGCTGCGTCACGGTCTGTTCCTGGGCCAACGCTTTGTCGAAGACCTCGACGACCGACTCGAACTCGACCTCGGGTTGCCCAATCGGCTTGAGGAACACGCGACCGTTGCGGGCGAGCAGAAAATCGACCAAACGCATTGCGTGGATCCGCTCCTCCTCGCTCTGAAGTCGCATCCAATGGGCACTGCCCTTGAACTGCTGGTGGTCACACCAGACAGCCATCGACAAATAGCTATACGACGAGTGCAGCTCGTTGTTGATTTGATCGTTGATGGCATCTTGCATGACTTTACTAAGCATCAGAAATCCACTCCAGAAAATGCGACAGGCGGAAGAACGTCTGGCGCCACTTTACGCCAGCCTAACTGCAGATTGTAGGCCCGTTGACCCGCATGTCCACGGCCAACGGACATCTACCGCTGGCGTTCCTTGGAAACCACCCGCGTCATAGCCCTCAGCCTGAGTATCAATCTCAAGTGTCTTTCGCCGAATCCCGCTCGTCATTTCCTGCAGGATCGCGGACCTCCCTGGTCTCGGGCGCAAAAGCCATTCCTTGGCGAAGAAGGAATTCTCCATCAGCCAGCGCTCGCTGCAGCCAAGACGTGGCCCTGATCTGAGCCTTCGTGGCCCAGCGAGATGGCGAGTCGACAAGCGAGGCCCGACACTCGGGGCAAGGCAATTCTCCCGCAGTGGCCAAATGGGGCTTGGCCGAAAAATCCGCAGAGGTCCATACGGCATCGCATTCGTCGCACAAAACAACAACCGTGCCGCAACCGCCACATTTGCGGAGCCCCAATGGGCCCGTCCCACAAATCCGGCAGAAGCCGACATAATACATTCGTTGCTTATTGGGCATGTTCGGGGCTGTTGAATTGAATAGGTTGTTTCAAGACTCGTTTACGTAATAGCGCCGATGGGCTGGGAGCAAGTGTCTTGATCGGATCCAATTCAACCTGCAACCAGGTGCCGCAACTAGGCACCATAGCTCGACTGTCTGGTCGGGAGTATCCAAGTGAACCGCTCTGGAATGTCCAACCCCGCCATTCCTTCGCATTCGTCGTTCACCTAAGGTTGACACGGAAACGCCGTCACAAAGTCTCTTCCTTCTAGCACCAGCCGCATGTGCCGGGCCTCGGGTCGCCCGCGCCGATTGCCGCTCTCGCCTCCAATGTAGCCGATCCGTCGCCCCAGATTGACTGTGTAAACTGTTCGATCTCCCTCATGTTCAACTTCGGTGTCCTCTCCCGCCAAGGCTTGCAGATAGGCCTCGTCCACAAGAGCCACCACTTCCACTGCATTTCGACTATCGAAAACTCCATGTTGGCCCGGTCGCTTGGGTTCGTCCTCGGTATGAGCCAGTAAATGCTTGAGTCGGTGTCCATGTTGGCTGCCGCGGGTGTATCGTAGTCCGGCGGCCGACTCATAGGTTTGCAGTCTGGAGGAATGCAGGATCTGCTCGAGATCCTGATGAGACGCGGTTGGGTCGGAACGCGATCGAGGGACATTGGCAGGTGACCGTGGGGTCGCCACCTCGCCAAGGTCACCCAGCCCTGGCAGGTCGACGCCACACTTTCGCTCCAGTACTGGCTGGAGCAGCAAGTACAGGACGACAGCGGCAATCAGCCCGGTTATCCACCTCGCTGAAAGTCGACCGCCTCGCAACTGGCGAATCGCTTCTTGGAGCAACCAGGCAAGTTGTTGATTAGGACGGTTCAAGAAGCAATCGCCAAACAGGCTCGAGGGTGGCTGTTAAACCTGATCCCATCATAAAGTATGAACCGGAAATGCGTGAGCCCGTGCGACATCAATGCAAAAGCCCAGGGAGTGTAACCCCTGGGCTTTGCCAACTTTTTCAATCAATTCAGCTTACTTGGTCGAAGCGAAAGAAAAACCGCCGGAAAACGCGATCACTTTCTTGCCTTGCGGCTTCGGCTTCGAGTGGCCACCGCTTTGACGCTTGTTGCCATGCGAGCCGCCGCCATGAGGCCCCCCATGCTGCTTAACAATCAGCCCAGCAAACGATCCGTGAGCACCAGCTGCTTTGTGCGGGCCTCGGGCATAGAAACCGTCCTCGCTGTACGCTTGCGCTCCGTGACCACTGACACCAGCGTAAGAATGTCCATAAGCAATCGCGACAGGCTTCACGTGATTGTACTTGGGATAGTAGCCAAGACCACGAATCTCCATAGCCTCGTCATCACTCATCATGTCGATACTCGCCAGGCCCATCTCGTTTAGCAACGATTGGCCTGGCATTCCCTCATCGGCCTGGGCAGTAGGAACAGCCAACAACAAGCATGTGGCAGCGGACAGACTCAAAATACTTCGAATCAACATGGTTGATCCTCCCCTGAAAAGACGCGAATCGTGTAGAAAACCCCAACCTGGACAGGCCATGAGGCGGGCGTTCCAGGCGGTATAACCGGTACAACCTAATCTTTCTACCTTGCGCAGCCTTCGCAAAAGAGTCAACCTTTTGCCAGGAAAAATGTCCTCCGGTAAGCGAGCCTCGGCCAGTCCGAAAATGGCCAAATGGGCCGACTGCTGCGGCCCTGATGCCAAAGTGATGGCGGTTTCCGCCTAGCGGGGCAGAAACACGTTAGTCTTCTAGTTTCCGCAGTTCGACCTTGCGGAACTCCACCGGGTGGCCTTCCGATTGGAGCGAAATCGTGCCGCTGGAGAGCATCTTCTCGGCCCCGCCAGCCAGCAAGGCTTTCGCCGAGTCGTCGGTCTCGTCCAATTGGGGCTGGGTGTACTCGAGGACGGTTCGTCCGTCGATCTTGTGTCGAATAACCTCGTTGCCCCGTACCTCAATTTCGACCGTTACCCACTGATCGCCGTGGTATGTTTCGGAGCTGGAGTTGGTACAGTGCTGGGTGTGGAGCTTGCCGTCCATCACCACATTGGTGCCCGGCGTACAAAGGTTGGCCGTCGACCGTTGGTTCTGACCGTCGCCGCCTAATAACTGAACTTCGATCGACGCCGGAAAGTCCTGTTTGAGCCCCATACTCTCGGGCGATTGGCCGTGAATCATCACGCCGCTGTTGCGAATCGCCCAACCGGGGGCTCCCAGCGCCTGCTCACCAACAAAACGGTATTCCACACGAAGTTCATAGTTGGAAAAGGTCTCGTTATAGAACAGATGCCCAAACCGCCCGCGGAAGCGGCCTTCATACCGATCGTAGACCGCTTTGATCACCCCGTCTTCTACACGAAACGTTTCGCCGTAGTTGTCGCCCAATTCATAGCTCTTAATCTTTATCGTCCAACCATCCAAGTTCTTTCCATTGAAGAGCGGGATCCACTCTCCCTGCTCTGCTTTGGCCACGACAGAAACCGAGCATGAGCAAGCGACAACAAAGGCCAATAGGTAGCGGAGGATGTTCATAAATCGTCTCGGTGGCGAAGTTTGCTGCTCTTTTGTATTTGGGCGGGGAATTTGCAGATTGTTGATGCCACTCGATTGGCAACTTAACCTAGCTTTCGCTTGCTTACTGCAATGCTGAGTAACGTCGGAATCTCCCTAAAGTAAGAATCAAATATCCAGATTTTTGACATCGAGCGCGTGTTTCTGAATAAACTCACGACGGGGTTCGACGCTGTCGCCCATCAGCACTCGAAAAAGGTCGTCGGCCGCGCCGGCGTCGTCCATCCTAACCTGTAGCAGGGTTCGATTGGTCGGATCGAGTGTCGTCTCGCGGAGTTCCTCGGCATTCATTTCACCCAAGCCCTTGAAGCGGGTGATCTTCAGTCCCTTTTCGCCCGCCGATCGTATTGCGCCTGGCAGGCCGCGAAGATCGTCCAGGCCAGTCTCATTCTCACCCCGGCGCAATGTGTAGCGCGAACCTTCGAGGCCAGTGCGATCTTCTGGAATGAGCGCATCGATCGAGAAACCCAGGCTGCTCAGATCGGCCAGCAAGGTGTTCACGGTGCGAACTTCGTGCAGTTCGACAATGCGGAGCTTGGGGCCTCTGGACGTTTCGCTCCCGGCTGCCTCGCCATTGGTCGATTGGCCGTTTTCTGTCGCGTTGCTCGATTCTGCGATCGTACTGCCGTCGATTCTCAGCTCGTGCCCCAGCTTCGCTTCTTGCTCCGCCACAAAGGAGTCCAGCTCATCCCGGCCAGAGAACCAGTATTCTTCATAGCCAAGAAAGACATGGTACACAGGAAGCTTCAACGTCGTGGGATCTTGACGCTCGGCGTGGATCTTCAAGCTGATGCCACGGCGCTCGAGCGCGACGATCGCATCTTCCAAGGATGCGACTGTACGGCAGAGTTTTTCCATCTTCTCGCCATCGACCAGATGGCCATCTCCGGCATCCAAGACACAATCGCCCAACCCTCGCTCCAGGAGTTGGGTCTTCATCTCTTCTTCAGTTTGCACATACTTCGCGTTCTTTCCCTGGAGCACGCGAAACAGCGGCGGCTGGGCAACATAGACATGCCCCTGCGCTACGAGATCGTACATCTGCCGATAGAAGAACGTCAGCAAGAGCGTGCGAATGTGCGAACCATCAACGTCGGCGTCGGTCATGATCACGATTCTTCCATAGCGGCGCTTGCTTAGATCGAGATCCTCCCCGATGCCGATGCCTACCGCAGAAATCATGCTCCGCACTTCGTTGTTGGCCAGAACCTTATCTTCACGAGATTTGTATGCGTTAATAATCTTGCCGCGAAGAGGAAGAATGGCTTGATACTCGCGGATCCGTCCGCCTTCAGCACTGCCGCCCGCCGAGTCGCCCTCGACCAGATAGAGTTCGCACTTATCCACTTCCTTACTAGAACAATCTCGCAGCTTGCCCGGAAGTCCGCCATGGGTGAGCGCCCCCTTGCGTTCTCGCAGCAACGCCTTGGCCTTGCGAGCCGCTTCACGAGCTTCCGAGGCAATGACCGCTTTGTTGACGATCTTCTTGGCCGAGGCTGGATTCTCTTCCAGGTATTTTGCGAGGTACTCGCCGACCGCCGAATTGACGATTCCTTCTAGCTCGGGATTGTTCAGCTTCACTTTTGTCTGCGATTCGAACTGGGGCTCGGGAATCTTCACCGAGATTACCGCCGTCAACCCTTCGCGAAAGTCCTCCCCAGTGGGCACGATGTCCTTGAAGAGGTTCTGGCTTTTTCCATACCGATTGAGCGAACGGGTTAGCGCCGTTCGAAAGCCGGTAAGATGCGTACCGCCGTCGTGCGTGTTGATATTGTTGACGTAGCAGTGAATATTCTCTGTGTATTCCGAGGAATATTGAAAAGCGATATCCAGTTCGACGTTGTCAATTTCGCCTGAAACATGAACGACATCCGTGTGGATCGGCTCGCTGGTTCGATTCAGATACTCGACAAATTCGATGATCCCTCGCTCGTACTGAAAGACTTCTCCTTCGCCGTTGCGAGAGTCTTTGAAGTTGATCCTAACCCCACGATTGAGAAAAGCCAGTTCTTGCAACCGACGATGAAGTATGTTGTAGTCGAATTTCAGATTGCCAAATATTTCCGGGTCGGGTTTGAAAGTGGTCTTTGTGCCCGTGATACTCGTGGCCCCTACCTTCCTTACCGGTGCAACCGGTTTGCCGCGTTCATACTCTTGGTGAAAAACGTGTCCTTCACGACGGACTTCCACCTCGCACCATTGTGAGAGAAAGTTAACCGCCTTTACTCCGATTCCGTGCAGTCCGCCCGACGTCTTGTACGCGGCGCCGCCAAACTTGCCGCCATACTTGAGCATGGTCATCACGCCTTCCAGCGCCGGCTTGCCGATACTCTCATCGACGGCTACTGGAATGCCTCGACCATCATCCTCGACAGTGATCGAACCATCGCCATTGACGGTAACACTTACCACACGAGCATAGCCGTTCATCACTTCGTCGATCGAGTTGTCTACCACCTCGGTTACCAGGTGGTGCATACCGCGCATATCGCGATTGCCGATATACATGCCGGTACGCTCTCGGACATGCTCCAAATCGCTCATGTAGCGCATTTGGTCGACGCCGTAATCTTTCTTTTCGGCTTGATTCTCGCTGCTATTTGCTTCGTCGTTTGCCATAGTCAACTACTATCACCAAGTTGGTTCAACTGTACTTCAATTACTGCGAATCGATTGCCCCCAGCCGGAAACGAATCTGCTTAATTCCTTCTTCGGGAAGCTGCTCCTGCAGACCGGCCAATAAATCTTCTTTACGAAATGTCAACTCTTGCATCAAAAGCGAATTAGCTACCAGTACCTCGAGCACGCCTCGTCGCATTCCGCCGACCCTTGTTAACAACGCCAACTCTTCGCCGGCAGTTGCTTGCCAGGCCGCCTCTCGCTCGCCAGCCGCACGAACCTGGGCATAGCCTCTTCGCTGGACCAGCTGGGCGATCACATTACTAATCTGTTTTGGCCGTTTTGCCTCAAACCATCTTCGGTGCGATGTCCTACGACGCTCCAAATCCCGAAGCTCCTCGAGTTCAGGTTCTCCCAGCTCACGAATATGATTGCTCTCGCTCATCGATCACGCGCCAAGGGCATGATCACGTACCCGTATCCATCATCCGTGCTGCATACAGCCGCGCTTTCCGAATCCTTTACTTCCATGGTGAATGTCTTTTCGGCATCCAGCACTTTGAGGAATTCGATTACAAACCGAGGATCCAGCGTCACCGTCAGCTCTGCCCCATCGTACGAGATGGGCACCTCGACTCGAGATTGTCCGACCTCTGCAGCACGCCCCGAAAGAATCAGCATTCCGTCTCCAAACGTGAGATCGACGCCGCGGCTCTCCTCGCTCGTGACAATCGCTGCTTGACGTACCGCCGAATGCGTCGTTCCCACTGCAAGCTCCAGTTTCACTCCCGTTCCCTGTTCCGGAAAAACTTTCTTCCAATCGGGGAAACGCCCATCCAATAGTCGGGCAGAGATCGTTGCCCGGGCGGTATGCACGAGCAACTCGTTGCCGACGACAGTCACCTGGACCTCGGCGTCGGTCGGCGCAATCGCACGTTCGATCAATTGCATGGCCCGTGTCGGAACTATGATGGTCTGGCTAGGATCGACTGCCGCACCGGTCGTCCCTACAGGACCCGTCATTTTTGCCAAACGTCGCCCATCGGTCCCGATCGCCGTAATCTGCCCCTCTTCAAACTCCAATTTCACGCCGCCCAACGCATAGCGGCTACTCTCGTTGTCGGTCGCAAAAGCGGTTCGGCGAATTAGCTCTCGTAACAGCCTGGCAGGCACTTCGCAGAAGCTCTTTGCTTCAAATCCCGTCACCCGCGGAAAGTCCGCCGGATTCTCGGCCGATAGCCGGAACTGACTGCGCTCACCACGCACCGTGATTCCTTGCCCGTCAGACTCCAGGTGCAGCGTCTCGTCGGTACTCTCTCGCAAGATCGAACCGAATCGTGACACCGACAGTATCACCACGCCTGGCACATGGACATCCACGCCTGAGACCTGATGACGAATGCCTATCTCAAGGTCGGTCGCTGAAAGCACGGCGCCTTCCTGCGTGACTTCGAGTTTCACGTTTTGGAGTATGGGCTTGGGACTCCGCGAGGGCGCCACCGAGGCGACTGTTTGAAACGCCTGCAGAAGTTGCTCACGATCGCAAGATACTTTCATTACCTGACCACTCCTGCCGCGGTTTGCATTTGACCCCGTAGAAGAACGATCTGCCACGGGCTGGTTTTCCAAGGTAGTAGACAACAGGCACCTCCTGAGTTTGTCTTATATAGTTTGAAGTTAGTAACAGCAGTAAAAGGAGTAACAAAAGTGTCGAAAGCGGAACGCTGAAAAACGTAAAGTTAGCTATTGCAATTCTTTAGTGCAGAGTGAGCTAAGTGGCAAACGTGTTGAGTTGTCGTTAATAGGTCGTCAGGTCTTTGTTGGGAAAACTTGCGAAATTAGTGAGTGATGGAACACTTGGCAGTGCCAAGTTACACAATCAGAGATAGCGACATGGTGGAGACAAGTTTTCCAGGGGAGTTGCTCTTGGTGATGAATATCGTTGTTCAAGGAAAGAGTCAGGGCTATATGAGCAGGAACTCAAGGGGCGGTCAGAATACGTTGCAATTGATCGAGCGACTGCTGGATCGCGGGATCGTCGGCAAGCAATTGCCGGATGTTGCGATGGGCCTGCATAATTGTCGTATGGTCGCGACGTCCCAGGCCTTGACCGATTTGGGTATAACTCAAATCAGTAAGCTTGCGAGCGAGATGGACAACAACAGCACGTGCATGGACTAGTGATTTGCGTCGGTTGGGGCTGCAAAGCGCAGCTTGGGTAATGGAAAAATATCGTGCCACGACGGCAATGATCTGTTTAAGTCGGATGGGTTCACCCAGCTGAGAAGCGTCCAAGTCGTGGCAACAGTCCAACTTGACTTTGGCCAAGGCTCGAAGCAGTTGCGGTGCCGGACCGTCCACGCTCTTGGCAATACTTTCGAGTTGCTGGGAGTTGAGGGAAACAGCATACGAGCCTGCCGCCATTTGAAGGATTTCTTGACGGGCTGGGAAGCTTGGGGGCCGTAGCTGAATCGTCAGACCGCTTGCCAGACGATCACAAAGCCCTACTTCTTGTTGCAGCATGGTAGAGGGAGATTGTTGCGAGGTGATCAGAACAATTCGCTCTGCAGATACTAGCAGCTCGATAAGGTCGCGCAATTCCCGCTGAACAAATTCCCGCTCTGGCAACTTCTGTAAGTCTTCGACGATCAAAAGCGACACATTGCTCAAACGATCTCTGAATACCTCTAACCCCGCTTCTTCACGAGCAGTTTGCAGCTGGCGCGCAAAGTCGATGGCTGTAAAATAGGCGACCCCTTCGTCACCAAAAAGCAAGTGATACTTGCGGCAAATTCCGCGTGCCAGGTGCGACTTGCCGCTCCCCGTAGGACCTACCAGCACGAAGGGATTGAAAAACGCTAAGCTGGAATCGAGCGGGTCAGGATCCATTAACCGCTGAAATGCGGCGACAGTCAGACGATTCTCGGGGCCGGCAACAAAGCAGGGCAGGGCTACCTCAGGTTCCTGAAGCGAGTCACAGAAGCGACCAGGCAATTCGATATGCGTCACCCCGTTGACCACCATGGTTCCGTCCACACTTGAGTGTTTTTACCGTGTTCCAAAAAACGGAACGAAAGCCGCTCGCACACCGCAGAAATATGCTAATAAATGAAGCACCGATTCTACCCGATCGAGAGCAAAACAGGGAGGAGACAAACGGTTTTTTTAGAGGTTTCTGCCTCGTTCTAAACGCTGACAGCAGAAGAGGATACGACGAGCGGCCTCATCGATTTCCGCAGCTGTAGTCGAGATACCCAAACTGAAGCGGACCGCCCCCTCTGCAGCGCTCGGATCGAGTCCCATAGCTAGATGAGTGGGAGACAATTCGCTGGAACCGCTTGAGCAGGCTGAACCTGTCGAACAGGCAACTCCCTCCAGGTCAAGTGCCATGACGAGTGCCTGTCGATCGAGCCCAACAAAGGCAATGTTTGAGGTGTTTGGCAGCCGCGAGGAGTCGCGACCAATCACCATCGCCCGTGGAAACCCTTTCAAAACCAGCTGTTCGAGTTGATCTCGCTTTTCTGCCACTTCTCGGCCGCGCTGTTCGATTGCCTGGCAACTAAATTCGAGTGCCTCACACATTCCCGCTGCCAAAGCCAAGGTATCTGTTCCTGGCCGAAGATCGGCTTGTTGATGCCCGCCAAACATGATCGGATGCAGAACGATCTCATTTCGAACCACCAAGACGCCGATCCCGAGAGGTCCCTGAAACTTGTGAGCCGCACAGCTCAGCATCGACAGCTGCAGTCTGGCAAAATCGACGGGTATTTTTCCAACCGCTTGTGCCGCATCACAGTGGACCGGGATGCCATGCTCGCGACACAACTTGGCGACAGTCTCAACAGGCTGCAGGACCCCGGTTTCGTTGTTCGCCATCATCAAACTTACAAGGCTGGGACGTGTCCCTACCAGGTCGTCGAACTCGTCAAGGCGGACCGCTCCGTTTTCGTCAACGCCGATCTGCGAAACTTGCCAGCCCAATTGTTGCAGATGAGCCGCTGGCTCGATCACGCTGGGGTGCTCGATGGCTGAGGTGATCAAATGCCGTGTTCGGCTCGGCAGGGTTGCGACTGCATGTTGTCCGGGCAAGCCTCGGAGTCCCAGCAGCGCCAGATTGTTGGCTTCGGTACCTCCGCTGGTGAATATCAGCCGGTCGGGATTGGCGCCGCCAAGACGTGCTCCGAGCAATTCCCCAATCCTCTCTCGGGCGTTTTCCAAGGCCCGGCGAGCCTCTCGGCCAGGCTCGTGTTGGCTACCCGGATTGGCTCCAAACCGGAGAGAAGCTTCACGGACTGCATCGGCAGCCGCAGGCAGGATCGGGGCGGTGGCATTGAAGTCGAGGTAGATCGCGTCGGACATGCTGGCATTGTAGTGCTTGGCCACGAGCCACAAGCCGCCAGCACGCTGAATTCATGGCCCGTGCCACTGGCGGTCAGCGATTGCAGGCTGATATTGCCATTGCAGGCCAAAAACGTCCCTAGCTATCATTTTGCCGCCAATGCCAGTTTATTACACAGTCGGATTGAGATGAGGTACTACCTATGGCAGTAATGATGCGTGCGGCAATCATGTTGCTGGTCTTAGTAGGATTGCCATCGGCTTGGGTTTATTACGGGCCCTTGCCACCTAGTGCCCAAGGCGTGGTCGACCGAGTGGTAGAGCTTGCTCAGGAAGCATTGGGCTACGGACAGGTAAAGCACGATTCAGAATCGATGATTTCGGCGCCCCGATACCAACTGAATCTTTCCACGCCGGCTCCCTCGCCGACCGTCACCACAGTAGACAGACCTGGAGAAAGAGGCGATTCGGCAATCTCTTTCCAGGCAGAGCCCATGTTGAAGCAGCTGCGAGGCATGGGAGCCGCTGAATACAGCCTGGAAAAATGGGGCAACAGTGGCCAGATGTTCCGATTTCGCTGTGCCATGCCATTGGTCCAAGATGCCGAAGCGACACAGCAGTTTGAGGCCGTGGCAGGCAATCCCTTGGTATCCATTCAGCAAGTCGTCGGCGAAGTCTCGAGTTGGCAGTTGGCGCGTCGAGAACAGCGACGATTTCACTGATATGCCTCGTGTTTACCAGTTTTCATGACGTCAATGGCCTGCTGCATGCGAAAAAAAAGCACTACCCTAGGGCATCTCCTCTCGAGTGCGGCGGGCCGCTACCGCACGCTGCTCTATCGGCCGGCAGCGGCTCCCAACCCAGCGAGCTGGCGATTACCGGCCGCTGCTGGGGCTTCGCCTGCTGTAGAAGACAGTAAGGAAGCCAAATTATTACGACTCGAGGCGGTTCTATTCTTATCGCGAGAGCCGATTTCTACGAGAAAACTGGCGAATTTGGCCAAATTGGCCGATGGTACCGAAGCTCGAACCTTGGTCAGCGAACTGGCTCGCCGCTACGACCAGCGGTCAAGTGCCATGCAGGTGGTAGACGTGGCAGGGGGCGTTCAGCTGCTTACCCGACCGCAACTGGCTGCTTGGATTAGGCGTTTTCACGGATGTCCTGAGGAGATGACCCTCTCGGCCCCGGCCTTGGAAACCCTTTCGGTCGTAGCTTATCGGCAGCCTGTGGTGCGAGCCGAGGTCGAGGCCATTCGTGGCGTTCAATGTGGAGAAATCCTCCGAGTGTTGATGGAACGTGATTTTTTGCGTATTGTCGGGCGAGCTGAGGAATTGGGTCGCCCGTTCCTCTACGGGACGACGAAAAAGTTTTTGCAAGTTTTTGGTCTACGACGCTTGGAACATTTACCAGAAATCGATCAAATTCGTAGCATCGATAGTGGTGTTTAGTGTAACGAACGGTCCTGATTTTCAGGACTCGATACGATGAGATAGTGCCGCACTAAATACATCGTCGGAGTTTGCTGGAGCAGAGTTGCCGCTGGGGCTTCTCTAATTAAGTGAGATGGGTAAGGAGCAAACCGTGCAATCGATCGTGATGAACAACCCAAGAAAGTCTGCCACGCAAGCTAGAGAGGCACGCCTGGCCGCTGAACTCGATGGAGCCGATTTAGATGGTCCCGAACTGGACGGCGCGGAGCTGGACGACGCCGACGTCGAGGATGACGAGTTTCAGTACGAAGACGAAGACGACGATCAAGAGTACGAGTACGAGTACGAAGAGGACGACGACATGGGACTGGATGAAGAAGATGATTCTGACATCGAAGACGATGAGGAAGAATCAGAATACGACGAAGAGCTGGAAGAAGATGAGTATGAAGACGACGAGTGGGAAGAGGTAGAGGACGATTCGGAACTTGAAGGGGACGACGACGAAGATGCCGGCGGCGAAGAGTACGAATACGAATATGAGTATGAAGAAGACCTAGAAGATGAAGACGATGAAGAGGAGTATGAATAATCAGGCTCAGCGGTCGCGGTACTCACAGGAGACCTTCCAGAGCTAATCCTCCAGCTTGAACAACCGCCGCAGGGCATCGAGTAGCCCATGCGGCGTCCCGTTCTGCGAGGCATCGCGGAGCGATTCCATGGGCGGGTGCAGCATCTTGTTGACCAATCGGTCGGCGAATTGCTCGATCTCTCGGCGGCCGGATTCATCGAGGTTGGGCAGCTTCTGAAACAGCCGTTCAAGTTCCGCTTTCTTGGGCCGTTCGAGTTCTTGCCGGAGGCCGCTTATCACTGGCGCTGTCGCTCGATGGCTCGCATCGGCCAGAAAGCGACTCGTCTCTTGGGCCACGATCTTTTCTGCCTTAGGAAGCTCTGCCGCTCGGGCTGCCTGGTTGTTCTTGCATGCTTCGGCCAAGTCGTCCAAAGAGTACAAGTAAACACCGAGAGCCTCTCCCACGGCAGGATCAAAATCGCGGGGCACTGCCAAGTCGAGTACGAATAGTGGCCGCTGATGACGGTACGGCGATACACGCCGATCAAACTCTTCAGACGTTACCACTGGCTCGCTGGCCGAAGTGGTACTGATTGCAAGATCGGCTTCGACCAACTGGTCCCACAACTCAGGCCACTCATGGTATTGGCCAGACCAACGCTCGGCGAGTCTATTTCCACGCTCGGCGTCTCGATTAATCACATGAATCTGCGGTTTGCCCGCATCGCGAAGGTAGCGGAGGGTTTCTTCCGCCATCTCGCCTGCACCCATGACCAGTACATGTTTGTTGTCAAAGCTTTCGAAAACGCAGCTGGCCAAATCGGAGATCGCAACGCTTGGGATGCTCACCCGGTGCTTGTG
The DNA here is from genome assembly GCA_020427155.1 of Planctomycetales bacterium. Classification (GTDB taxonomy): domain Bacteria; phylum Planctomycetota; class Planctomycetia; order Pirellulales; family Lacipirellulaceae; genus Bythopirellula. The sequence goes on along the minus strand of JAGQOW010000036.1, from coordinate 11,248 downwards.
TAAGTCAGTCTCACCAGCGATACGGCGGGCGGTGCGCAAGGCAGATTGAAACAGATCGTGCAGCATCGGTCCCGTTGAGCCGACTTCTTGAGCGAACTGATAAGCTTGTTTCACCTGCGCCAGTATCTGCGGTTCGCCGACGACCATGCTTTCTAGACTCGATGTGACACGGTACAGATGCCTGACAACGTCGGTATCGGCCAGCGACATCAGATGGGCCTCGACCTGTCTGGTCGAAACGTGACGGTAGTCGAGGAGCGCGTCGACCAGTTCTCGCGGATCGGCCGAACCGGCTGCGTAAAGCTCTACCCGATTGCACGTGGCCAGCAGTGCCAATTCATCGTCGGGAAATCGCGCCTGCCAGAATCCTAACGCTTCGAGCGTTTGGGTTGGATTGAAGGCCAGTTGCTGCCGAACGTCCAGTTGAGCATCTTTGTGGCTGCAACCTATCATGCGGAGGTTCATCGGGGCCCTCCGTCGGCAGGTTGACAAATTGCGGTCCCCAGCAAGGACGGGAACGGGTCTCTTGGGATCGAATCTCGATTCTCAGACAGTTCTGGTCCAACGTGCAGCGAATCTTCCAGCGTAACCGCTGCCAGGACAAGAATTAGAAAGACGAAAGCTGCGAGTGTCAGGTACGCCACTTTGCGGCCCTGGCGAGCAGCTGGATAGACCAGGCGAAACGCCTCGGCCACGACCAGCCAGAGCAGCATCGCGGCTAAAGCCACAACCACGGGGTCGGTCCAAGGAACGAAGTTCTGGTCGCCCTCTTGCGCCAAGCGGCCCAAGACCCCCGTAAAAAAACCGCCCCCGACGAGAAAAGTTGCGGCACCGAGCGACCGGCTATTGACGCGCTCGAGCCATTCCAAGCTTGGCAGCTGAAATCGGCTGCGGGTGGGAAGTTTGTGCTTCAAGCGATAGCTCTGCGTAAGATACATCAGCCCAGCCAGAAACCCAAACAGTACGACCACAGTGCCCAGCATCAGGAAGATGCCGTGCATTTGGATCCAGATGCGCGGCCCCTGAGAATTTGACAGAGGCGCGGTCGAAACGAGCAGCGACGCGCCAATCAATCCCAGCACTGCCGGCAGCAAGAACATCCCGGTCGCGGAGCGAGGGTAGTAGAACTTCAGCGAGTAGTAAATGATGGCCAAAGCCCAGGCCGCCAGTACGTACCAGTCCTGCTGGTTCGCCAGCGGAGCGGCGGGCATCTCAGCTATGCGCCGGCCCAGGTACCAGGTATGGGCAACCAGCCCCGCACCTCCAGCCACAAGCAGCATCGGTCGGCGGAGACGCACCTGCGTCCACAAACCCGACAGCTCCAAACCCAGCGCTATCACATAGCTGCCCGAGAAACAGAGCATGTTGATGCCAGAATCCATGTTGTTCACCAGGACTAAATATGGATTTGCCTGCAAATTACGCCAGTAGACGCGACAGTAACAATCTACTCATACTGCTCAACGAACACCCTTCGGTGGCAATTCTGAACAGGGAGAAACCGGCTACTCATGTGTGGGTCTTTCCCATTGGGCAACGGTACTATCTTCGAGCAAAAGTCAATCAAATCAGGAAGATAAGAACGGCGCCAGCAAGCGCTATCTGTCGTTCGTCGGGTCGCTGTCCAGCCCGTATTGCTTGAGTTTCTTGTGCAAGGTGTTGCGGTTGATGCCCAGACGTGCTGCGGCCTTGATTTGGACGTTGTCGCATTCCAGCATCACCTGGGCAATCACCTCGCGTTCCACACGATCGACGATCCGTCCATGGATGTCCGTATCTTCACTGTTCGAACCGTTGAGGCCCGTGTAAACAAGTTCTTCGGTAAGCGAGTCAAAATCCATCGCCCGCGTTCCTACCGCACGAGGCTGGCGGCCCGTTGTGACTACTGGCGGTAGCAGCGAGCAATTCAGTTCGTCGCCCTGGGCCATCACCACCGCCCCTTCGATGTAATTCTGGAGCTCGCGGACATTGCCGGGCCAACGATAGTTTTGCAACATTTCCATCGCCGCCGGTTCGATATGGGCAACGTAGCGATCGTTCAGTTCATTGTAGTAGTTCAGGAAGTGGGTCACCAGCAGCGGGATATCCTCGGGCCGCTCGCGAAGTGGAGGCAAGTAAATGGGCACAACATTGAGCCGATAATACAAGTCTTCGCGAAAACTGCCCTCCTCGGCTAGTTCCAGTAAATCGCGGTTGCTGGCCGAGATGACCCGCGTGTCTGCCTTCAAAGTCCGCGTGTCGCCGACGCGCTCAAACTCTCGTTCCTGCAACACCCTCAATAGCTTGACCTGCAAGTGGAGCGTCGTGGAGTTGATTTCGTCGAGAAAAATAGTGCCTTTGTGCGCCGCCTCGAACCGCCCCGTGCGGTTGTCGATCGCCCCGGTGAAAGCGCCGCGAACGTGGCCGAACAGCTCGCTTTCGAGCAAACTTTCGCTGAGTGCTCCGCAATTGACTCGGATAAACGGTCGCTCGCGGCGATTGCTCAATTCGTGAATCGCTTTGGCAATCAGCTCTTTGCCTGTACCGGTTTCGCCTAGCAGCAGCACCGAGGCATTCGAGCGAGCCACCTGGCGAGTAATGCGATAGACCTCGGCCATAGCCGGGCTGGCGCCAATGATACTTGGCAGCGGTGAAGCGGTCGGACTGTCGACGTCGATTGTGCTCGGGAGTCTCGCCATGGTTGCAAGCTATCAAGGGCGAAGCCCAGGGGCCTCATCCCCCGGGTTCTTGGCATGAAACTTCTTCTCCTCAATTACATCGAGTACCCGCCCGAGTACTTGTTGAGTTGCCTCATCTGCCGTTGCGCTGGCGTTGTATCGGTCATACTGCCGATGCACTTCGGCCGCAGTGAGTTGTTTGCCAAATCGCTCGACACTGGTTGCGAACGCAGCGGCGGCCCGCTCTCGCAGTTCGATCGGCTGAAAGTCCTGGCTCGCCAGGTCGACGAGCGTCTGCTGACTCCCCGCGGTGCCAATGATGGTCAGGGCCCGTAACGAGGGCTCAACCAACTCGGGCACGTAGACAGTCTCTTCCAGTACAGACGCGCCGCGAAGCAATTCGTCGTAGGGGTGCCCGTTCTCGAGTAATTGACCAATCCAGGTCAGGGCTTGTACTGCTCGTTTGGTTCGCTGCTCGGGCGACCCTGGCGGCGACCCGAGTTTGTTCAATTGGTCGAGGATCTCCGCCATGGCCACAGGCTCGTAGGGTCGTGGCGCGGCGATCAACCACTCATCACGCTCAGCGATACGTCGCGACTGGTCAAGATTCGGTAAACTGCTGAGCACCGCGATGGGAACCCGACGCGTGCGATAGTGAGACCGCAGCTGAAATACCACCTCGCGAAGCAGCGGTCGGCCAATGTCGCTATCGATGAGCATCAACCCCAGTCGAGGAGACTCGATCGCCACTGCCAGTGTCTGGCTGCCGGAAGTTGTTGGAGTAGCGTCGTAGCCTTTCTCTCGCAATTGACCTGCCCAATCGCTCCCGCGGATCGCAATCGACGAGGCTGCCACCGCTTGAGGAGCGCCGGCCCCGGCAGCGAACTCCCACAACGCGAGGGGCACGTGGCTCGCACCGGCAAAAGTGGTCTGCGGAGCGAGTTTCATTATCGCTTCCAATGCCACGTAACGCAGCTCGCGGTCCGCGTGTCCGACGGCGGCTGCCAACGGCGAGGCCTGAAAACCACTGGCACGAAAGGCTTCCGAGTTGGCTTGTTGGCCGAGCAACTTGGCACAGGCAATTGCGGCAGCGACCCGATCTTCATGCACCGCTTTCTCTAGCGTTTCGCCCAACTGCTCGGGCCCCAGCGAAGTTGCAAACTGCTGCAATTCTTCATCTGGTTCAATACCCAGCACCTGCGATACCTGGTAGGCGTAAATAAGAAAGCTCTTGCGATCCTCGTCAGCAGCTCCGGGCAAGTTTGCCAGCGACCGGGTAAGTCTCGCGATAGCCATAACCTGGACATCAGCGGCTGATAGCTCGCGCGCTGCATACTTGTTGCCATTCGGATCAAACGTCCACCACTGATAAGCCTCGGCTGCAGGCCGATGATCGGGCGATACGCCGCGCTCAAGCCGATCGAGCTCGTTGCGAAAGAGGGTCCTCGCCTCTTGCGGCGTTGGTACCGGCAAATTCATCTTTTGCAGGGCCGCGATAGCGGCGGTGACCATAGCTGGTTCATCACTCAACCCGGCAGCGGCGGCTGCCAGCCAGGGACGTGCCGACTCAACCCGCAGATACCCCGCCAGCTCGGCCGCGTCGCGGCGAAAATGGCCCTTGCCGTCGGCCAGTGCCGCCAGCAGCAGCGGTTCGATTTCGGGTTGCAAGCTGGTAAGTCCCAACATCAGGTTGGCGCGTTCCGCTTCGTCCTCACTTTGCGCGAGCGCTTCGAGCCCTGCTGCGGCGCCGGCCGTGCCGGTGGCCGCCAAATCGACACGGGCGGCTCGCCGCACGGCATTTGTCGGGTCGTTCAGATCGGCAATCAGTTTTGCCAACCGCTGGGGATCGCGGGCCCGCTCGGAGGCGGTCTTCAGGCAGCGATCGACAAAAGCTCGCGCCCCGGCAAACTGGGCCCCAGGCCCTTCGCCCGCAAGGGTCTCTTGGCGTGCCAACTGCAGTAGCCGCGCCGTGCCAAACTTCGCGGCCAAGGCGGCGCAACTGTCGTCGTCGAAATCAGCCTGGCCCGACGAATTCCAGAGAGCGGCGGCAACATCTTGTTCACCCAAGTCGAGCAAAGTGAGCATCGCCAACACCTGCTGGGCGGGTGTTTCGCGTGGTACGTCGAGCACGGCCGCCACGGCCGGACCTCGCAGGGCTGCGTCGGCCAGCAATGCCTCGTCGGCCGATTGCGCAAACGCCTGAGGCGAAGCGATCAATAGGAGGGCAACAATGCCTCGGGTCCATCGCGACGGTACAAAACCTAAATCCATGTCCTCTGCCTGTCTGCCTTGTGCTGCGTGGCAGCACGGCTAATTCACTGTTCCGAAATTGAGTGCCACTTAACTGGAAACTTGAATCTGCAACCTTTCGCGCCACATAGCGACTTGTTTTGCCACTTCTGTCGGAGCCGTAGAGCCGTAACTGGAAAATGCCTCGATCGCGCGCTCGACTCCCAGCACGCCGAACACTTTTTCGTCGAGCGCTTCATGGGCCGCTTGAAACTCTGCCTGCGAAAGCTCTGCCAGCGGCACGCCTCGTTTCATGGCCACGGCCACGAGGCTGCCAATGATCCCGTGGGCCGTGCGCTGCGGGATGCCGAGCCCGATGAGGTACTCCATCAGCGTCGTCGCATCGAGGTAGCCCTGTTCGAGCCGCTCGGCGATTGCCTTGCGATTCAATTCAGCGCCAGCCACCACCGCCGCCGCTAGACCGACGCATGCCTCGACCGTTTCCGCCGAATCGAACACGCGCTCCTTGTCTTCCTGCAGGTCGCGGTTGTAAGCCAGCGGCAGCCCTTTCACCAGCACCAGCAGGCTCTGCAGGTTGCCCACCACGCGGGCCGTCTTGCCACGAGTCAATTCCAGCACGTCGGGATTGATCTTCTGTGGCATGATCGACGACCCAGTGCAGTACGCCTGCGGCAACCTCAGAAAGTTGAATTCGCTCGTCGACCACAGGATCCATTCCTCGGCCCAGGTGCTCAGGTGTTCGGCGATGAGCGCGAGCACAAAGCAGAACTCGATCGCAAAGTCGCGGTCGCTCGACGAATCGAGGCTGTTGGCCACAAGTTCTTCGAAGCCCAATTCGTCGGCCACCATTTGCCGATCGATTGGAATCGAGGTGCCTGCCAGCGCAGCGGTGCCGAGCGGCAATTGATTTACCCGCGTTCGGCAATCGTCCAGCCGTGTGCGATCGCGCTCGAGTTTCTCGCAGTAAGCGAGCCAATAGTGGTTGGCCAGCACGGGCTGGGCACGTTGTAAGTGGGTATAGCCCGGCAGAACGACCCCCTGGTCGCGCTCGCAGCGGCTGACAAATGCTCGTTGCAGCTGGACCAGCAGCCCATCGAGCCGATCGATTGCATCGCGTATCCAGAGGCGAAAATCGGTAGATACCTGATCGTTGCGGCTGCGGCTGGTATGTAGCTTGCGGCCCACATCGCCGATCTGCTCGATCAGCGCCCGCTCGATGTTCATGTGGATGTCTTCCAGCTCTTGGCGGAAGACAAAGGTGCCGGCGGCAATTTGGCTGCCGATCTGTTCGAGCCCCTCGACAATCTGCCGACACTCCTCGTCGCTGAGCACTCCCACGCTGGCCAGCATCCGGGCATGGGCCGAGGAGCCACGGATGTCCTGTTCGTAGAGCCGGTGGTCGAAGCTCACGCTCTCGGTAAACTTCTCGACGCGTGGATCGGTTGCCCCATCGAACACGCCAGACCAGGGTTTGTCGGAGGGAGCGGACATAAGCGGGCGGGGAATTAGGAGGCAGGCAGTCGACGAGACCGATCGGGCCCCATGGTCCTTTCGTCCCACGGGCCAAATGTCCCGAAAAACAAGGACACTAGCACAGCGGCCAAGTTCGCAAACACCTTTACAGTAAGTGGTTTAGGACGCCAAGTCAATCTGCCGTAGGCACGCTTCGCCCAAGAAATAGGCACACCTGGCTGCTCAATTGGCGGTGTCGATAAGCTTGCGCGCCGGCCGTCAGAAGCCGTCGGCGCTGCTCATTTAGTGATACATCAGACGAAAGTGTCCAAGAAACCCGCGGCATTGGCGAACTACCTGCCGTGAAACAATGTTGAAGTGCTAAAATGAACCATTGGCGGCAGGCCCTTCTTGGTGCCTGCCAGGCTGACGACGGCATTTGCAGCGTATTGCCAACTTCCAGGCTGAAATCTCCATGACTGACAATATCTTCCACCGTATCATCGAAATGCCGCCGCCGTTCAACATGATTGTGATCATCATGATGATCATCTTCGGCACGGGTCTGGTCACTTCAGTCGTCAAGCAGATTCGCAAGTACGCCTGCTATCGCCAGGAGGTGGAATTCAAGCGCGACCTGCTCGACCGCGGCATGACCGTCGAAGAAGTCGAACGCGTGGTTTCCGCGCAGCCGAAAGATTCGTCTCGTGCGTAACCCTGGGGAGTCATCCGATGGAACCTTCACTGCTATTAGCTCAAGCAAACACGGCGAGCGACGCCTTTTTGGGGCTCGAAGGCGAAGAGCGGTTCATTGTCTTGCTGGTAACGATCGGTTGCGCTACCGGAATCATCATCTCGCTCACCTCGATCATCGCTGGCGTAATCGGCGCGGTCCACAAGCGGAATGCCGAGTATGAATTAAAGCGAGAAATGCTCGACCGCGGCATGTCGGCCGACGAGATCGCCAAAGTCATCGAAGCCGGCCCCGCCACCGTCTTCCCCCGCTGGGTCTCTTCCTGGTGCAAGGGAAACAAGTAATCGACGTGTATGCCGGTGGCATGCACGGCAAGCCGACCTCAATGCCTTGGACGGCTTCTTCTTACCAAGAGCCCCGCGGCGATAGAAGCGCCCAGCCACAGCGAGTTCGGCTCTGGGATGGCAGCAAAACTGGAGACGAAGATCCCCTGAGAGCCGTCGTCAAAGGTGGCCTTAAAGGCAAATTGGCTCGCGTCGTTGAAGGCGCTTGAAGTGGACCGGCGATCGATTGCTAGTGTGGATCTGCCTGCACTGGCAAGATCAGCGATGGCCTCACCGACGAAAGAGAGTGAACGGACCGTGCGAGTGTCGCCGGGAGCGATCTCGAATTCGTCGCCTTCGAACGCAATAAGGCGAACCAAACCATTGCGGTCCTGCGCCCAGATTCCGCTGCCGCGTGGATTGACTCCCCCGCTGTCCATCAGAGTCGCAGCGAAAGCTATGTGACCGGCATTGTTCAGGGCCGGCGACCTGCCAATGAAGTTTCTGAAGCCTACTCCTTCTGGTGTACCAGGGGCGTGCTCTCCTACACGAACAACCAATATGAGCGCCCCCGGTCCTCCCGCCCAGATACCGTTAGAACTTGTCGTGAACGAACCGAACGCTACTTGCCCAACCGAATTAGATTCAATGTGTTGAAATTGCAATGATCCGAAGACTTCTCCTTCGGGCATGCCAGGAGCTCGATCTCCTTCGCGAGCGATCAAGGTCAGACTTTCAAATTCTTCTAGCCAAATACCAACGTTGTTTTTCGAAGTGATCCCAGTGCCTTGCAAGGTACCACGAAACGCAGTTTCCCCTGTCCTGGAGAGACCCAGCCCAGCTAAATTGGAGAAGATAACGTCATCTTCCGTGCTAGAATCTGAGTCACCACTTTGGACAACGAGGTCGAGCGAGTCACTTGTTCTCTTCCAGATTGCAATATTGTTAGAACTATCGATCCCGGTGCCTGACAGAGACCCAAGGAATGCCACACTACCGGCTGCGTTTAGAAAAACGTTTGAAGTTTGAGATAGAAATACTCCGCTGGGCTGTCCTGGCGCAGGATCCCCCTCCCTGGTGACTAGATCCAAGCTTCCTCCACGGTACAGCCACATACCCGAGTCATTTGAGCTGTCAACACCGCTACCGACCAACGCAGAACCAAATACCAACTCCCCCGAGTTATTCGGCAGAAAGCCGTTTGGATATTGATAATCTAGCTTGTTGAATTTCGCTCCAGGAGGTGCACCAGGTGCTTGATCCCCTAACCGCATAACCATGCTAAGCGAATCTGAAAATCCCGTCCAAATGCCTTCATCGTTTACGCGGTCGACAACTCCGAATCCGCTCAGGTTTGCGCCGAAAGCTAAGTGGCCTGTTGCACTCACTGCTGGCGGCTGAAAAGTTTGGTAGTTTACGCCAGCAGGCGCGCCAAAAGCCTGTTCGCCAGCACGTGCTACTTTAGTGAGGGTACCCGAGCCTTCGGACCAAATGCCCGAATAGTTTGCAATGGAGGCACCGCTCGCACTCTTCAGACCTGCATGGAATGTTACTCTTCCTTGAGCATCTATCACTGGGAATCCGAGAGTATCAAAAACCACACCGTCGGAAGTCCCCGGCGGGACCTCCCCGCTCAATGCAACCTTACGAATCAACTGCGCCCTAGCGACAGGAAGCTGGCAGGACACCATCAGCATTGCGACTATACAACAAGCTGCGAATCTCAACGGTTTTCCTTTCAGTTGAAAAAACCGAAAAAAAGGCGTCGCGACACTTGCACAGGAATCCTGCCTATAGCAGGGGTGTGCAAAGTGTCGGGACGCCTTAATTAGCGGTTTCTCGAGTCGGTTTGCTGAACAAGGTTTTGCTGTGAACGTCTCTCCAGTCTAGCCGATTGCAACTGTTAGTGCAATTGCCCTGCCGTGTATTAGGAGTGAATAACCCAATGCGTGACGTAACCTTACCGCTTGCAACGAGTTGTTGCGACGAGGCAAGCTCTCGCCCGCCATTACGGCGTCCACTCCGGTTTGGGTTGCGAATGCACGGTTGGGGTTACGCTGCCCTGCAGTTTGCCGATTGCCTGTTCGACGGCCGTCACTTCGGCGGCCGACTTCAGCCAATCGACTGACACTTGGGCTGTCCACGCTTCGCCTGCCTGGAGCTTGACCACGCGGCCTTGTTCTGTTTCGAAGGTGCGCGGGTTGGGGAAATTGGTGCCTGGTTCGATTCCCGTCACATAACCGTCGGCCGAGGCCACCATGTTCTTCCAGACGGTGAAGTAGGGAACTTGTGCGGTGCTAAATCGCATCGCGGCGCCCGAGGCGCCGTCGGCCGCCTTGAGCAGCACCTGGGTCTGGTTGTTGCCGTCGGCAATGAGATCGGCAAAGAAGACTTGCTCGGCGGCGCCGGCCGTGGGGGGGCCGTAGACCTGCCACGAGTCGATGGCGGCCGCGGCGTGCGGATCGTGCGGAGCGACTTCGCGCACCGGCGCTACCAGCTGCGCGCCGTCGCCCACCATCGGTTCGCCAAAGTTGGTGTGATAGAGCATTTGCATACCGGCTTCGGTGCCGCCGATGTTTTCGATCTTGTCGTCCATCGTAAACGAGGTCGAACCGATCGCCAACGTAACCGAGGCGGTCAGCCGCAGCTTCTGAAAGTGAAACCGGGTTTCCTCGACCACGCCGCGCACGGTGATCGTGCCGGCCCTGTCGTCGAGAATCACCGACACTTGCTGCGCGGGGCGATTGGCAACGCGGCCGTGCAGCGGGTAGAGCAATTGTCCCTGGTCGTCGAAGGCCGGCGCACCGTTGTTCTCCAGCCCGCAACGGACCATCAGTTCGTCGAAGCCCTCGAGCCAGCCCAGACCGCTTGGTTCGACCAGCGGCACCCACTGGGGATGCACCGGCCCGTGCACAGGCGATTCCCAGCCGAGCATTTGTCCGTCATTCGTTTCGGCCCGCCAGATGCCCATGCCGCGGGTCGGGAGGATCGCGAGCCGCATCCGGCCGGTATCGACTTCAATCAGATCGACGCCCTCTCGCAGCCCCCCCCGAAGCGTCCGCCGCTTAACGCCCCAGTTGTCGCCAAAACCGGGCATGTCGGTTGGCGAAAGGCTGAACTGCTCCTGATGCAGATCGGCCTCGGCATCGGTGATCGACCAAGATTTGATAGACATGATTCTGGAACTCCTCGGGGAATACGGCGGTCAACCCATCTGGGTGGTCGCTTGCAGAGTGCGACTTTTTTCTGTCCACTAGTCTCTTCAGTCCAAGCCCCAAGATACCACGCGGGGAGCTTTTCGTAGCCTGCCTTGGCAGGCCTCCTCACCACTTTTAGGAGCGAATGACGGATGTCTGCCGAAACGACAACTTTCACAGGCCAACCTGTTCTCCATGGCGAGGGCCTTACCAGCCTACTCGACCAGGCACTCGATGCCGAGGGCGGGCTGCTCCGGCTGGCGCCCAACTGGGTACCTCGCAGCTTCCTGCATCCCGGCAAGCGAATCAAGCTGCACCCCCACGATTGGTACTCCTACGGGGCCCATCGGGGCGGCATCGACGAACGCTGGTTCGGCAGCACCACCGACGCCGCCAACGACAATCGCGTCTGGCACGAGGGGCAGAGCTTCTGTGTTTTCGACGGCAAGCAGTTCATGCTTCGCGATGCGGTGGCGGCCGCCCCGAAGCGAATCATCGGCGACGCCCTATGGGATACCTACGGCAAATGGCCCATCTATTCCAAGTTTTTCGACAACATGGGCCCGATTCCGCACCACATGCACCAGAGCGCAGAAGATGCCGCCCTGGTCGGCCAGGAGGGCAAGCCCGAGTCGTACTACTTCTGCCCCCAGTACAACAATGTCGACAACAACT
>JAGQOW010000377.1 GCA_020427155.1 Planctomycetales bacterium | reverse complement strand
TCTGGCATCCTGGGCCTCCTCGCCCTCTACAGTAATAAATGAGGAGGCAGTTGTCTCAGTCATCTTGGCACAGAGGGTGCTCGACGTTCGAGCTGCATTCCAAAGCGACCATTGGCGACACTTCCTGGAATGGTGAGCCGAAAAGGAGGTGGCCAATGCACACCCCCACAGAAGCCTCGTCTCCGGCTACACTCCAGCCAACTCACTATGAGACAAACACCGGCGGAACGCCGGTTACGCTCCGAAACGAGAGCTAACATGAGTGGTGCACGACGCCACATCATCAACCTCAAGAAGCACTTGAGCGACTCTCGTTTGTCGCCTTCCGATCGGGCGATTATTGAAGCCGAACTAGGAGAGTTGTCAGGTTGGCTTGATCGTGCTGAGGAAATCTTGGGGGAGCTTGCCCGATGAGAGGTGAAAATTGAACAGCAATCATGTCCGGCAACGAGCGCTACGTCTGCTGCTTGACCACGAGCACGAACCGCCTAGTGTCATTCACAATGCGATCATCGACATGCGGCGAAATGCCGAGCGTGGCGATGAGAACGTTCTATATCAGCTCTTGGATCATTATGACCCAATGGTGGTGGCCGCAACGCTCTACACTCTTTGCGAAGTTCACGATCAGCGAGCGACACTGAGATCAGTTCTGGAGGGTCTCGTTGTGAATGGTGACACTCGAGAAATCGAAGATTTGGACAAGCCAATCCAGTGTATGGCAATCAACTTGTTGGCGTTATCCGGTAAACGTGATGGGGTCGCCGTCGCCAAGATCATTCAGGTTGCTGAAGATCGCCATGCTGCGGATACCGCAAGAGCATGTGCATGGGAGAGGCTTGCTCAGTTATTTGGTGCAGAATGGCCTAGAGATGCAACGGAAGAGTTGATGCTTCGCCCTGAGAGCGATGCTAGCGATCGGATAAGGACTTGCATCCGCAACAAGGTTGATGGCCCGAAGGCCGACTAGGCGATCTTCGCAGGCTGTGCCGTTTTGAATGGTTGCAGCTTTGCCGGTTGAGCAGGCTTCCACGGCTTGAACACCGGCACGCCTGACGGCGGCGGCTCTGGCTTTTTGCTTAAGCCCTTGTTGACCGCTGAATCCCGTGGCAACGGATGCGCTGGTGACATCCCCTTGAGTCTGCCATCGCTGCCCAGCAACAGCCCTTTCTGTTGCTGCCGTTCTCTCAGCCATTCGTGAAACGTCTTCATGCTGGTATCTATGGCGATGGCTCACGGCTTTCCCGTGCGTGCGTGAGCCGCTGCGATGGGCATAAAGAAGAAGCAACCAGCGAAGCCGATGCAGGGGCCAAGGCGACCACCTTTCGCACCAGCTTTTTCGTTTGGAATTGTTCAATTCCAAATTTTGTAACTGCAACCGCTCTGACGCTAGCGGTCAGCATCAACAAATAGATCATTCGTACCATCACGCCACCGGCCCTTGCCTTCGCTCTGGCTCCAGCGAGAAAAAACGAATTTGAGACAGTCTTAGTCGGAAAATCTGGGCACCAAACAATACAAAACCGACTTGAGGCTGGTGTGACAGATGCTACAGGAAAAAGGAATTTGAGACAGTCTTAGCCGGAAAACCGGAAGGCGAAATCGGTCGGCGACTTGTATTGTGGGGTTGGGAAAGGCAGCGAGCCTGGCGAAGAGAAGTGCGTGTGAATCGGCCTTTGGAGAGGTGGTCCGCGCAGAGTGGGGCCGGGGCGGGCTCGAAATGGCTCGCGATTGGGAGAGGAATTCGCCGTTGACTGACGCAACCGTGTCAGTCACTCTGTGGAGGCGGTGGGT
>JAGQOW010000376.1 GCA_020427155.1 Planctomycetales bacterium | reverse complement strand
AATGTTGAGGGCCCCGCCAAAAGCCATGAAGCGACGCCCAACAATCTCTTCAATGGCAAATGTGTCTTCTTCTGCCGGCACGCAAACGACGTCGGCCAACCCCACCAATATTGACCGTAAGCGCTCTGGAGTAACCGGGAATTCGTTATCGCGATTGGTGCTCAGTATCACAATCGGATAGTTCCGCTCGTCGCGCTCCACCTCTCGCAGAAAAGCTGATGCACTTTCCAGCGTCAGTTGTTTGACTTTTAACCCAGGGGTTTGCCCGAGAGGGTTGCATGACTGGATGAGTTGCTCGACCAGTTTCGGACGAGTCACCTGAATTGAAGCGTTCACCCGTGCGCTGACCTCGTCGGTCCTCAGCAGCAAAGAGCACTCGATAGCCTGCCCCTCGGCTTCTTGGTGTAGACCGATTTCGGTGATCCAGCGCCTGCCCGAAATTTTTTCGTCCCGGTGGCTAAGCTGCGCACAGAACCAGAAGGGATAGGTTCTCCCTTTGTCGGCGGACCAAGTGGCACGTGAGGTCAACGTGCTGCCATCCTTGAGCTTCAGCTCTCGGATGCCCTCGGCAAGTCGCGCGGTATCGACATAACTCTTTGCTCGCTGTCCCACCCACTTGGCCACGAGCTGAACGATCTGGTCCGGCCCCTGTGCCGGTTCAAACAGGAAATTATTGACATACACGAGCATGATCTATTGCTCCCCCCGCAGGCTCAGGATGGACATCACCTCCTTGAGCATCTTGTCTGTTCGCGCCGTAATGGCGGCCTCGTTCCAATCATCTCGGCTGGCCAAGTCGGCATTCAGGTACAAGCCGTTGCGGTAGCCAATGAAATCACCCTGATCGTTCTTGCGATCGCGCTTCTTCAAGAATTCCATCGTGCCGAGCTTGGAGTTGTAGCCACTCAGGGTCAGGTTGCCGAGCTGGTGCGCACAGCGCTCGCGAATGGCAGCCGCAGTGCCTTTCTGGTTCCCTTCGAGCATCGTCACCCAGCCCGGCCCCAAGTTTTCGGTCTTCGGCAGGATGTGTTCGACGGTAAAAACGGGGCGATCATTGGCGTCATGCACCCACAGGTCGCGTTTGTTTTCACGGGTTTGGTGTGTCTCTTCCAGCTTGCAGAGCATGAACCGCGTGGCGTCGTAATTCTCCAGGTACACATCGCCCTTGAGGCGCGACTCGCAAACATCTTGTGGGGCTGCCCGTCCCAGCAACCAATTACTGCTCTGCTGGATGAAGCCGTCCAGCGTCGTGATCTCGCCACTGCGAATCTGCGTCAGCAGGTGGCCAACCAGATCCATGAACATCGGGTCGAGTTCGCGAGTGGGCGGCATATCGGTGAGGTTCCGCCAAAAGAACCACTTGGTGAGCAAAGCGGCCAAGCGGCTCAATGCGTCGCCCTCATTCCACTTCTGGCTCTGCGCGACCTGGCTGGCCCACAACAAGAATGCGTAAGCCGGCGCGGCTCCTAGGCGCTGCAGGTCTTGCAAGGCCGCTGCGGCAGCGTCGCCCCATTCCGCGCGTGCGACGGTGGGGTTGAGCAGTGCCGAGTAGGTTTTGCCCTTGGCTTGCAGCGCGCCGAACAGCCAGACCGGGCGCTTGCGCAGCAGGGTGTCGTAGATGGTGATCAGGTTCGAGCGCGTGGCGCGGGTGCAGCCTTTGACCTCGACCCGCTTGAGGTACTTGAACATGTTGTACAGCTGGCGCAGGAAGCGCTCCTGCACCGCCGGGTCTGGCAACAGGTCGATCAGGTCTTTCCACTCGTCAAACGCCCGGTCGATGCCATAGTCGGGGCGCTTGTCCAACTCGGCCAGCAGGTTGTTCTTGATGATGTCGATG
>JAGQOW010000375.1 GCA_020427155.1 Planctomycetales bacterium | reverse complement strand
CGGCTTCCTGCACCCCAACTGCAAGCGCCTGATCGCCTTGCTGCAGGTGGTGCTGAGGCTCGTCCCGCGCCCGTCGACGACCGAAGTCAGGCAACGGCCGCCGATCCGGTGCACCTGCTGCGGGGCGGCGATGGTAATCGTAAAAACACGGCTTCGGGCGGGGCGCGTCAGGACGATTCCGATGCCAATTGCCACACTCGGGACGCACTGACCATGTGAGCGAACCACCCCTCGGCAGCGCCAGGGAGATCGGTGCCCGCAAGCCGAGGCATCACCTTGCGCGGCAGGGGGACAAAATCGCCCCAAAACGCCGTAATCGCACCACGGCTGCCGCCCTGGCAGCACTGAAACAAGCCCTCAGGCGCCCGTTCGCCCGCTCACAGGTCAAGCCGGGGGCAATCCAAAAAAGATATTTTCTATGAGGCCCGAGCGGCGCTCAGGGACCGGGCTCGTCCAACAAACGGTTCAGATCGTGGCTCGCTGCGCGATCACGATCTAACCTTAGTCGTTAGCCGTCACCATGGCGGAAGGAGGTTAGGACCACTTTGTATGGCTGCCACTTTCTTATCCAAAAGAATTTCAACGCCTCCGCCTGCTTGCCCGAACGCGGGACTAACCGTGCCGACCCTGATAGTCACGCCTTTGCCCAGTTCATAGAAGAAGATGTGACGTGGCGGCAAAGGAATAGGGAGCGAAAGCCGACCAACAACGCTGAAGCCTGTAGGCATGTGCGGAGCCTCGACTACGGGGCTCAAGTAAGTGTTCGCAGCTAGCTCCCCTGCTGAATACCGAAAATCGGTATTAGCTGCCAGATAGCGACAGAACACGGTCTTGGCAGGGAGCTTTTGAGAAAAGACCAGGGGAACGGCCCCTACCACCCCAGCGTAGCCCGCCGTGCCTGTTGTCTTCAGCGAATGCAGCGTGCTAAGAGCAGCCGCCCGTGAGCTTAGGGATGCGAGCTTCGAAACTTGCTCGACTTTCCGGGACACTGGTATTGGCTCTCCCGCAAGGAGATCGCTCAGGTCGTAGTATTTGTCGTTTGCATCGAGTGGGAGAGCCGCACCGTCGGACATGACCGCCAGTATCCCCATTGACGACGCGCAGATGAGGAACCCATGCCCTGTCTCGGGCTGCCCGTTCTCCGACGCTTGGGAGAGGTCTTGTTCGGGGAGTGAGAGGAGTCGTTTTGGCTTTGACATAAGCGTGCTCGTGACGGCGAACTTTGTTTTCGGGCGACTGCACTGCTGCGTAACATGGCCTCTATTCCGTAACATCAGATACCAACCTGCCCGAAGAGACCAACCAAATCAGCAATCTATCGGGGCTTGGAGTCTCGTTTGCTCCTACTAACAGCGCGGCAAATCCGGCAACGCTCAAACTCACCGACCTTAGCGCATGCAGGTGGAGGATGTCTCCTTGCTGCGCCGAATTTTCACTGCGTGCTTTTGACCGGCACGAGGCCGCAGTCGTGTCATGGTTTCAACATAGACGAGCGCCATCGACCAGCAAGTGAAATGTAACGACCATCGGCAGCTTGTGGCCGGGTGCCGACCGCGACGAGCATGGCAAAAATGACCAGAGCCCCCTCAAAGCGGCCCTTTACGCCGCATTCCGGACCAAGCCAGAACGCTTCAAGGGATGCCGGTCGATGCCGCCCGAGTTGCCTGCCGCTATCCGGATCCAGCCACCAACGAGGGTGAAAGCCGACGAGCCCACCGCCCTCTCTTCAGCAGCAAATTCATGATCCAGAGCGACGGAAAGTCATTCGCACGTTTCGTTCGCTCCCATCCACTGCCCTCTCCAAACAGCGGTAATTCTTCACTCGCCTCGTTCGCAGTAGCTCACAGAT
>JAGQOW010000374.1 GCA_020427155.1 Planctomycetales bacterium | reverse complement strand
TATTACAGCGTGGCGACATGCCGCCCATGGATAAGACTGATCTGTCGGCCCATGGGCCCGTAGGATTCTCGCGACCACCACCTCTTTGCCAGGAAGACATGAGAGCGCTGCGAGACGCCGTGGCCAATGTTGGTCATGTCCGGAAGGCTTTTCTGGCCGATCTGCATACGGAGCAGAGCGAGAGCCCCGAAACGGCTCTCGCTGTGATTGTTCCCAAGGAGCATGACGAACGTGTGTGTCGATCGCTGGTCGCGGTACTTAGAGGCACGTCGCCGAAACCAGGGTTTCCATCAGGCGTCATGGCGTTTGATTCTGCCAAGGATCTTCCGGATGGGCTCGAATCGGTGGCGATCGTGCTCTATGACGCCTCCCTTGGGCTGAACTAGGCGACTCCCGAGCGATACAACGCCCCGCTCGCAGTTTTTGTAGCATTGGCTGACATGGAAGAATGGCTGGCGGTCGAGGGCGTTCTCGGATCTGGGGTGCGTGGCTCATGAACATTGGCGTAAATGCAGTGTTGCTAGCTTCATCACTATTGCTTCTCCTTGTCGTCGCGGCTGCAGTTTCGCGGCGAAAGAAGTCAGAACGAAAGGCTCCGCCAACTACCCCTGGCTCGCTCCCGAAGGCCACAGCCACAAGGAAGCTAGTATCCGATTTCCCACGAGTAGCCCAACCGAGCCAGATCGTGATCGGAACCCGTAGCGATATGCCAATGCTTACCATTCGGCGAGTTTCTTGGCGTGACGAGCTCGGAGTAGTGAATCCGATTGATGCACGAAGTAAAGCTACGGTCAGCCGACTTTCACCGATGCTCCAAGCAGTTCCATCAGTTCTGGTCGCGCAGCAGGCATCTGGAAAGCAACTGATGGAGGTTGTAATCAACGGGAAGCTGGTTGCTGCCGCAGACGGTCAAGGTCTTCGCGCATTCGCCATGGGGCCCAATGGCATCATTGAGCAAGGCCGCCTGTTCAATGTCGACAAACTCCAGACCTTGATTAATGCAACGGCGGTATGGCAGGTGGCATCCGTTCTTGTGGCGCAGAAACACTTGGCCGACATCAGCAAGAAGCTGGAGGACATCAAGAAGGGCGTGGAGCGGATATCGAGGTTTCTGGACACCCAAAGGAAGTCCCGGATTCGCGCCGTGTATGACTATGCCGGGCAAGTCTATGACGCCCTACGAAGCGGCGAATTTCCCGAACACGTTGAAGCTGAGCTGGAATCTTGCGAGCGTGACTTGATCGAGATTCAAGAACACCTAATGGCGGAGTTCCTGCAAAAGTCCGACGCAAGAATCCAGTCTAGTGAGTTGGGCACTTCGGAAACGCACAAACGCATCGAAGCGAAAGTTGGCGAGCTTGACCAGCTAGCACAAGATATCGCGATTTGCCTGAAGACAAGAATTGCTGCTTGGCATGTGCATTCCCTCTTTCCAGGCAATCAACACTTGAAGTCGGCTCGACGGAAGCAAATTCGCGAGTCGATCCTGCGGTTCGCCCAGCTTGGGCCGAAGAGCAGAGACGTGTTGGAGGAAGAAATCGCTGCAATCCGCCCGATTTGGTACAAGAAAAAAGCGATCGCCTCCCGCAAGCAATCCCTTTCCGACAGGACCACCCTTGGCATCCAGAATTTGTTGGCCGCGAACAGGGAAGCGCGCGACCAGCTACGAATGAGCGAATTGGCAATGAGAGAAGCCGACAGTTCAACCCGGCTTCTGTTGCAGATTGAGAACGGGGCAATCTCCATCGTCGAACATAGGGCTTAGGGTCCGGACACAACTCGAATTTGCAACTGACTTGTTAGTGATGTTGATGCCCCGGCTCAACTTGATGCCGGCATCGCTGGATGTCAA
>JAGQOW010000373.1 GCA_020427155.1 Planctomycetales bacterium | reverse complement strand
CGGGTAGATCCTTGGGAGTGGTTGTAGCTACGGCCGCTGAATGAGCCGCTTGCATATCCCCTCCCGGCACGCTGGCCCGTGCTGTAGGCATCGAGACCAACAGCTAGCGCAGCGCCTACCTTCTGCCAACGGTGCTTGCTCTTTAGCTTCTTCTCCATCTCGGCATATGAGTGCACTAATACTCGTTCTCCACCTTGTGAAGCGACGAACATTGCTGGCGACACGTCCAGAGAGCGTCCGGTGAAATTGAATACTCTGAAGTCGTACAAGTAGCTCTTGCCGTCCTTTCCGGCTGGGTTCATTTCAATCGAGATAGGCCCTTCAACTATCAACACCTCCACGCCGCTGCGATAGATCTTCCTGATTGAGTATGACTGGGGTTCAATCGAGCTAGAACGGGGGATGACGCCATTGGCTGGATGTTGATCACGTATCGGCGCCGCCACAACTGCGGTGTTGGGGGATGAGACCTCACGGGGCATCGTGACATTGCTGGCATATGCCGTCGCTGACCTGGTAGTGCTCGGCTCCGAATCACTCCGAGGTAGCACAGGCGCAGACGACTCAACGGCAGCAACAGAGCTACCATTTAGCCGCGAAACAGCACGCGCTGCGGGCTCAACACCGTTAATAGCCGCCTGCTGGTAACGACTGATAGCGGTAGCTTGAGAAATCGGAATGCCGGGGGCTCCGTACTCGTTCAGGAGTCCACACAAGTAGGTGCAAAATGGATCGCCGTCCAACGCGCAAACACGAGCCTGCGAAAGGGCGTTTGCTTCAGATCCATACAAAGCTTCAGACGCGAGAGCCTTGGATCGATCCGTTTGAAACTCATTGAGATCGATAAATGCTGCAACGATGGACTCGTTTGGCGACTTCTCGGGTTGGGAGGGTTGAGTCCGAGCAACATCTACATTATTTGTGGAAGGCCGGCCTTGCGCCGTTGGTGCTATGCGAGGTGGCTCTGCTTGCGTAGGCTGAGCCGCAATGGCATCCGGTGGCGTGAGGCCAAGCTCTTCGGAGAGTCGTTTAACCTCAGATTCTGCAATAGTGAATCCGTTTCGGGCTGACATCACGAACAGATCGAGTGCTAGTTTCTTGTTCTGATCGAAGCCAATGCCGCGCTCGATCATGCTAGCTAGGATACCTTGGCAGCATGCAGTTCCGTCGGCGGCGCACTGTCGAACGTTCTCAGCAACTTGTGCAGTCACACGCTCCCATTGGCGAGACGGTGTGCCTTTGCCGCGGCGATCCAGCACCTCGTAGGGCGCAAACGCTTCTCTGGCTTGGGGACATTGCTTCGAAAGCTCCGAAAGGCTTGGAATGAATGTCCTGTTGGCGTACGAGGAGTTCGCCTGAAATGCAAACACTAGGGCGAAGGCCAGCGCCAAGCCGAACCGGTTTCGAGTTCGCATTGTTGGCTCCCATTTCCAAACAAGGGTGTCCTTCTGGTGATCCTACTGCATCCACTCAGTTGGAGCAGGGGTGGCCATGTTCTCGGCGCTTGTCCTTGACGGGAAGACGCTGTCCGACCCTAAACGGCCGGTCAATCCGCATCGGGCGCTAGCCGTTTCAGGGTGTCTTTCCGGATAATCCGTTCATCTCGGTTTTTCCGTTAGGTCACAGTGGGTGGGGTGATTTTGCTTGTTCCATCTGCGTTGTCGTTGCGGGCGGCAGTCTTGCTAGCGCAATATCAAAGCGGCGTGTCATCGGTCTGACGTGATTGTTGTGTGTGATGCGTTTCCTAGACAGGTTGAATTGATCGCTATAAAAGCAACTTTCGGAACCACAGGGGGAGCCGATGAGGCAGGTGTTGAGACTAGGCAGCGGCACAGGTATTGCGCGTGGCTGCAGGG
>JAGQOW010000372.1 GCA_020427155.1 Planctomycetales bacterium | reverse complement strand
ACGTTAGGGCGAGTATAACATAGCGGATTTAGGGGAGCAAATCACCTGTGCGGCGCGCCCTGGCGCGGCGATTTTAGCCGCGATATTTGACGAAAGCCATGGCCTATGTATAATCGTATCTGTGGCGAGCGTGGGCCCGTGGTGTAGTCGGCTAACATACTGGCCTGTCAAGCCAGAGATCGCGGGTTCGAGCCCCGTCGGGCCCGCCTAGGTATTCGCCACAAGATGATGAGCCAATCGAGAAATCGGTTGGCTCGTTCATTTTGTGGCCCAAAACCAGGTGGAAATTCGAGCGCAGGGTCATGGCGACAACTTGGTCGTCTTTTGCGTATACTCGCTCGACAATTAATTCAACGAGCCGGTGACGGGCCTCCTCATCCCCTTCCGTAGCCCGCCAGTGCCTGGGAAAATCCTTCAGAAGATCCGCTGCTTGCTGCAAGTCATCGTCGGGCACGGGAGTCAGCTGCTCCATCTCTTGCTGCAGCGCCAATCGTAGGCGAATATACTCGTCCTCATCGGAGATGAACCCGTTATCCCAGCGCATGTCCATGCGCTTGATCTTATCGCGAATCTCGCGCAGGCGTTCCTCCAAATCCTTTTCGCCCAGCAACTTCCCCACCGCCTTGGTGATGCCATTGCGCCAATCGGTAACAGGCTTCAAGTTCATCAGAATCCTAACCACCTCGGCATCGATGTCTTCCGTCAGGATCCCTTTCTGCTGGCAACTATAGCCCATCTCACGAGCACGACATCGGTAATAGCGCCGGTTGATCTTTCGTTGGGACTGGGGACGCATCTTGCCGTATGTGCGAAAGGTTTCGCCATCCGGCGGATGGCTGGCACAACGGTAGCAGTAGATCAGGTCGCGCAACAAATATGGGTTGTAGCGCGAGGTAACTTGGCGATGGCTGCAATGCTTCGCGCGCACTTCTTGGCATCGCTCGAAGAGTTCCTCGCTGATCAACGGTTCATGTTGACCATCGAACCACTGCACAGGCTCCGTGTAGACACGTTTGCCGGTCGAATCGTAGCTGCACTTCTGGTACTTGATCTTGCCCAGATAGACGCGATTGCGCAGGAACTCGCGCACCCCCTCCTTGGAGAATGGCCTTCCTGACCTGCTTTTGACCCCACTTTCGTTCAACAGACCGGCGATTCCAACATCGCTGTATTCACCGGTGGCGTAAGACTCGAAGGCCAGCAGGAGACCTGGCAACTCCTCCTCGTCGGGCACCAGCCCCTTGTCAGCGTTCTTGCGATAGCCAAACGGGGCCTGGTTGTTGTGCAGCCCCTGGTTGCTGCGCTCCTTTTTGCCCTTGGCGACCTCGGTGGCCAGGTTCTTGCTGTACCAGTCGGCGACTGACTCCATGACACCCTCGATCAGCGCGCCGATAGGGCCATCGCTGTCCTCGGACGGCTCCATGACCGAAAAGACCTTGACGCCGTAGTCGTGACGCAGCAGCGACTTGATGGCCAGGGCATCGGTGCGGTTGCGCGAAAACCGGTCGAACTTATGCACCACCAAGGCGTCAAACTTACGATTGCGGGCGTCGCGGCGCATGATCTTGAATTCAGGACGATCTGCCGTACGACCCGATTGGGCCTCGTCAACGTAGACCTTCACCAGTTGGCCGCCCTTGGCCGCGACCCAGGTCTCGATGGCCCGGCGCTGGGCGTCCAGCGAGAAATTGCCAACCTGTTCCTCTGAGCTGATCCGAACATAGCCTGCGTAACGCATTTTCTTGTTCACCCTCCTGGGCTTCCGACTGACCATGCGATTTGCTGGCCGATGGATCGGCGCCGGCAAATCGGCAAAGAAGTCAGTGCGCGGGGCCACAAAGAACCTGGGTTGAGAGACGGCAGC
>JAGQOW010000371.1 GCA_020427155.1 Planctomycetales bacterium | reverse complement strand
AACTTTTTTTTGGACTTCGATCACCAACCGGGCCTTGCCCAGTTGGCTCTTCAAGCGCTCGTTCTCGCGCATGAGCTGTGCGATCTGGCGCGCTTCGGCCGCATTCGCATCGACCTTGGGGCCGCGTTTCTGCGGCGCCAGTGCGGCCAGCTCGGCGGCCTCGCGCTGGCGCCGCCAGGTGCTCAGGCTGGACGAGTAGACGCCTTCACGGCGCAGCAAGGCACCGATCTCACCGGGCTGGGTGCAGCGGTCGGCCGCTTCCAGAATGCGGCGCTTGTCGGCATTGGAGAACTGCCGGCGTCGGGCGCGCGGCACGACCTCTGTGGCGACGCCCCGCACGGCGGCGGGCGGTGCCGATCCGGTCGTCTCTTCAGTCGCCCTACGGGCTCCTTGCGAGACGCCCGGATCGGCAGGATTGTTCAGAACCTGCATCGATGCCTTCGGTTGATGGTGGTCGGTCATACCTACCTCGTTGCTCACTAAATTATCAGGGGTAGGTGACGCAGCTCATATTGGCACGGGGGGTCGCCTCTGTGGCTCAGGCTGAGGTATTGGGTTTTCTGCGCTTGGTTTCATGATTGCGATTACCTCGTGAATGCTAACGTTGGAGTTGACCCGCACGCAGTGGCATTGCGCCGCGCGGCGTAAGCTTATCAGCACGCCGTGTGGCGGAATTCCGCTGCGTGTCCGTGTCGAACGACTTTTTAGGAGGCATGCCCATGCCGCCGGCCCTCACGAACGGTATTCCTGAACTGGGCCATGTGATGCATTGATTGCTCGTCATCCTCCGGCAAATAGCCTGTCTTCTTCAGTTGCTTGGCGAGATGACCAAGAGTTGGCTCATAGAACAGCGTCAGCTCGTCACTGTCGTCAATTGAAGACAACGAAGTGAGCAAGAACGAGAACTTAACGAGAGTAACGTGAAGACGAGTGAGCGCACCTTTCGTTTGCATCAATTGAGCGTGGCAGCGTTCGGGCGGCTCTTCCAATAGTGGCGGCACCTTGGCGAGAAGGGAGTCGGATCCATGCGAGAGGAGAAGATAGAGCTGCCAGCATTCGAGCCTGTCTCCTATGAGTAGGTAGACCGGCTCTTTGTATAGAGTCTCCAATCTCTCTTCAAGAACTCGAACTGTTCGATAGATGTCGTTCTTCTTTGCTTCTTGCTGTAGATGCTTCAGCTGTCCTTCTGCCGCCTTTCGTGCCAGTTCGAGCTCGGTGCGCGTATCTGCTAGTTCTTGCCTTGAAACTCGAAGTTGTTCGTTGGCAAGTCCCAGCTGCTTGCTTTGAAGTCCCACGGTCAGCACGAGAGTAATGAGCGCGAAGAAGCTCAGAACTGGGTTGGCTATCCCCCCCACGAAATCGCCGAACTGCCCCCAGTCCTCCTGCGATTGACTGACACCAAGCTGCCCGAAGTTCCACGCGTAAGCAGCGTACACGACAACAAGAACAAGAACGGCTGCCGAAACAATCGCTGGCAGCCACTTCAACAGCCTGTCCGCGGGCTGGCTTACATTCTGGATCGACATGGGTGTGACCGTGCGTCCTAATTGGCACATAGGCGGAGAGCATACCGCCTCGCCCGGATGGCCGCTATCCGGATTGGGCGGTCAGTGACTGCTCATGGCCGGACTGGTGAGTTCGCCAACGGCCGCTTCGCGGCAGCGAACCTCGCGAAAGCCCGGATTTCCCGAACGGCGGCTTCAGGGAAGGCTGGATGCCCGGTGAGGGTCGATACGACTCATCGGCGAGCGGCAGCTTTCGGGAAGCGAACCTCCAACGGCGGCTTTCCGACGGTGAACCCGAGGAGTCGTCGGTCGCCGCCCGATCCGGAGCTGCCGGTCGGGGAGTTTCCTTTGAGCGCCCCCTGCCAGCCA
>JAGQOW010000370.1 GCA_020427155.1 Planctomycetales bacterium | reverse complement strand
CCACGTTTTCCGAGGTATCCGCTTTGCCCGTGCATTTCCCGCTGAAGCTGGTCTCCAGCCACATGCTGGCGCCCACCGTGCGTCACCTGGCCTTCCGTCGCGACGACGGCGAGGCGCTGGACTTCATTCCCGGCCAGTTCCTGCAGGTGCATTTCACCTACGAAGACGGCAAGGCGACCAAGCGCAGCTATTCCGTCGCAACGCAACGCAGCGGCGAACCGCAGCCGGATGACCTGATCGAGATCGCGGTCAGCTACGTGCCCGGCGGTGCGGCCACCGACATCTTCGAGCACCTGGAAGAAGGCCAGCAGATCGAGGCCAGCGGACCCTATGGCCGCTTCTGCCTGCAGGAAGATGACAGCAATCGGCGCTACCTGCTGATCGCCACCGGCACCGGCGTCACCCCGTACCGCGCCATGCTGCCGCTGCTTGAAAAGGCCATCGCCGAGCGCGGCATCGAAGTGGTGCTGCTGCTGGGTGCGCGCAATCCGGGTGAACTGCTGTACGCCGACGACTTCCAGGCCTTCGCCGACAAGCATCCCGGCTTCCGCTTCGTGCCCTGCCTGTCACGGCAGATGCCCACCGAACCGCGCGAAGACGATTTCAACGGCTACGTGCAGGATGCGCTACCGCAGTTCGCCCCGAACCCGGAAACCGACGTCGCCTACCTCTGCGGCAACCCGAACATGGTCGATGCCTGCTTCGAGGCATTGAAGGCGCTGGAATTCGGCGTGCGACAGGTAAGGCGCGAAAAGTACGTCAGCAGTCGTTGATGATCTTGCTCGGGTAGCGGCCAGCCAACCAGATTATGATTCTCATAGGTTGGGGTAAGGAACGCACCCCAGCAGGGAACCGCAAGGCAGCCATCACGTTGGGGTTCGCAAGCTCCCCCCAACCTACTTGCTAATGTTCCGTTTCAGGACCATCTGTTTTTGTCGCAGGATCCCCGCTTTCTGAATCCATTTTATTTTCTGCGTTCTGCGCTTTCGCCTCCTCTCTCTCTTTCGCCTCGTGCATCGATTGGAGCGTGCTCAGCGTCTCCACGAATGGCGTAATGTCTTGGGCTCTGAGTAGGCCCGGGGTATCACCAGACCTGTTAGGAAGGTACGCAGAAATTATTCCAACGATCTCCGGAGTCTCACTTGTTTTCTCGCAAAAGACTGGGCCGCCGCTGACTCCGTTTATTGCTACTCCATCGATGAGATAGCAATCCTGCTGCATCAGGAAGGCGCTTACTCGACCTGAAAAGAAGCACAGCGTGGGATAGGCGACCGAAGGAAAGCCCGTCCAGGCGAGCTCTGATCCGACTGCCCTATAGCTAGCTGAATCCGCTATTGGAAAGGTCGTGTCCGGGAATGGGAGAGTGCCCTTAGGAACAAGAATCGTTGCCGCATCGCGTGTTTGGTTCAAGAACACTACGCGCTGATCTTCTCCAACGAAGGCAACCTTTCCAGTCTCATCATGAATCAGTTTGATTGGCTGCTTCCAATCATGAGCATGGTCGATGACATGCGCAGCCGTCGCTATTGCCGCCAGCGACCCGGTCGGATTGTAGGCAAAGAGGAAACCGGTTCCAGAACCCTGTTGCGTCTCGATGCGGATGAGGTAGGGTTTGATTTTCTTTTGTACTTTACTCCAAGTCATTGCTGCCCCTCCTTTGATCGTTCAACGCTAAAGCCCCACCCGCACCTCGCCTTTTGATACGCAAAAGGGATTCCTGTCGACCGCAACTCTACTCGTGCAGTTTATCCCCAAGCTTTCGTATGAAAGCATGCCCGCATCGAGATGCCGCTAGACTCAAGTGCTGAACTTGTAACTTGCTCTTGGTCTGCAATCGCAATAGTGCGAATCCTTGCCAAACCTCCTTCTTATCTCAAGGCTCGTG
>JAGQOW010000369.1 GCA_020427155.1 Planctomycetales bacterium | reverse complement strand
ATAAGCGCGCCAACTGCGATGTCCGGCCAAGGCGAATGCGTCATCCACACTGCCAACGCCGCCAACAACACCGAGACGTTTGCGATAAGGTCGTTTCGAGAACATAGCCAGACCGACCGCATGTTGATGTCCTCGGCACGGTGGCTCCAAAGCAAGGCAAAGCAAGCACCGTTCGCGGCAAGCGCGAGAGCACCTATAGCTCCCATCGTCTCTACCGTCGGGAGTTGAGGATAAAGGAGTTTGTACACGAGTTGCCCGAAGACGAACACGCCGAATAGCCCCATCACCGCCGCCTTCGCCACAGCGGCCCGCGCTTTCCAGACGGGGCCTCGCGCGACGACGTAGAGACTGAAACCATAAACCAGGGTGTCGCCCAGCATGTCGAGGGAGTCGGCGAGCAGGGCCACGGACTCCGCGAGCAAGCCGGAAACGAGTTCCACGACAAACATACCGGCATTCACCAGCAGAACGAGGCGAAGCGTCGTCGCTTGGCGCTCGCGCAGCCGGTCGATGGCACAGGTCTTATCGTTGCAGCAATCGTCCATATGTATCGATCAGGCCCAACGTGCAAGCTCAGGGGCGGCTGCCGGCTTGCCGGCAGGCGTCCCTCTGAAGCGGCGGGTTAGGCATTCGGCGTTCATCGTTGTTCCTTGGACCTAGAGAACCTTATGAAACCGATTGCGAGGCAGACTAGGTATGCGACCACAAAATTGAAAATGCCGACAAAGGCGATACTCGACAAAGTAACCGTGTCATCAATTCCGAGTAGTTTCCCAATAGAAGCGGCAGGAATGATGAGGCCGAAAACTATCATTCCGATCACGGGCGAACCATGGGCAAAGGCGAAGGAAAAAAGAACGCCAAAAGCGCTAATGCCACCAACGATGGTCGATACGATCAAGTAAAGCTTCTTCCATGGTTCGAAGGACACGATTGAATGCCTAACGTGCTAGGTGAGAGGCCGCCGGAGCGGCGAAGCCGCGGAGGGAACCGGCAAGCCCTGCTTGCCGGCGGTCCCTCTCGACCGGCGGGTTAGGGGCGGGGTTGGTTCGGTTCATGAATAGAAGTAAGGGCTTCTTCTACACGACGTTGGAAACCTTCGTCATGGGCTGACCACGGATGTGTCTCCCGATAACGCTTGACTCGAAGGAGAGTGTCGTTTGTAAATCGGAGAGGGCGGTCTTCCATGTGAGGGCGCGCGGAAGAAAGAACTACGGTACCAACACTTAGGCCAGTTTCCAAGTTGCTCCGAACTTCAGCATTCTTTGCCGAGTTGAGGTTGCCGAGCGTTGTTAAGTAACGCTCAGAATGCATGACATGGCAATAATACGACTCTTGGGCGCCGTGAGCCACTCCCGAGGAATACCCGAATCGCCACGCGCCAAAGAGCGCGGCAAGGAAGGCGCTTACAAGTGCAAGCCGATAAGCAATGCGTGTCTTATGGAAGGCCATCGCTAGCCCCTAACGTCCAAGTTCAGGGGGCTGCGCGGCTTTTCGCGCAGCTCCCCTGGAACGTCGGGTTAGCCCCTTCTTTGAGGAAAGGAGATCCCGACTTCGCCTATAAGTTGCTGCGACGCTCATCAATAGGCTCCAGTCGGTTCGGGGTTGCCTTTGATTTGAAAAACTCCCAAACGCTCTTCCCAGCATATGAAGTAGCAACAATCGCTCCTATAGTTGTTCCCGCCAGCACCCCAGTTGCGGCCCTTCCATAAAACCGTAAGCGAAATGTGACGCCGCCAGTTGCAACAAACTCAATCCAGCATAACGTAGCCATAGAGCTGAACATTAATGCCAAAAGGAGTAATGGACCACACTTCAAAACGAAAGGCTTGAACTGGCTCCATTGCCGTAGTCTGCGTTCTCGTTTCTGCCTTTCAGTTACATC
>JAGQOW010000368.1 GCA_020427155.1 Planctomycetales bacterium | reverse complement strand
AGACGTTACGCCGATGGACACGGGACGGTATTGCTCACGCAATGCGTACCCCGACGAACCATCGGCGTTTTACGTTGGAAGAAATCGAGCGGCTTATGCCAAAGCCACCTGAGACGACTGAGGTCGAATAACATGGACATAGATATTAAGGCGATGGCACTTTGCCAAATCCACACTGAAATCGGTAAGGGAGCGGCCGGAGAAATAATTATCCAACAGCAGGCACCTGGCGATGAACAGTACAATGTCATAGAAATTCAGCCATACTACCTGCCGACTTTTATCGCAGCGTTGCAAGAACTTCTGCCGAAGGCCAAATAATCATGGCATGGATTGAGGCACACCAAGAGCTGCGCGATCACCCCAAGACGAAACGGGCGGCGCGAACATTGGGCATATCCCGACCGCAGATGATCGGCCACTTGTTCTGCTTGTGGTGGTGGAGCCTCGATTATGCCGAAGATGGCAACCTGAGCGCATTCGACGCCGAGGACATTGCAGACGCCGCAGAATGGGACGGCGATGCAGACGCGTTCGTTTCGGCGCTGGTGGATTGCGGCCCGGCAGATCGTCCCGGTTTTCTAGTTGACACTGATGGCGTACTAACGATCCGCGACTGGTCACAGTACGGCGGGAAGTACATTACCAAACGCAACCAAAGCCGTGACAGACAGCGAGAGTACCGCGAACGTAACGCAGCTAAGGCGGAAAATAACGCAGATGTAACGCGTTACGCAAGCGTTAGTAACACCCCTAGAGAAGAGAAGAGAAGAGAAGAGGACAGAACAGAAGATAACAGCACAACAGACCCCGTGCGGGTGGCGGTGGCGGCTTGGGAGAGTCTCGGATTGACGATCAACCCGTTCACGTTTCAGCAGTTGGCCGCAGCAGTAGACGAGTGGTCAGAAAGTGGTCATCCTGAGTACGTGACTCTGGCAATCGAGGAAGCTGGCCGGCAGAATAAGCGTTCGTGGGCTTACGTGGAAGGCATTCTCAAACGTTGCCGGGCCGATGGTACAGCACCGAGCTATACGAACGGTGAAACGAAGAAGGCTGACGCGCCGGCTGTCCCGGTCAAGATCGATATCCTGTGGGGCGATGGAACCGTCGAGGAAAAAGAGGTATTGGCGCGTGTTTGAAATCTGCGACGATCCACGCCATGAGGCATTTCTGGAACTGGCACGCCAGCTAAACCAGCGGGTGTTCGCCCAAGAGGCGCCGGAGAACATTTACGACTGGCTGTCTGGCAGTCTTGGCAAGTTTCGCCCGCCCGACAACAGCGGCGCAATCATGGATTGGAAGGCCAGCTTCGAGCTTTACGACGCCGAGATTGCCCGCCGCATCGCCCTGGCACAGCTACCTGAAAGCGAGCGCAAGCAATTCAACTGGCCCTGGCCGTCATGGAATAACCTCATTGACCCCATCGAGCCGGGCCTGCTGGTGCTGCTGGCCGGGCCTGACGGCAGCGGCAAGACGACGTTTGCGGAGTGCATCGCGGAATACTGGGCGCGCCGCGGTCAGAAAGTGGTATTCGTCCATTTCGAGCTATCCAAGATTATCATGCTGGACAGGCGCGCAGCACGGCACACGGCGATTGCGCGGCGGCAACTGAAGCTGGCTGGCGAGTTGACGACGAAAGACCTCGCAGACATTGAGCGTCACAAGGCCGAACTGCTCAAGTGGCCCGGTGAAGTGACCTACCTGCACACGCCCGGCAAGTCGATGGAGTTGGTGATCCGTGAACTTGTGGCGTTGAAAGACGCGGGACAGTGCGACGTGGCGATCTTCGACTATCTGGAGAAAGCAGCACCCAGCGCGGCGCAACTCAAGGCGTTTGGATCAAACCACTTCCAGCGTGAAGCCAACGACGTGGAACTTGTCAAGACG
>JAGQOW010000035.1 GCA_020427155.1 Planctomycetales bacterium | reverse complement strand
ATGTACTTCTTTGCAGATTGGAGTACTGGATTCGCGCAGCCCGACGGCACGCTGTTGGGACTTGAAGAAACGTCTCCTGGTCAATTTGACTTGTCAATCCTTGACGTTGTGGGGGGGAACCCAATTGGCGAGTACATTCAAGCGTTTGGGCTCGACGAGTCTGGCGAAGTGTACGTTGCGACCAAGGGTACATTGGCGCCAAGTGCGCTCAATAGTAGCGGATTGCCAAGCGGTATGATCTACCGACTGACAGTCGTTCCCGAACCGACCTCGCTGGGCCTCAGTGCGGCAGCCCTATTCTTGCTCTGTTGCCGAAGCAGGTGTGGCCAGCGGCGGAATCTCGCCCGCTGAAGTTCTCCACAGTCGACGTGAGCCTTAACAAGTTCTTTCCTTTGTCTAATTGAGTGAGTCAAACAAGTGCGAACATTGATTGTTGTTTCCATGCTTGGTGGAATTGCAGGTTTCGCGGTCGATGTCAGGGGGGCGGTATTCCAGACGGACGACTTTCAGTCGGGCACGACGGAGAACTGGACCGGTAATTTTACGGCTCCGCCAGTTCTGCAACTCAATGGCGGCCCAGCCGGCGTGGGCGATGCTTTTCTGCTCGCGAGCACCAATTCGCCGACAGGACCGGGTTCGAACTTGTCTGCACATAACAGTAGCTCGGATTGGACCGGGGACTATGCCAGTTTGAATGCAGGTTCGGTCAAAGTCGATTTGATGAGTCCTCTGGGGTCGGCGGCGCTTGAAATGCGCCTTGTACTTTTTGGGCCTGTTGATCCGAATGATCGGTGGACCTCGACAAACGCAGCAATTGTTCCCAATGACGGCGTTTGGCGCAGCTTTGAGTTTTCGTTGGCTGAGGCAGACTTAACTCAGATACCTGGCTCGTCGACCTATGAGGTCATGTTTGGCAACGTTTTTCGCGTCATGTTGCGTCATGACGCCGGCGGTCCCTCGTCTGGTGGGAGCACCGTTTCTGGCAGTGTGGGTATCGACAATGTCCGGCTCGTTGCCGCCGCGCCGCCGCTAAACGCCGACTTCGATGACGACGGGGATGTTGACGGAGACGATCTCTCGGACCCGGTTGACGGTTGGGAGAGTCGATTTGGTGTCGACTTGGACGGCAGCGATTTCCTGGTTTGGCAGCAAGAGTTCGGTTTCGGACCGTCGCTACCCTTAGCGCAAACGGTGCCTGAACCGAACGGAGTCTTGCTAGGTGCTATGGCAGCGCTTTTGTGCCTTCGTCCTCATGGTCGTCTGCAAACCAACCGGCAAGGCTCGCGACAACGAGCCTTGCTGTAGATCTGAGCCAAGCGGTCGGCAGCTTCCAAAGAAGCGTCACTGCGACGAATCGGGGGATGGTTGGGCTACTTTTGGGAGCGCTAGCGCTACTAGGTGAAACACCGCGGGTAGCGCAACGGCCAACAAGAATAATTCGGGGGTGCCTCCGTAGCTGATTTGGCACCAGGCAAAAAATGCCCCGACTGCGCCAAGGGCCAGGATGCTACCTACCAACTCGAATCTCTTCTTCCAGGCGATCAGGTACCCTGCAAAGACGAACAGGATCAGGCCGACCTGGGCTGCTTGTTCTGCCACCAAGCGGTAGGAAAGAGCCCGATCGGCAACAAAGGCAATGCCAAACATCAGGGCTGCCACTACCGAGCCCCACTTTGCAATTGCTCTGGTTATGGATTCACTTTCGCGAAAAGTCGTGGTGTTCATTGGGTACCTCCCATGTGTCAACAATCAGCCCTCGTTCGAACCACTCGAAGTCAAAGTCGGAATCCTTCCGACACTCGGGCTGAGGACTACTTCTTGAGGGGTAGAGCAAACGGTATGCCGCTGCTAGTTTGCGATGCGTGCGAAATGGGCTTGCAGGTCCAGTTGCCTGGGTGACCGTCGCTCCTGACTTTCGAGAAGCATTCTAGGAAGTAGTGCTTTCGGAAGGCTTTTGGTGCAGTTCCCAACGCATTCTCATCATCACAAACTCCCGGAGGAGAGCTGGGGCCAGACATCACAAAGTATCGAATTTCAAGTGGTTGAGCTTGACGGGAGTCACAAATCTGGCAATTGTCGTGGGCTAACTGCACATGCCAGGTGTGCGAAGCCGCTCACCTAACTATGGTGGTCTCCACGGTTGGTTTGCCGAGGGTCAATGGACGTGTCGGCAGAGATTGCCGGGATACTGAGTGAGTGCGTTCGACTGGCCGGTCGGCTTCCTTGACCTTCCGCCTAGTGGCGCGCTGACAGGATTGCTGAGATGGCGATTCCGAGGAGGACAGCACCAGAGGGTTCGGGAATGGGCGCCGAGGCTGCCAGTGGACTTATACTGCCAGTGTACTGAGTCTGCCAGGTGAGGAAGTCGGCACCATCGACGTCCATATCGCCATCGGCATCGCCTTGATGGTGCTCGGCAGCGGAGGCTGTGCCGAAACCGTGTTGCCAGGCCGCCAGATCTGCCTGGTCGACATCGCCGTCTTCGTCGAAGTCGGCCGCTACGGGGTTGGGAACTTGAACCCAAGCTTTGTAGAAGGCGATGCCGAAGTTCTTTCCCAGGGTGTGGTAGTAAGACAGGGGGCGATTGTTGCCAAACTCGGTTTCGAAGGTGATGTCCACATCGGCGTTGAGCAGCAGGTCGGCAAAGTTGGCGGAAGTCCAACTGGTGCCGGTGGATTCTACTTGCTGAACGTTGGGCTGTAGCGCCAGCAGATGCTGCCAAAAGGGGGCATTGGCGTCTCCTTCCGAGATTTCGATGAACCCGAAATCGTCGCCTGCCGACGCTGGTATCGTGGAGTGGAAATCGATGAAGGCATCGACAACGGTTCCGGGAGTCGACTGGACGTCGGCCAGCATGGCTTCGCCTGCGGCACGAATGTCTTGATGCTCGTCCCAGAGCGTGGGATGCCAAATGCGGTTGGGGTCTTCGTCGGGGTTTTCAACCGTAGAGCGATTGTAGCCAGCGAAGCGTCCGGCCGCATTCAGGAGGGGATAGGCAAAAAACTCGGCATCGTCTCGCAGCCGAGCGGCGCGCGAATCGTCTGACGTAAGCCAATTGACCAGGCCTTCGAAGGTATGGGTGCCAAGCACTTCGCCAGCATGCAGGCCGGTGGTGATCACCACTTTGTGTTTGGGCGTCGCGGAATCGGTCGCGGGGTTGGTTATGCGGTAGGCAACGATGTCTCTTTTGGGATTCAATCTACCCAAGTCATCGACCGCGATGGGAGTCTGGCCGATCACGCCGTTGGCGTCTCCAGAGGAGGTTGGCTCGGCCCATGGAGTTGCCAAGATTTGAGCGGCATGTGCAGCCGAGCGTCCATAGGAATAGGGCTGGGCGAAGGCAACATAGACTTTGTCCGCGGTGAAAGGCGTGTTGTTGGAGAAGGTATACTCGGTGCCCGCGCGTTGGTTGTTATCGAAAAAGGCCCAGTTCTCGTTGTCGTAGGAATAGACCATTTTGTGAGTGTTGAGTGCGCTGTTGCCCCCGGCAAAGAGTTGATCGATTTTGAATACCGGTTGATGCCCTTGAACATCGGAGGCCTCGAAGTACATCCAGCGCCACTGGCCGCCGCCGAAGAAGTTGTCGCGGCCAACCAGATTGATGTTATTGACGTCGCCGCTCCAACTCAGCAACGAACCGTGATCGAAGTTGCCTGTGAGATTCAGCACCGCCCAAGCAGGGCTGCAACTTATGCAACAGGCAGTCGTTGCCAAGACCAGCCACGTGAATCTTCGAGCCATCGATTGAATACCCATTCTGCGCGGGGAAAAGCATCCGCAGAAGACCATACTAAGTAGCAGCAATACAAACGTCCCAGACTCAGGCGCCTGGGCCGGGCTGCTCGGGGGGGGACCAACCAGGCCGTCGTAGACTCGGACATTGTCGAAGAGCGCGAAGGCATGGTACGGGTTGGAGGGGCCGCTGGCATAGAGGTCGGTGATCATCAGGCCGATACCGCCTTCCAAGTGGGCAGGACGTTCTTCAGTATTTACCCCGTCAAAAGGATTGTCGTCGACGCTATTATCGATGGTACCTAGGACGAAGGAGTTGCCCGACTGTTGACTGGCGAGGGTGACCTGGACGGTTCCTGAATGGCCGTTGATGCCGCTGCCTGCTGCGTCGGCGTCGACTTCAAGTGTGACGGTGACCCATTGAAAGCCCAGCGATCCGGCGGGTTGCGTACCCGATGCGTTTTGTCCTCCGGTGACGGCGGCGATATTGAACGACGGGAATAGTGTTTGGAGATTGAGATTTGCGTTGGAGTCGCCGTCGTCGTATCCATGCTGGTTACCGGCGCCAAAGCTGCTCTCGCCGTATTGACCGCTAGCGAGATCGAGTTCTGCGCCGTCTTTGACCAACATGTAATCGCAAATCCCCGTACCGCAATTGGCATCGCCATCGCTATCGAACAAGACGCCAGCGCCGTTCTGGCCGGGGGCGAAACTGTTTTGCGCGTCGGCCAAGTTGAAGCCGACCAGTACGCCGGCATGTTCGGTGGTACCGGCGCCAGTAGGCGAGGCGGCCCAATTGAGCCACACGTCCACTTGCAGCGTGTATTGCCCGCTAAAGCTAGGATCTTGGTAGACGGCTGCGATTTGGTCGCCGGCCCATAAGCCAGGCGTGTTGGCGGCGAGCCTCAAGCCAGCAGTGCCAAGATCACCGGGCAGGCTGTGGGGTGCTTCGGGAATGCCCAATTGCGAGTAGTCGAAGCCGAAATCGGCGCTGCTGATATCCGTAGTGCCGGGCTTTGCCGTGCCGCCGAAATGCGAGTACTGCCAACCGGCGCCAGTGCTCAGGTTGTCGGAAAAAAGTAGCGTTTGTCCCTGGGTCGCCTGGAGGAGGAAGCAAGGAACCAAGAAGACGGAGGCCGCAATCGCCCACCGCGTACGCTCACAACGATTGCTGCGGCTTTTTCTCGGTGAACCTGGCAAGGTAACTGGCAGAGTCAATAGAAACTCGATGAATGAAGGAATTCATGAGGAAGGGCCTGCTCGCTACGGTAAGAACGAGGTCGATCTTGCCGTCGATGACACTTTTTACTCTAGCGACAAGCAGCAGGAGAATCAACCAAACGGTCTGTCCGAGAATGTCACTATTGACCTTTGCGCGACGAATGAGCCACCGCCACATGAACGCAGAATGAAGCGAAGGGGATTTACGCTGTACGGATCCCCCGGCTCTAATGAGACCGATCCTCCAGCACCGGCGGTGCCAGGCTTGCTGGCTGTCGGTGATGTTGTAGGCCAAGTTCGTGGCCTGCAAGCTACAAGCGGATTTAAATAATGGATTCCGAAGTCAGACTGTCAAAAGGTGAGCAACGGACAAAGCTATGGCAATCGTAAGCAGCGAAACAGCAGGTGGTTTCCCGAAAGGATTTGTCTGGGGAGTCAGCACCTCGGCCTATCAAATCGAGGGGGCGACCAGGGAGGATGGCCGGGAAGCGAGTGTTTGGGATACGTTTTGTCAGCGCGAGGGTGCAGTACTCAGTGGCGACACGGCGGATGTGACTTGCGATCACTATCATCGATTTCGGGAAGATGTGAAGCTGATGAGCGAGTTTCAGGTGCCTGCCTACCGGTTGTCGATTTCCTGGCCGAGGGTGATGTCAACGGACTCGAGCCAGCCGAACGAGTTGGGTCTGGCGTTTTACGACGCACTGATCGATGAACTGCTTGCGGCAGGCATTTCGCCATGGGTAACGCTCTTTCACTGGGACTTTCCGCAGAGTCGGCACGATCAAGGCGGCTGGCTGAACCCTCGATGCGTCGATTGGTTTGCGGAGTATGCGTCGACGGTAGTCGAGCGGCTTTCCGATCGAGTGACTCAGTGGATTACCGTCAACGAGCCGCAGTGCTTTCTGCACTTTGGTCACGGGCTTGGGATCAATGCTCCCGGCGTAAAGCTGAGCCTCGCAGACCAGCTTACGGCTGCCCACCATGTGCTGTTAGCACACGGGCGAGCGGTGGCGATCATCCGCGAACATGCCAAGTTGCCACCTCAGGTCGGTTGGGCTCCGGTGGGGATCACATGCTCGCCAGCAACAGAAGACCGAGCACATCAGGAAGCGGCACGACGAGCGACCATGGATGTCAAGGCGGACAACCTGTGGAATAACACTTGGTTTAGCGACCCAGTGTTTCTTGGCCACTATCCAGAAGAAGGGCTTCGGGCCTACGGAAAAGCGGCGCCAAAGTACGCAGCAAGCGACATGCAGCACATTGCGGCGCCACTCGACTTTCTAGGACTAAACATTTACACGGCCATGCCCGTGGAATCGCAAGCAGACGGCAGTTGGAGCGAGGTCTCGTTGGCTCCAGGCACTGCGCGAACGGCTTTTGATTGGCCGGTGAGAGAAGAATGTCTGTACTGGGGGCCGAAGTTTCATGCCGAGCGCTACGGTGTGCCGATCGTCATCACAGAGAATGGCATGGCCAATATCGATTGGCCTGCCCGGGATGGGCGCGTTCACGATCCGCAACGCATCGATTACCTTCACCGTCACCTGCTGGCGCTGCATCGCGGCATAGTCGAGGGCGTTGACGTGCGAGGTTATTTCCATTGGTCGTGGATGGACAATTTCGAATGGGCCGAAGGTTTTCGTCGTCGTTTTGGGCTGATCTATGTCGATTTTGAAAGCGGGCTTCGAAGACCGAAAGACTCAGCCGCTTGGTATCGAGAAGTAATCCGTTCTCATGGACGATCACTGTTTACCGAATAGTCTGCTGGCGAGCCAAGAGTGGTTTCCTGGCATTTGCTCTTCTTGAACGATTGGCAGATGGGGTAGTAGTGGAGCATAATGGAGGTCGCTTGCATCCCATCTAAAGCCGTTGCAGTCGTTCTTGGCGACAGGTTTTGTCAGATGAGTTAAGCGCAAGTAGGTACTGGTGGTCACGGCTGTAGTTTCCTATGCTTCCCTGGCAAGACTATCTGCGCTATCGCGTTTCACCGTTATTGCCGAACGAATTGCGGCATGGCGAAGTTGTGCGTATCGTCGAATCGTTGCGCGCAATTCGGCCCGATGCTTTGCAAGTTTCTTGTTTGGGCGAGTCGGTCGAAGGCCGTGAGATATCCCTATTGACTCTTGGCAGTGGCTCCCGGAAGGTGCTGGCCTGGTCGCAGATGCATGGCGATGAGCCTACGCATACGGCGGCGCTGCTGGACTTGATCAACTTCTTGCAACGAGCTCCTGAGCACCCTACGGCGGAGTCGATTCTCGCCGGCTGCACGCTCCATATGATCGTGATGCTCAATCCTGACGGGGCTGAAGCATTTACTCGGCGCAATGCCCAACATATTGATGTGAATCGCGACGCCTTGCATTTGCAGACCCCAGAGGGGCGAATCCTGCGCGATGCGGTCAATTCTCTTCGGCCAGGGTATGCGCTGAATCTTCATAACCAACGTCCACGGACGACTGTAGGGCAGTCTCAGCAAGTGGCTTCGTTTTCGGTGCTGGTGCCGCCGATTGACGAGGCACAAAGCGTAACGGATGTTACGCGCCGAGCCAAGCAATTGGCCAGCTGTGTGGCTCGTGCGGTGGCCGATCGTTGTCCGGGACAAGTTTCTCGCTACAAGGCCGACTATATGCCGCGCTGTTTTGGCGAGTGGGTGCAACAGCAAGGCGTAGTAACCGTCACGATCGAAGCGGGAGGCTGGTCGTCGGTCGATGCAGGACCCTTGGTCCAGTTGCACTTTTTCGGCTTGGTGGCGGGGCTGGAGTCGATTGCTACTGAAGAATTGCTCGAAGCTGATCCAGGAGAATACGACGCACTGCCTGAGACAGGCGAACACGACTTGTTTGACAGTCTGCTACGAAATGTTCTGGTGCTGAGCGGTTTGAAGCATCAGCCGTTTCGCACCGATCTGAGTGTCAATTTTCGTCAAATTGGTTCGACAGGCCGAGAGGGCGCCATTGTCGATCTGGGTGACTTGCACGTGACCAACGGCAAAACGTTGATCGATGGGTCGGAGCTCACTTGTTTGCCTGGCCGCATCGTATGGCGCCCCGAGGTATCTCCTAGTCGGCTTCCAGACTGGAAGCAGCGAGAGAGGATGTTCGGCATCGGCGTCACAACGGTTTTGGGGCAGATCGATCTTGCGGAGCCTGAAGAAATCGAAGTATTTGCCGAGCTTCGCAAGCAGGAATCGTTGCCGATCAATGTCGGTTTTTTGATTCGGCTGAATCAATGGTCAGATGAGATGCGGGACCAGCTTCTCTACGCTGTTTCGCTGGGAGTGCTAGGAGTTGTCGATGAAGACTTGCCCACCGAGGCGAGGCACTACCTGCAATGGTTTGGTGTGGCGGCGGTTAGCGAAGCGGTGCTGCGCGCCAATGATGCCGAGTTTGCGACGCTGCAGCAATGCGCTGAGCAAACTCGCATGAGCGCACAACGCCTGGGCCTAGTTGGCCGCGGTGCAATTCGCTTGGGAGCAGCGGCTGATCTGGTCTTGGTGAAGTGTCCACCAACTGCAGGAACAAATACCGCTTTTCGTGAGAGCAACTTGCAACAGGTGGTTGTGGGAGGTAACGTGGCATTCGATCGTGGTAAACTCCTCGACTCGCTTCCTGGAGTGCTTTTGACCAGTCGACTCGCGCGTAGCTGAAGTTTGAAGCTCGAACCGAGTCTTCAAGACTCACCTCGTTATGCCGCAGTCAGGACTCGCGGAGAGTAGCAATGCTAAACAAGATCTGGTTCGGCTTGCTGCTCGTCGGCATTGTTTACGGCTTTGGCAAAGGGGCGCTCAATTCGATTCGTGCTCCGGAACCTGTAGAAGCTGCCCAAGGCGAATCGACGCCCTCGCAAAGCATGCGGGGCTTGGAGCAGATGGGAAAAGACCTTAATGCCGCGGCTTTGGACTCGGCCAAGGTTTCGGTCGAGATATGCATCGGGCTGATTGGCATTATGGCCTTGTGGCTGGGGCTCCTGCAGATAGCACGCGAGGCGGGGTTGGTGGATGCCTTGGCACGCTCATTGAGTCCACTGATGCGCTGGCTGTTTCCTGAGGTTCCCGACGGGCATCCGGCACAGGGGGCCATGTTGATGAACATTTCGGCCAACATCCTCGGGCTGGACAACGCGGCTACCCCATTGGGGCTCAAAGCGATGCAGGAATTGCAAACCCTCAATCCCGACAAAGAGACGGCGACCAATTCGATGGCCATGTTTATGGCCATCAACACGAGTAACGTGACCTTGATCCCGTTTACGATTATCGCTTATCGAGCTTCGTCAGGGAGCGAGAATCCGGCGGAACCGCTGTTTGGCATCGTCCTAGTGACCACCATCTCGACGATCGTCGCGGTCTTTGCGGCACGCATGCTTGCCAAGTCGCCTCGCTACGCCTTTCCCACCGCTCAGTCGAATAATCCAACCGGGAAGGAAGAGAACTGATGGAAGCGTTTCTCCAGGTTGTGAGTGTATTCAGCCAGTGGGCGATTCCGCTGGTGATCCTGATTATCATTGTTGGCGGCGCGGTCAAACGTGTGCCGATGTACGAATCGTTTGTCACCGGGGCCAAAGAAGGCTTTAGCGTGGCGGTGATGATCATTCCTTATCTGGTAGCCATTCTGTTCATCATCAAGATTTTCGTGGCCAGCGGCGCATTTGAGGACATCAAACTTGTTGTTGGTTGGATGATGGAACAGATTGGCCTGGGGCAGTATCGCGAATCGCTCGATCTGATCCCGCTGGCGCTCACCAAACCGCTGACCGGGAGCGGCGCGCGGGGAGTGATGTTGGAGATATTTGATGTGCACGGCCCCGACAGCTTCCTGGGAAAGACCGCGTCGATCATGATGGGCAGCACCGAGACGACTTTTTATATTCTCACGGTTTACTACGGTTCGATTCAGGTCAAGAAGCTGCGGCATACGTTGCCGGCTTGCTTGATCGCCGACTGTGCGGGAATCGCGGCAGCAGTTGTACTTGGCTACTTCATGTACGGATAATCTGGATGGACAAGCCAAAGATGGAGCCCCTCTTCCCTCGATCGCTAAGGCGTGGCGATACCATTGCGCTGGTCGTGCCGGCTAGCCCCGTCAAGCGGGAACGTATCGAGTTGGCAATCCAACGTCTGGAAGAGATGGGGTTTCGGATCAAGCAATATGGAGATCTCTATCGCAAGTTAGGCTATCTTGCAGGTGATGATGTTACTCGAGCTGAAGAATTGATGGCCGCCTTTGCCGACCCGGAAGTTTCGGCCGTTTTTCCCGCGCGCGGCGGGACGGGGATTACACGCATTCTGGACATGCTCGATTACGAGGTCATTCGCCAGAACCCAAAGATCTTTGCAGGTTTTAGCGACAATACGGCGCTTCATTTGGCGCTGCAGAGTCAAACTGGTCTCGTCACTATCCACAGCCCGCACCCAATGGACGGCATGGGGGCGCCCCAGGGACTGAGCGATTTGTCGGCTCGCACCTTTTGGCGGGCGCTACTCGAGGAGGAGTACGACTCGTGGTCTGGGGGCGGGTATGTTGTGCCGCTGAGCAATCAGGAGCGAGAATTGGTTGCGACGGTGTTTCCCGGGGTAGCGCGCGGGCGGCTCGTAGGAGGTAACTTGGCGTTGATCGGGGCCTTGATGGGGACTCCTTATGAGATTGAAACCATGGGCAATATCCTGCTGCTGGAAGACGTTGAGGAACGACCTTACCGGATAGATCGATTTCTCTCGCAGTTGAAACTTGCCGGGAAACTGGAGGGGCTCGCAGGTATCTTGTTAGGGCAGTTCACCGATTGCCAGCCGGTCGAGGGGAAATCGAGCCTGACGCTCGATGAAATCTTTCACGGCTATTTCCACGACTTAAACATTCCGGTGGTGCAAAACTTTCCTACGGGCCATAGTCGTGACAACGCTACGTTGCCGTTGAACGTCCAAGTGGAGCTAGATGCCGACAGCCGTACGCTGAGAATCCTGGAGAACCCGGTCTTGGTAGCCGGCTAACCAGAACCAGCCGTGAGTTTGTATGTAATTCCGATATCGAGTTGATCCTGCGATGGCGATGAAAATTCACCCCCAAGAGCCTGCACGCCTGGAGTTGGCTCAATTGCCAACCCCGGTGGTTAAACTAAAACAACTGGCGGACATTGCCGGCGTCGAGCGAGTGTTGATGAAACGCGATGACTTGACTGGCCTGGAAATCAGCGGAAACAAGGTGCGTAAGCTGGAGTACATGGTTGCTGAAGCCTTAGAGCAGGGCGCGGATACACTGGTCACTCACGGAGGATTCCAATCGAATCATTGCCGGGCCACCGCGGCCATTGGCGCGCGATTGGGATTGCGCGTACGAATGGTCTTGCGAAGTGACGACCCCGATCCGCCTTGGGACGGCAATCTGTTTTTAGACCGTCTCTTTGGTGCCGAAGTGAGCTACCATGCAGCGGACGTCTATCGTTCGCAACTC
Source organism: Planctomycetales bacterium (assembly GCA_020427155.1). Taxonomy (GTDB): domain Bacteria; phylum Planctomycetota; class Planctomycetia; order Pirellulales; family Lacipirellulaceae; genus Bythopirellula. The sequence goes on along the minus strand of JAGQOW010000035.1, from coordinate 27,407 downwards.
GATCGCCTGATATGTGAAGTGATGGAGCAGGAGCGTGCTGCGGGGCGGAGACCTTACTTCTTCCCGGTCGGGGCGAGCGTGCCGCTGGGATGTTGGGGGTATGTTCGTGCAGTCGCCGAGTTGGCCGAGCAGGTTGGCTCCGATCAGCCGCTCGACATTTACTGTGCCACCTCGTCTGCGGGCACCCAGGTAGGATTGATGTTGGGCCGTGCCCTACTGGGCTGTGAGAACTGGCGAATCCTGGGCGTCCCGGTAAGCGACAGTGTCGAGTATTTTCACTCGGAACTGCGTAAGCTGGAACGTGCTACGGTCGAGAGATTCCAGCTAGACCTTTCTCCTGAGGAGACTCCCATCGATCTGGTCGAGGGCTTCATTGGCCCGGGTTACGCAATCCCCTATCCCGAGGCGGTCGAGGCGATTCGCTTGCTTGGCAGTTCCGAGGGAATTGTCCTCGATCCGAGCTACACCTCGAAGGCGATGGCAGGGATGTTGGCGACGGTCAAGCGGCAGCCGGCTGAGCGACAACCGCTGTTCTTGCATACGGGCGGTTCATTTGGGCTCTTTGCTTGCCGCGGTTTGATCTCGGGCGAAGGCTGATTGGCCGCCGCGGTTCACCGCACCCCGATTTGCGCAGCGGGATATTGACCTTGCGCAGAGCGTGTCGATTGCTTTCGGTCTTCGCACTACCTGCTATTATAATGGGTGGCGTAGCGTCAGGGTGATCCAACGCTGGAGGAGCCCGAGCGGGCTTGGCTTTCCAGTTGCTCTTTTAATTGTCTTGGAACAGATGGTTCGCAATCTCTCCCCGCTCTGGCAGCGGTTTAAGAAAAGCCTCCCTTTGGTTTATGCTTGTTCGTCGAAGGGGTTACATTTGCTGGCAGGCGGTAAAAAGCTTGGCTATGAGCCGCTTGAGCCGCGGATCGCGCTAACAGCGACCGGACTGGTCGAAGTGGGTACGCAGCCGGTGGGTGAACTTTCGGGCAAGATTGTCTATACCCATGGGGGGCATGGCTACGAGGCTGCCAACACGGGCAGTGGCTCCTGGGGTTTTCAGCGGCCGAACCTGCTGGGCATGATCGAGGACCTCGGCAATCAGGATCAGATGTCGTTCTTCGTCGACTACCTGTTTCGCGCCGGGGCGACGGTCGTGCCGCTACGGCCGGTGGGGCACCAGCCGAACGAGGTGGTGCTCGATAACGACGATGTGGAGGTGACGTTTTCAGGGGTCTGGAGCAACAGTGGCTCGTCGATTTACTTTGGCGATCCCGGCGATATTCCCTATCGCTTTGCTTCGACTTCGACGACTGAGACTGCCACGGCAGAGTATCGTCCCAATATTCCAGAGGCAGGCTTCTACCCGGTTTATTCCTGGACTCGATACGGGTCGGACCGGGCTGCGGATCAACTTTATCGCGTCAATCACTCGGGTGGTTCGACCGAAGTGACCGTCAATCACAGGCGTGTGGGCAACGGTCTTGTTTACTTGGGGACCTACTATTTTGAGGCGGGTACCTCAGGTTCGGTGGAGATTAGCAACCGCTCCAGCGAGTTAGGTCGCGTCGTCATTGCCGATATGATCCGTTTTGGAAATGGGATAGGCGACATCGATCGTGGCGGCGGCGTTTCTGGTCGTGACCGAGAGGACGAGCTTAGCGTTTACTGGTTCCAGTGGCATGTCGAGCGAGCACAAGGGGTTAGCACTAGCACCTATCGAACATCTCCGACTAGTGATGACGGCACCGCGAATGTTGGAGCTCCTCCCCGGTATGCTGAGTATATGAACCGGGAGACTGATGGATTGCTTTCCGACCGAGTCTTCGTCAGCTTTCACTCGAATGCAACGACGGGGAATCCTGCCACTGCGACCGCCCGTGGCGTGGTAGGACTCTACAATACGGGTAGCGGTTCGAATCAGCCAACTCCCAACCAGTTTTCGCTCGCTCAGAAACTCGGGCAAGAAGTGAATGACGACCTGGTCGACCAGAATGGGTTCTTCGAGCATAACTGGGACGATAATGGTTCGAGTACCACCTACGGTTCGAGCTTTGGCGAGATTGACAACAACCGGACCAATGGTGAATTCGATGCCACGATTATTGAGACTGGCTACCACGACAATACCCAAGACGCCGAGATGCTGCGCGATCCGCGGGTGCGTGACGCGATTGCGCGTGCGACCTATCAAGGTCTCGTAAAATACTTCAACAGCGTCGATAGTGGTGCGACATCGCTCGTCATGTTGCCCGGCAAGCCGACTAGTGTGTATGCCGAGTCGGCCGGCGCTGGGAGCGTCAAAGTCTCTTGGACTCCGCCAGCGGTCAATAGCTACAACGGCGACGGAGCCACGGGGTACATGATCTACGGTTCGACCAATGGCTACGGTTTTGACGGCGGGACCTACGTTGCAGGTGGAGCGACGAGCAGCTTTACTTTTACTGGCCTTGATATCAGCGAAGACGCTTACTACTTCAAGGTGGCCGCGGTCAACGAAGGGGGCGAAAGTCCTTCTTCGGAGGTGGTTGCAGCATTTCCCAATGCTGGAGACAAAGACATTCTTATCGTCAACGGCTTCGATCGTAACGATCGCCCGCTCAATCCCGCCGCCCAGGGCCTTAGTCCTCAAGTCGATCGAGTTCGGCCCCGGCAGAGCAATTCTTTCGACTACGCCGTTCAAGTTGCCTCGTCGATCGAAGCCAATGCGCCGCATCTGGTGGTCGACACCACTTCGAACGAAGCGTTGATCGCCGGCGATGTGGATTTGAGCGATTACAAAGCGGTCGTTTGGATTCTAGGTGAAGAGTCTTCGCTGGACGACACCTTCAATGCCACGGAGCAGACGCTGGTCACCAATTACCTGGCGGGGGGCGGCAAGTTGATGGTCTCGGGGGCCGAAATCGGCTGGGATCTGGACAACTTGAACAACGGGCGATCGTTTTACAACAATCAATTGAAGGCCGATTACGTGTCGGACGATGCTGGCACCTACAATGTGCAAGCGGCTGGCGGGTCGATCTTTGCGGGATTGCCCTCCTTCTCGTTCGACGATGGCTCGCTTTTCTATGATGCGCAGTATCCTGACCGTATTAACCCCTTGGGGGGCGCCACTACGGCTCTGACCTATGTGGGCGGCAGTGGGGGCAATGCCGCCATTCAGTACGATGGCGGTGCTACTAAGGTCGTCAACTTTGGTTTTCCGTTTGAGACCATTACTAGCGAAAGTGCGAGAATCGCGGTGATGGATCGAGTCTTGGAGTTTTTTGGCATCGGTGAACCAACGGCAGATTTCAACAGCAGCGGGCTTGTCGACGGATTTGACTTCCTGGCCTGGCAGCGTGGTTTTGGCATGTCCAGCACTGCCGTCATTCTTGCCGACGGCGATGCCGATGGCGACAACCTAGTCGACGTCAATGACTTCGCCACTTGGGAATCGCAGTTGGGGCAAGTGCCCCCGCCGCTCGCCGGCTCGTTGAGTTCGTCGTCAGCAGACGCAACGCCGCAAGCAGACACTACTGTCGACGAGCTCAATAGCGCGGCCCAGCGTGCTTTCGGTTTCCATGGTCTGCTCGCGGCAGAATCGGAGCTGGAGAGTTCAGACGCGGACAGCCCAGCGCCGGCAGTCGAAGCTGAGCAATTAGGTGTGACGACCGCTGGCTTGGCCTTGCCTGCAGCCAAGACTCAAGAGCAGCCGGATCTGCCTCTCTCGGGGGGGGGGATGGTCGAGCACGAAAGTGTCCAGCAGGAACTGGCGGATGAGGTGCTGAGTGATTGGCCCGAGGGTTTTTGAGCAGTTTTTGGTACCGATTTGTGCAAGAAAATGGGGGAGATTGGCATTAACTACGGGTTTAGACGTAGGTGGCGGACAAGAGGCGAGATTTAGCTGCGCAACAGAGATAATTTTTTGCGCACCATTTGCTCGTGTCTTCAAACCCCCACGTTATGATGGATGAATGAGGGTTTAGGGAAGTCGTAGCGGTTATGCCGTTGGAGGTAGGTATTTGCCCACTAGCTGGGCTTGGTTCGTTTGGTCAGGAGGACAGGACAGGGCTCGTCACAGGTTTCTCTTTTTCGCAGTTGTCGTTTTTTCTAATTGCCATTCAATTCTTCTTGTCACCTTCCCACTACCACGCAAATCGAAGGTGCGCGTTCGATTGGTCCTAATGAATAGATTCTCAAATTGATTGTTAGAAAGGAATGTGGATAGCATGAATAGTTCATTGTCTGTCAAAACCTTCTTGTGCTTCGCGGCGCTGGCCACGATGCTTTCCTCGGTCGCCCAGGCTGTTCCTTATGCTTCCGGCATCGACACGACCAGTAATCCTGGCACGGTCAATTTTGTTTTGAATGAAGATGCCGATTCGGTCGTCATCAAGAGAACGGGCGATACCGATTTGGTGCTAGGCGCACTGACCAAAGGCCCCCAGTCATTCCCAGTTGGTGCGGCTTCTGCATGGGATATTGAAGTCAGCAAAACCACTGCGGTTGGTTGGACTCAAACCAGCAGCGACTTCGATCAGGAGAGTGCCTTCTTTTCTCCCAAGGGCGTGGCTATCAATAACAATCCTGCCAGCCCGTACTTTGGTGCTATCTATGTTTCCGAGGGCGCTAGCGGCGCGGTCAACAAGGATCCAGGCGGGGGATCGGTCCTCATTCGCACCACGCTCGACGGGCTCTTTATCATGGCGGCGGATCAGTCGGATACGCTTTATGCGGGTACTGGCGGACAAGCAGAATTTGGCGCCGTCGGTCTGGGCGGTGATTGGAGCTTGAGCAGCAATACGCCTTTCAAGATCTCGATTGCACCTGACGATTCGGTCTACGTCGCAGGTTGGGGCGACGCACACGCGGGCGTGTGGCGTGCTCCGGCCAATCTCGATGAGACGGCTGCTTGGCCGACCGTGCTGGCAAACGACAATCAGCAGTCGTCTGGCCTGGCCGACAATCACGGCAGCGTCGATGCCGTGTGGATTGAAGGTACCGGTGCTTCTACCGTGTTGTACACAATGGACGAAGAGTGGCCCGATCCAGCCAGCGGCGGCACCTTCCCCGATGGACGCGGTGATATTCTGCGTTACGACATCGGCACGGCGACCGACTATCAGGGTTTGCCCACGGTGCAGGTGGACGACGATACTCCTTCGCCTGACGGTGTGATTCTGAATGGTCTGATGGACTTCGTTCGCGACGCGGATGGCAGCTGGTGGATTGCCCAGTACCGTTCGGACGACAGCAAGTCGGTACCTGCTTTGAGCCACTGGGCCGATGGCGGAACCGCGCCGCTCTGGACTTCGGGCAAGAACGCTCGGGAAGAGGGCGACTTCAACTGGGACTCGGACGTCGACGGCTTCGACTTCCTCACCTGGCAGCGGAATACCGGTTCGTCCAACACCGTGTGGTTTGGCGATGCCAATCTTGATACCTTCGTCGACAACGCCGACGAAGTGCTCTGGGAAGGCAATTTTGGGAATCACATACCCGGCGAAGTCGTACTCGACGGCGGCTACGGCGACGTAGCGATTCATGACGACCTCGACCTGCTAGCCGTCGGTGCTCGCAATGGCCAGGGGGTCTACATCATCGACATTAGCAATCCGGCCGCTCCTGAGCTTGTGAGCACCGTGCCCCACGCATCGCGTGTAACCGACGTTGCCTTCGACGCGGCTGGCAATGTGTATGTGACGAGCAACATTTCGGAAACGTTGCGGATTTTCTCGCCTGGCGGCGCCTACACGTCGACCACGAGCTCGAACGGCACGTTTAGCCGAACTGCCTTGGGCCCGCTGGCGGGTAGCACGATTCCTGAGCCCAGCAGCCTGGCGATTGCCCTGCTAGGCATGATTGGCCTCTCTGGCAGACGTTTTTCGTCTCGCCGGAGCCGGTCGTAGTTTGCTTGTTTTATAATCGGTTTTGGAGTGTTTCGTTTTTTGCTTAGCAATCAACTGCTTGCTAATAGTTTGCACATCTTGCTTTGCTCAGTTGTTTTCCTTTTTTTAGAGGAGTGTTCTAATGAAGATGATGTTGCAGCGTGCCGCTGGCTGTGCAGTGGCAGTAGCTCTTGCGGTCGCACCGGCTGTGAGCTACGGAGGCGTCGTTTTTAGCTCTGATATGAGCACGTCGGCAGGTTTTACTGTGGGTACGCTCAGCGCCGATGACTCGGCGACCTTTGGCTATGACTACAGCGCCCACGGAATTCCTCCTGCTCCTGGCGGGGCGGATACTATTGGCCTGAAGCTTGACTCTAACACCAGCGATGGAGATGGCTTGGGTGGAGTGACCGTTTGGACCAACAGTACCTACTCGGGGCAGTACACCGTAGAATTTGATGTCTGGGGCAACTACAGCTTTGCCGGTGGTACGACTGAGGCTTTTGGTGGCGGCATTGGGCATGACCAAGCGACTGTCATGAGCCGCGTATATACAGGTTTGCAGACAGGCGTAGGCGCTTGGCTGGCAATGGCTACTGACTCCAGCACCTCGCGCGACTATCGCCTGTTCAAGAACACTGGCGAGCAATTCACCGCTAGTGGCCAATACCATGTGGCCGACAGTGGTGGTTTCAATGGCAATGACAATGCTAGCGGTAATTTCGATGCGATTTCGCCTTCGGTCGATGTGTCGCTGCCTCCGCTTGATGTGCAGGGGCAGACTGGTGTTTCGCCACTGGGTGGTCCGTCCTTTAATTGGCACCATATGACGATCACTGTCGATGAAACTGCCGGTACTGCTTATTTTCAGATCGATTCGCTTCCATTGGCGACCCTCGATGCAGGGATTAGCGCTTTCCCATTGACTGGTGCTGTATCGTTGTTCCACCACGATCCCTATGGATCGGTCGCCGGAGCCCAGGCCTTCTCGGTCTTTGACAACGTCAAAGTAACCGTTGTTCCCGAGCCGACTTCCATGGCCCTATTGGGATTGGGTGCGGTCGGTCTGGTTGGACTGGCACGTCGGAAACGCTAAGTATTGGTTAGCAAAGAAGAATTCTCTTGAGGTGGGTCCTTGGGGCTGGCCGTAAGAGGTGGATTCCCTGATACAAGCGGCCTGGGCCTGGCAAATTGCCACAGCCCGGGCCGTTTTTTGTTTTGGCCGTCTTGGCGGACAGCGTCGGGGATTACCAGCAATTAGCTGGTAATGCGCAATTGCGCGAAAAGATTACGCTATGCTCCGTTGCCCGATTCGCAGTTGCAGGTGAAAATTGGGTTAGACGCGGTGGGCCACGGCGTTCGTTTCGGCGTTCGCTTTGCCGTGGTCGGCGACTCGGAGGTCGTCGTTATCGACCGCGCTTGCTTCATTGGCCTTGAGTTGAGAGTAGCTGGTATGAAACTGTATAGTTATCCCGCAGGCAGCACGGTTCGCAGGATCGGGGCTTTCACACTGGTTGAGCTGCTGGTGGTGATTGCGATCATCGGCGTGCTGGTAGCCCTTTTGCTGCCGGCCGTGCAGGCGGCGCGCGAAGCGGCCCGCCGGATGCAGTGTGCGAACCACTTGAAGCAAATCGGTCTGGCCTGCCTCAATGTCGAGAGCACCTACGGCCACTACCCGTCGGGCGGCTGGAATTTCGATTGGACCGCCGATCCGGATCGCGGCTATGGCAAAGACCAGCCAGGCTCTTGGATCTACAACACGCTGGATTATCTTGAGCAGGCTAATCTGCGTGCTTTAGGGGCGGGGCTCACAGGTGTTGCGCGGCGTGAAGCAAGCATTACGCTTCACCAGACGCCGATTTCGACATTCAATTGTCCTTCGCGACGTCCCCCGGGGATTACCGTAGGGCGTTGGGCGAGTGTCAGGGAGCAGCCGTGGCTGGCGAACATTGCAAATACGCAGGGCGTGGCAAACAGCGATTACGCAGCCAGTTCGGGCGATGCCCGACATTTTGACGCTCTTGAAATGTATAAACCATCAAATTACACGAGCGTAAGTGAGTCGTCTTGGACCAATACGTCTCAGTGTATAAAGTCTGGTGATCGCAGGATCGATCGGGATCTGCAGTACTGTCAGAATGGAATCATGTATTACCATAGCGAAACCAGTGCGAAACAGATCGAAGACGGTACCTCGAATACCTACCTGGCGGGCGAGAAGTGGATGCCCGCAGATGGCTATGCTGGCCAGAACAATTCGAGTGCGACCAACTACACTTGGGGCGATAACCAGTCGATGTACACGGGTTACGACTGGGATAATCAGCGGGTGGCGTACAATCCCAATTTTCCCGATCGTACTCCCGAGGATTTTCAGCCTGCGCAAGACTTCATTAGCAACCAACTTCCACGGCAACCCGAGCCGAAGTTTGGCAGTGCCCATCCTGGGGGCTTTCACATGGTGTTTGCTGATGGCTCAGTGCACAGTATCGCTTACGACATCGATTATTTAACCCACCGCGCACTGGCAGTTCGTTCGGACGGCGAGGTTGTCGACTCAAGCAATTACTAGCCATGTTCTTGATGGCAAATCTCAAGGACAGTTTCAGATCCCCTGTCGCCTTAAGATCCGTAGTGGAGATTTGAAGGTTAGTGCTGGGCAACTTCGATAGCTCTGTTTGGAGCATTACGGGGAGCCAGCTAAGGAAGACTGGCATCGAGATGCCGGTTTCTGGCAGACCGGGAAACGCCCGCTGAATGATTGGAGCGAGCGACTACCCTGCATCAGGCCTTCCGAGAAAGGGACGTAGGCGGCAGGGGTCGCAATCGGCTCAGGCTAGGGAGACTTGAGGTCGAAGCGTATTCTCCGTCCTAGTACGGCAGGATCGTCCCCGGTAGCTTGTTGTCCGAGTATGGTTTCGGTGTTGTACTTGGCCGGTATTGTTTCCTTGCCGTTGAGTATTTTAGAGACTTGAACTCGATAGAAGCCAAGCTGCAATCCAGAGGGTGTTTGAGGCGAAGGTCGATTCTCTTTGGGAATAGAGGGCGACCCCATCCCATCGGGGCTAGTTAGCGTAACCGCAGTTTGCATGCTATCGCCAAGGAAAGACTCGGGCTCGAAAGTGACTGTCGCGCCTTCCAGAGGTTGTCCGTTGAGCGTCACCGTGCATGGAAAAGACATGAGCCCAGCCTTGGTGGCCTGCCAGTTCAGAATTCGCTCGGCAATTTCGTTTTCGCTAACCAAGCCATCATTATCGAGGTCGACCATTTTGGCCGCTGCCTTTAAGCCGGGGGCTTTTTCAAGCTCGGCTTCGTTGAGCTTGCCATCGCCATCGGTGTCGTAGAGTTCAATAGCCTTCGCGGCAGAGGTTGCCGCATCGACACTTGGCGGTTCGATCCAGGTCGATTGAGAGCTGCAGCCAGCGGAGAGGACGATGGCGAACAAGCAAGAGACGGCTGCTAAGCAACGAAAAGTCGACACGGAATTTCCTCAGAGGGCCTGTATTGAGTTTGAGTAAGCTTTCGTCTGATGCAGTCTACACGAACCCTGCGCGGCTGCAAATCCGGGTGCTTTCTGACTGATTCAGATTACTGCAGCAGCTGCTGTGCGCCGTCGATGACTTTTTGCCAGTTGAACGCCGGGCCGGGGTCGGTTTTGTTCAGCTGGACGTGGTAGTGGCCAAGCACTCCCTGGAAGTCTTTCCATTGCTGGTCGGTAAGCTTGTGTGGGATGAGGATTCCCTGGGCGTCGCGCGGGTAGTCGCACTTGATCTTGGGGAAGACTCGGCAGAGGGTGGCAGTGAGCTTGATGAGCGAGTCGTACTGCTCGGGAGTGAAGTCGTATTGGGTCAGTTCGATCCCCTGGACGATGCCCACGATCGGCTCCTGTCGGTCGGGGCGCCCATAGAAGGGGCTCTTGCGTAGTCCCAGGTGGCCCAATCTCCGCGGCGGGCGGAGCTGGACGCCGCCGTCGTCGGCCGGGAAATACCACTCCTGGAGCACATCTTTCTTTGCCGCCGGATAGGCGCCGATGCCGGCGATTTCGACGCCGATCGAGCGCGAGTTGGAGACGGTCGCATGCCAGGCGCGTTCCTTCAGATCGAGCGTCTGGTAAATCGTGCCATCGATATCGAGCATGAAGTGGACGCTCAAGCCGCGGCGGTCGTGCAGCACTTTGAAACATTGCTGGCTGAATCCGCAGACGTCGTAGTGCATGACAAACTGATCGACCACGTCCTGCAACATCGGCAGGGTCCAGCCACCGCCGCGCACCTGCTCCAGCTGTTCGGCCGTCAGTTGGTCTTTTCTGATGCCATATCGATTGGGAGAATCGAGCGAAGGCTGTTCGCGGCTGATCTCTTCCCAAGAGGCTTTCTCGATATCGCCAAAGCGGCGCTCGACGCGATAAGCGTCGTAGCCGCCCGGGTCGGTCCAAAGCACGACCGGGGCCGTAGTGTGGAACAGCTGGCCGCAGATCATGACTTCGTCGCCGGCGCGCTGGATTTGCTCGCCGACCTCGGCCGCGATGGTCGAGCTTGGCCTTGCTGAACAAAGCAGAATTGCTGGCAAGGTAAGGGCTAAGCGACAGAAAAACAACGAGGGGCTAATGCAGGTGATACTCATTGCAAACCTTGTCATGCGGTTGACAGCGATCTTATTGATCCTTGCGCCGCGAATGAGACCCGCCGGAAACGGTTTCTGCTGAGGAGGAATACGTTTCCGGCAGGGGCACTGGATTCATTCAAGGTGCAAGGATCAATAGGCCGAATGTAGCAGGTCGATAGCAAAAAACGAGCGGTGAAAAAAGGGCTCTCGTCGTGGACCACTTGTATTGTGTGGTTCGGTCTAATTGGCCTGATGCCGTGGCAGGATGGATTATCCCCATTGTTGGCTCCCAGACAGTTTCTGAGTTTTTTGTTTAGAAAAGCGAGAGTGAGCGTCCTAAGTCCCTTCGACAAAACGAGTTGAATCGAGTTGTTCGGTGGGGAGCAGCCAGGGAAACCCTGTGCGGACCGCTGTCAGGGCTGGGGCGATAACCACGAAGGCGGCTAGAATGCAATTGCCCGGTCCATGAGCCGCGGCAGACTGTTCATCTGGTAGACCGCAAAGCATGAATACTCAAAGGTGAGGTGCCTTAATGCGATTCGACCGATGGAGCCTGGTTGTTCTCATTCTCGGTCTTTACGGTTGGCTGCAAGGGGCAACCGTTGGTCAATTGTCGAGCGCCAAAGCTGCGGACGACGTCGGCGAAGCCGGGACGGAAATCGTCGAGTTGCGAAAGCAGATGATTCGCCGGATCGATGAGCATCTGGCCGAGCTCTGGGAGCAGCGCGGCATTGTGCCGGCGTCGTCTGGCAGCGATGGCGAGTTTCTTCGCCGGGCTTATTTGGATCTCAACGGCGTCATTCCGCGAGTTTCGGAGGTACGGAGCTTTCTGGCCGATCGGCGTCCCGACAAGCAGCGGCTGCTTGTTGATCGGCTGCTAGAATCTCCGCGATATGCCTCGCACATGGCCACGGTCTGGCAGAACCGCATCTTGCCCTATGAGATCGAAATGCAGCACGTACGCGAAGCGATTGGGCTCCATCAATGGCTGCGAAGCCGCTTTGCGAGGAACTTGCGCTACGACAATCTGGTCGAAGGCTTGCTGTTGGCGACGGGCGAAGAAGAGCTGGGGCCGGGCTTGTACTACCGTGCGCTTGATTTGGCGCCGGAGAAGATTGCCGCCAGCGCTGCGGAATTGTTTCTCGGGTTGCACCTGCAGTGTGCCCAGTGCCATGACCATCCTTACGCGAATTGGTCACAGCGAGACTTCTGGGGTTTTGCCGCGTTTTTTGCGCGGGTCCGTTCGCCCGAGGATCGCATGATGCGGACTTCCTATCGGCTATTTGACGACGATCGAGGGGAGGTGCTTCTGCCTGATACCGAAGAGGTGATCTATCCCAAGTACTTGCAGGCTTCGCTTGCCGCTGACGACAAGTCGCAAACGCGGCGGATGCAGTTGACGCTGTGGATGACCTCGCGGGACAACCGACTGTTCGTCCGGGCGGCTGTCGATTGGGCCTGGTCGCATCTTTTTGGGCGCGGTTTAGTGCCGTCGCTCGATCATGTTGGCGATCTCGCTTTATCGGACCATTCGGAGTTGCTCGAGGAGTTGGCCGAGTATTTTGTCCGTTCGGGTTTCGACCTGCAGGAGCTGTTTCGCGTGCTTGCCAGCACTCGTGCTTATCAACTCTCAGGCCAGTACGTGAGCGAAGGGACGAGTCCTCCGGAGTTGTTTGCCCGCATGCTCGCTAAGCCGCTAACTCCCGAGCAGCTTTACGACAGTTTTCTGGTTCTCTCACCTTCGCTCAAAGGCGAGGAGCAACGGTACGGACCGCAGGCCGAGCAGGCAACGGGAGGGATGACGATCGATCCGACACGGATGGAGTTTGTCCGCCGGATGCGTTCGCCGCCGGGCGATGCCACGGAATATCGGTCGGGCACCCTGCAGGCGCTCATGCTGATGAACGGTGAGTTGATGGACCGTCTCACGGCTGCCGATCGCAGTAGTTTGTTGGGAGCACTAGCGGCACCGTATCTGGACGACGAGCAGCAAATCGAAGCAGTATTTCTGGCAGCTTTAGCACGCTCCCCCACGCCAGCTCAGCAAGCCCAATGCGTTGAGATGTTGCGTGCTTGCGAGACTTCGGAAGAGCGAACTTCTGCGCTGGGCGACATCCTGTGGGCGCTGGCGAACAGTACTGAGTTTGGATTCAACCGGTAACCGACCAAGAGGGGCTGGTATGGCACTGCGAGATTGGAAACTTAGCCGCCGAGAAATGCTCCGCTGTGCGGGGCTCGGGTGGGGGGCGAGTTGTGCCAGTTGGCTGCCGGCGCTGGCAGCGGAAGTGGCTGCCGATCCACGACGTCATCGCCATTGTATTCTGCTCTGGATGAACGGCGGGCCGAGTCAGACCGATACCTTTGACATGAAGCCCGGGCATGCCAATGGCGGCGAGTTCAAAGAGATCGCCACCCGAGCGCCTGGCTTGAGGTTCAGCGAACATTTGCCCAAGTTGGCCGAGCATGCCGAGCGGTTGGCCGTCGTGCGATCGCTCAGCACCAAGGAGGGGGACCACTCGCGAGGTACGCACCTGGTTCGTACGGGTCATCCCCCGGCAGGCGGTGTGGCCTATCCTTCGATTGCTTGTGCGTTGGCCAAGCAGCTGGCCACGGCTTCAAGCAAGTTGCCTAACTATGTAAGCGTTGCTCCTCAATCGCAAGTGAGCCCTGCCTCGTTCGGCCCAGGTTTTTTGGGGCAGCGTTATGCTCCGGCGATCGTAGGGGGAGCTGCTGGTGGCGCGGCTTCTGCAGCTTCCGATTCGGCAGAGATCGTTGATTTGAGATTAGAACACATCGAGTGGCCGGCGGGAGTTGAAGCCCGGCAAGCGGCTCGGCGAATGGAGCTTTGGAACGAGTTGCAAGGGAGCTTCTTGCGAGATCATCGGGGCGAATCATTTCTGGCGCACGACGCATTGTATCGTAATGCAGCAGACATGATGCGCCCCGAGGTACGGCAGGCATTCGATCTGGGGGCCGAGTCGGACACGGTCCGGCGCAAGTATGGGGCGGGTTCTTTCGGGCAAGGTTGCCTGCTGGCACGCCGGCTAGTGGAACGCGGCGTTCCGTTTGTTGAAGTTGCCTTGGGCCAGGGGCTTGCCTGGGATACGCATCAAGACAATTTCAATCAGGTACGTCGACTATCGGAAGAACTCGACGCTGGTTGGGCGAATCTGATGACCGAACTCGCAGAACGCGGCTTGCTCGAGAGCACGACCATCCTATGGATTGGCGAATTTGGCAGGACGCCGACGATCAATGGCAATGCCGGCCGAGATCACTTTCCCTCGGCCTGGACGTGCGTGTTCGGCGGAGGCGGCATTCAGGGGGGGCAGGCCTTTGGCAAGACGAGTGACGACGGCAATGTGGTCGAAGAGAACCGGGTTGAGATCGGTGATGTGCTGGCGACACTCTGTGCGGCTATGGGCGTCTCGCCAAGCGAAGAAAACGTCACACCAGCGGCAAGGCCGATCAAGCTGGCTGAAGGGAAGCCCATTAGTGATATCCTGGCCTGATAGCGCGCTGAAAAAGTATTTCGTAGCGGCATCGCTCGGGCTTGTTTCGGTGTGCGGCTGTGGGGAGAGCGCTCCTGGGCCGACAAACGAGGCGTCTTCTACAGAGAGCGCGTCTGTCGCAGTTGTTGCGACTGAGTCGGTGCAACCTGATTCGCCGCTCGACCTTCCCCCTTCCACTGAACCGTCTGACACGATCGTCGAAGAACCAGTAGGCAAGCCCGAAGCACTCGAGCGAGTCATTCTGTTGACCCCCGGTGGCCCGTTGGTGGTTGATGTTTCTATCACGCTGGCAGGTCGACCTCTGGCAGAGGTTTTCGATGAAGTGATCCGGCAGGTGCTCGACGCTGGCGATACTGATGGCGACGGTCGTGCTACCTGGCAAGAGTGGCAAGCGAACAAAGAGTTTTTGCAGGGAGAGCTAGCCGGCGCTGCGGGGGTCAACCAGCGACAATTGAAACAATGGATCGAGCGCTACGATGAGAACCAGGACAATGAGATGCAGTCCCAGGAGGCCGCGGGTTGGCTGGGACGCAACAGCGGGGACAGCGCTCAAGCGTTTGCCGTTCGAAGCAGTAAATCGTTTTCCGCCCACCCTGGCCTAACTTCCCGAGTCTGGCAGTTGCTTGATGATGGGCAAGACGGCGCCTTGTCGGAAGAGGAAGTAAGCGGCGCGCCAGGGAGGTTTTGGTCGTTTGATGCCGACGACGATCGCACGATCACGCTGTCGGAGATGATGCCGTTAAAGGCCAAGCTGGAGGCGTCTGGCGGCCAGAGAAGTTCAGTTGCCCGCGGCTTGGATCGCTATGCGGCGGTACATTTGTACGAAGATTTTGAGTTGGATCGGCTCGATTCGCTGTTGAGCGATTTCTACGCGCCTCGACAGAATCTGGGGCCGGACAGTTTTCCGGACATGCCAAACCTGTTTCGACAACTCGACGAAAGTCGGGATCAGAAACTCGATCGAGGCGAACTGGCCAGGCTGATGAGCATCGAACCGGCCCTCAAGCTGTCGATCGATTTCGGGAAGGCAGACGAGAGTGTCGGGGCGGCGACGTTGAATGTTGAAGATCACGCTGCGGAGATTCAACTTGTGCTCCAAAGCGATAAAGAACGCGTAATCCTTTCCCTGGGCAAGACGCGGCTGCTGGTGTCGGTTCACGACTTGGCACTAGGCAACGACGCGGGGCAGATGGCGGAGCGAAGCCAGGTCCGGCTGATGGTACACGACCAGTGTGATGCGTTGTTCATGGAGTTGGACAGCGACGGCGATGGCCGGCTAAGTGAGCGGGAACTGGATACGTGCGGCGAGCGACTACTGCAGTTCGACACCAATGGAGATCGGAGGATTACGAGCGACGAGCTGCCCTCGCCCATGATAGTCGCCTTTCTACGCGGCGAGCCGGCCAGCCAACGATCGTTTTATGTTCCTGAGTCTGCAGCAAAGACATCCCGCTCGGACGAGCTTCCACTGTGGTTCTCTAAGGCCGATTTCAATGGCGACGGCGATATCAGCCGACGGGAATTCCTGGGCCCAGCCGAGCAGTTTTCACAGCTCGACTCGAATCAAGACGGCTACATCAGCGGTGCAGAAGGGGCTGGTCATCGGGTGGAGTGAGTGGGGGACAAATGGGTCTGTGGATTGGCGGCGTGATTGAGGCTGTCGGGCGAAAGAATTGAAGTGGGTTTGCTTAGATATCTTCGTAAAGTCTGGAATTAGCAGGCGCATAGCACAGCTTGTGGCTTGCGGGAAACATCACTCACAGCTAAGGAAGCCATGGGGTCGCTGAATAGAATGGCACTATTCGATTGACGCCATGAAAAAACAGCATCGTAGTAAGCAACATCCATAGAATTGTGGCAGAGTGTACCATTGTCTTAAGATAACTGTTTCGGGCTGCCAAACGACGTAGCCATCTTGACGCTAGAACGGCTGGAATTTGGACCAGGAAGAACATGAGTTGATATCCGTCAAATCGCGACGTTGTGATTCCAAACATGAGTTCGTGGAGCAGCCCATTGACCCCAAAGACTAGTACAACGGCATAGGTAGTTGAGGCTCTTCGAGATGGTTGAAATAGATTCAGGTAAAACCACGAATGCACTCGAACATTGTATCTTTGCCAGAATTCGGAAACCGTGTGAGATTGGAGAAGACTGTTGATTATTGGAGTAGTGTCGTATCCTGCAAGGCGTTCGAGGTGGTAGAGGCACCGAGAAAAGGCTTCCAGAAAGATGACGAAAACCAGTACTTTAACAGTGTGGTCAAGAAGGAAGTTGGAAGTGGCATAAGGAAAGGAGTATGCGCCCACAAAGAGACCAATGGCAAAAAGGGTAATCAGGCACGCACCAAACAATCGAGTTATTCTCTTGTGATTCTTATCAGAGAAAGGTAGGAGACTTTGCCTTTCTTGATATACGACCAAGAGAAATGGGAATGGAATTAGGTAACGGCAAATGTTTGACGCTTGCAGTAAGAAATGATTTGTTGTGGCGAGTCGGCGTAATTCGACAACTTTGAATACGAGATCTGCAGCGTAGAGTGAGGTCAGTGCCCTGAGAATGACCTGATCGGCAGGGATGATTAGTGGGCACATGAGAATGGATATGACAGCAGTTGCAGCGAGAAGTAAGTGCCGTATTACTCGCACAGCCACTCCGTAACCAAAGGCAATTGCGTAGCCAGTGGTTATTGCCAATAGAAATGCAGCGGTTGGTAGCATATTGCCATTCTACAGCAATAAAGTCATCAAGACTTCAGCACTAGATGCCCCTGCTGACTTGCCCAGCAGCGCATTGATTGCGGCGAGCTGAATTGGGATCGCCTGCGTTCGACGCAAGCGAGCAAACTTCACTCGGTAAAGACGCTGAAAGTCAATCTCTAACGTGGAGTAATCGTATGTATCAACCAACAGCATTGACGGAGTTCCACGAGACAGCGTCGAGCTATAGTGCCACTGCGGATTTGATGGACAGGAGGGCCACAACGACAGCTGTCTGGTTGGATTGCCATCCAAAACTGTTAGGCAGGTATTCTCAGCCTCGCCCTTGTCAGGCCGTTAATGCTGCTGGTCGACTTGACGGTCCGCTCGAATCCAGACAATATGTGACGACGCGCTGTGAAAACCAGTTGTTGCACAGGCATGTCACGTAGCGAGGTAGACTTCTCATCGAGTGCCGTGTGCCAATTGACTGTTTCCTGGCATTAGCTAGTTATAAAGGGAGCTGACATGAGTCGAGTACTAGGCCTGGCGTATGCTTTGATTGCCTATGTCGGTTTCATGGGTTGGATGGTTTACATGATCGGTTTCTTAGGACATTTTCCTGTCCCCAAATCAGTCAACTCTGGCCAGTCCGGTTCGATGTGGGAAGCCGTGCTTGTTAATTCTTTGATGGTTGCTCTGTTTGCTGTCCAGCATACGATTATGGCCCGACCCAAGTTCAAGCAATGGGTCATGCGAATAATTCCAAACCATCTAGAGCGTTCTACGTTTGTTTTCATAACGGATGTGATTGCATGGTTCTTGATTTGGCAGTGGCGGCCCATTGAGGGCGTCGTCTGGCATGTTCACGGCTTTGCGGCATACGCATTGACTGGAGTGTCGATACTTGGGTGGGCCATTGTCTGCTTGGGAAGCTTCTTGATTAATCATTTTGAGTTGCTAGGGCTTGAGCAGGCGTGGCATTACTTCAGGGGGACTAAGCCCAAGAGGGTGGTTTTTGTAACCAGGGGGCTCTACAAGTACGTACGGCATCCTCTCATGCTTGGTTTCCTCATCTTTTTTTGGGCAACGCCATATATGACTGCTAGCCATCTGTGTTTCTCAGCTTTGTTCACAATCTACGTGCTGTTTGGCACAAGAGTTGAGGAGCGCGATCTACTAAAATATCATCCTGAGGAGTATGGAAATTACATGAAAGAGGTTCCTGGATTGATTCCATTTACTAAATGACGGAGAGTGGTTGCTCCGTATCGGCTGGTTGCTGGCGTGGGGCTCGGCAGGTATTCCGGCCATCTTTCTGAACCCCAACGAGACGCCCTTGCTAGTGAAGGTGCCGGCAGCGGGCGCTGAAGTTGAAGTGTCGCTGACTTCCAGCGGCGCAGTTTCGACCGTCAACGTCAAGCAGTTGCCAGAGTTCGGTCCATGAGATCAGGTTGGCGGTGGTTTTGCCGGTCGAGAGGTCAGGCTAACGGAGGAACGCTTCGTGCAGGCCGCCGTCGACGCTGATCACCTGGCCCGTCGTTTTGCTCGATTGCTTCGAGAGCAGGAAGCAGGCGGCCTCGGCCTGATCGGCGGGAGTGATGGGCTGCTTGGTAAGGGTTCGTTCGGCGTAAAAGCAGGCGAGTTTATCTCGCAGCTCGTCTTCGGACTGTGATTCGTCGAATGGGATCTCGTACTTGGTAAGCGACGCGATAACACGATCGCGAGGAAACATGGTTGAGCCGGCGACTACGGTGGCGGGCGCGATTGCATTGACTCGCACGAGCGGCGCCAGCTCGATAGCCAATTCGCGGACCAGGTGATTGGCAGCGGCCTTGGAGGTGTCGTAGGCCAACGAGCCTCGCTTTGCCACGACTCCGTTAACGCTGGTGGTAAGCACAACCGAGCCGGGCAGCGATTGCTGTTCGAAGATCGTACGAGCTTCTTCGACCACGTTGTAGCTTCCGCGAACGTTCACCTCGAACGTGAGCTTCCAGGCATCGTCGCTAAGCTTTCCTTGCTTGTCGGGTGGCAAGAAAACACCGGCAGTAACGACCACGTGGTCGAGCCCGCCATACGCCAAAAGGGTTTGATGAAGCAGTGCGCGAATCGACTGTCGATCGGTGATGTCGACGCTCATTCCCAGCGCCGGACCACAACCCGAAATGCCGGTGCCAGCAACGCCGATGCCCTGGCCATAGATTTCAGTCAATTCAGCAGCAGTCGCCTCGGCAGCTTCGAGGTTGAGATCGGCACAAACTACATGAGCCCCTTCGCTAGCCATGCGATGAGCAATCTCTTTGCCGATGCCTGCTCCAGCTCCTACGACCAGGATGATCCGGCGGGCGAATTCTCGCTCAGGAGGCTGTCGCTTGAGCTTCGCCTCTTCCAACAGCCAGTATTCGATGTCGAACGCTTCTTGCTGCGGCAAGGCAATGTATTCATCCATCGCTTCCGCACCGCGCATCACCTCGACCGCACAATTGTAGAATTCTGCAGTGACTCGCGATTCGCTCTTGTTTTTTCCCCAGGCGATCATTCCTACTCCGGGGATGAGGATGACCGTGGGGTTGGGGTCTCGCATGGCAGGCGAATTGTCGTGTTTGCACCGCTGATAATACTGAGTGTAATCTTCGCGGTATTGAATGAGCCCGGCGGCGAGTTTTTCTCGCAAGGCCTCCAAGTCTTCTTGCTGTGGATTCCAGTCGACATAGAGCGGTTTAATCTTCGTCCGCAAAAAGTGGTCGGGGCAACTGGTTCCCAATTCCGCCAATCGGGCGGCATCGTGCGAATTGACGAAGCGCAGCATCTTTTCGTCGCATTGCACGGTGCCGACGAAGCGGTTTTGCTGAGAAACCTGGCCTCGTAGCCATGGCAGCAACGCGGCCAGTAACTCGTCGCGGGGCCCGTTTTCGAGTGCGGCATACTTCTGGCCGCCAAAAGTAGCGTCGCCCTTGTCACGGGCTTCGATAAACTCGGATGCTTGTTCGATGAGCGATAGGGTCAAATCGTAGCACTCTTTGTCGTCGTCGGCCCAATTGATCACTCCATGCTGGCCCATGACCAGTCCTTGAAGTTGAGGATTCTTTTCAACCTCGCGTTGCATCATTAGTCCCAATTCGAATCCGGGGCGGAGCCAGGGGACCCAGCCGACTCGATCGCCGAAGACCTCGGCCGTCAATTCTCGACTACGGCGACTGGCTGCAATGGAGATCACAGAATTGGGGTGCATGTGGTCGATATGCCTGGCCGGCAGGAAACCATGCAGCGGAGTGTCGATCGAGCTGGCACGAGGATTCAAGTTGAACGTGCAATGAGGGAAGTATCCGACCATGGAATCTTCAGCAGGAGTCTTGGGGCCGTTATCGGGAATCGCCTGATAGACCGGCTGCAGGCCCATCAGCTTATCTTGGTAGAGCGCCGCGAAGTTTTCGAGCTTACTGGTGCGTAAGTCCCCTCCCGAGCCTTTGACCCAGAGAACCTCGACCTGCTTGCCGGTAAGCGGATCGGTTTCTGCCAGCTTGGAGGAAGTGTTGCCGCCGCCAGTATTGGTGATGCGCTGGTCACTACCCAGGCAGTTGGAGCGATAGACGAGTCGCTGGGCAGGTGAGAGCGTGTCAGCAGCCGACGCGTCCCAGTAATCGGTGACAAAGCGGTACTTCTGAGAATCAGCGGGTTTCATAGGTCTTGCAATTGGTTTTATGTGGTCTTTTGTGTTGAAAGGCCACAATATCCCACATACAATGATGGCTGTCAATCACCTGTGCCGCTCAAAAGCATTCTGCCGCATGTCAACCGCTAGTCGCAAATCTCCTCCTTTGGCCCGTGACCGGCAGCACCAGATTCTCAACGAACTGGAGTCGAGTGGATCAGTCCGTGTCACTGAGCTCGCCAGGCAGTTTCTTGTAACCGAGGAAACGATACGCCGCGATTTGGACAAACTCGGCGCAAACGAGCGTTTGATCCGAACCCATGGCGGAGCAATCAGCGTCCGGAGCGATCGGCGTGACTTGCCGATCGCAGTTCGCAGAACCACGTATCCGGAAGAGAAACGCCGAATCGCGCGGCATGCACTGGCGCATCTTGAGCCAGGCGATGTAATTGCACTCGATGCGTCGAGCACAGTGCTTGAAATGGCTTATCAGCTTCCCGATATTCCGTTGACCGTTATCACCCACGGTTTGGATGTTGCTCGATTGCTGATGGATCGGCACGAGGTTGAGGTCGTTGTCACAGGGGGGCAGATTGATGCCAGCTCGGCCAGCCTGTTGGGCCCGATAGCCTAGCAAACGCTGGCTCAATTCGCAGTGAATAAGGCATTTCTGTCCTGCAAGGCAATCGATTTCAAACGGGGGCTGAGCGAAGCGACGATCGCCCACGCTACGATCAAGCGAACCATGCTTGAGTTGGCCGAACGTACCTTTCTCTTGGCGGATCCGAGTAAGTTTGGAGTACGATCGGTCGCCTATTTCGGTCAGTTGCAAGCGATCGACGTGGTAATCGTCGATGAGACGACCGACGCCAATGCGATGAGTGCATTACAAGAGACAGCAATCGAAGTCGAGGTCGCCACCGCTGAAGTAGTCGTTCATTCTGAGCAAGAAGCGAGTGATTGAGCCAAAACTATCCTGAAGTCGTTGCAATTTGGTATGGTAAGACAATCGTTGGCTTCGCGGTTGCTTGCGACGAAGGTCGTTAGCGGCTGTTCGCAGGAGAGCGATAGGTTGAAGAAGTCGTAGAAGCTGGCTTCAGGCGCCTCTGAAGGATGATCCATGTTGCGCAAGGTGAGTCTAGGATTAGCGATGAATCTATTGATTGCAGCGGCGATTGTGTATTTCACCCTTCCCGACGGTCCTGCACCATCGGCCTTTGAAGGTTTGGGCGGCAAGTATGAGGTGAAGATCTTACGGGACGACTATGGTGTGCCGCACATTTTTGGAAAGACCGATCCCGATACGGCCTTTGGATTGGCTTACGCACATGCCGAGGACGATTTTGCAACGATTCGCGAATCGCTACTGCAATCGCGCGGCGAGTTGGCTTCTTATGCAGGCAAGGAACAAGCGCCGATAGATTTTCTGGCCAAACTGCTCAAGGTAAAGGAAACCGTTGCCAAGGGGTATCCTCAGTTGCCGCAGGAAGTGCGCATGCTGTGCAACGCCTATGCCGATGGTCTCAATTTCTATGTTGCGAAGCATCCAGATGCGATTCCTCGACGTTACCTGCCGATGACTGGGCAAGACGTAATTGCGGGTTTTGTTTTTAAGGGGCCGTTCTTTTATGGTTTCGACAATGAGGTCATGCGGTTGTTTGCCGAGGAGCGGAAGCGGCCACTCTCGCAGAAGGGCGACCTGGAAGATACGGCCTCGGCTATCGAAGGTTGGCTGCGCAAAGAGGGGGTGGAAGTGGGTTCCAACGCTTTTGCCGTCGCTCCTTCGCGCACTTCCGACGGAAGCACCTACCTGGCGATCAATTCGCATCAGCCGTGGGAAGGTCCTGTCGCCTGGTATGAAGCCCACCTAGTAAGCGAGCAAGGCTGGAATTGCATTGGCGGGCTCTTTCCGGGGACTCCCGTGATTCTTGTAGGACACAACGAGCACCTCGGCTGGGCACATACGGTCAATAGCCCAGATCTGACTGATATCTACGTCTTGGACGTGAACCCGGACAATCCGAATCAGTATAAGTTCGACGGCGAGTGGCTCGATTTTGAGGTGCGGCAAGTGCCTATCGAAGTGAAACTGTGGGGTCCGCTGCGTTGGACGGTGAAGCGAGAGGCGCTGTGGACTGTACATGGCCCCGCAGTGCGGCAAAGTCATGGCGTTTATGCGATTCGTTACGCCAGCATGGGCGATGTGCGGCAGGTGCAGCAGTGGTACGCTATGAACAAGGCCAGGGATTTCGAAGAGTGGCAAACTGCATTGCGAATGCGTGCCAATGCCTCGCTCAATTCTGTTTATGCCGACAAGCAAGGGAACATTTACTACCTTTACACCGGCAAATTGCCCTTGCGTGCCGAGGGTTACAACTGGGAGAACTACTTGCCTGGCAACACGAGTGAGACTTTGTGGAACACATTTATCGAATTCGATGCGATGCCCCAGGTGTTCAATCCTGAGACGGGATTCATCCAGAACTGCAACAACTCACCTTTCAGAACGACGTCGGGGGCGGGGAATCCCGATCCGGCCCTCTTCTCCAAGACGCTGGGGATCGAGATGCATATGAGCAATCGTAGCTTGCGAGCATTGGAATTGTTCGGAGCTGACGACTCGATCTCCTGGGAGGAGTTTCACACTTACAAATTCGACGATGCCTATTCGGTGGACTCGGATGAAGTGAAGATATGGCGGCATCTGTGTAAGGCGGAGTCTGACAATGTTACGACTCAAGAGGCGCTTAAAGTGTGGCGTGATTGGGATCAGCGAACCGATCAAGAGAATACGAGTACTGCCCTAGTAGTATTAACCTTGCGTCCCGGTTCGAACGACGATCAACGTCCGCTTGACGAGGCCGATACGCAGGCGTTGTTGAAGGAGATGACCTGGGTTGCCAAGCTGTTGCAGAAGACGCATGGCCGGATTGACGTGCCCTGGGGCGAGGTGAATCGAATGATTCGCGGCGACGTGAATTTGCCGCTCGATGGGGGGCCGGATGTGCTCCGAGCTATTTATCAGACTTTCAAACGCGGCGGCGAGATCGTCGGCATGGAAGACGGCCAACTCGAAGGACGAGGGGGGGATTGTTATTTCATGCTGGTGCGCTGGGATCAGGAGGGAAAGATTACCTCGGAGGCGATCCACCAGTACGGCGCGGCGACGATCGCTCGGGAGTCGGAACACTATGACAATCAGGCGCCGCTGTTTGCCCGCAAAGAAATGCGAGAAAGTTTGTTAACAGAGTCGGCCGTTCGCGAACATCTCTCGCAGGAATACAAGCCAGGCGAAGAGTAGCTTCTCGGAAGCAGAAGAGCCCAGCCTGGCTAGTGTCGCCCAAGGCACCCGCCCAAAGGGTCGAAACAAATGATTCGAGCCAGTCAAATAAGGTCGGTCTCGAACACCTCATCTGAGAGCCGTCCGTCTCTACCAGTACGGATCGAGACAAAGCGTTTGCTGTGGGGGTCGAAGGCGAAGACATCTCCGGTTTCTATCCGGTAGACCCAGCCGTGGAGTTTGATCCGTCCCGTAGAAATTGCCGCAGCGATGCACGGATGGGTGCGTAGATTGTCTAGCTGGACCAGCACGTTTTCCTTGATTGTGTCATTGATCAGTTGATCGCCAGCGACGTCTGCATATTTCTCTTGAATGATCTGCTTCGTTGCATGGGCATAGCTCAGCCATGCTTTGACATTCGGCAGAGATTCAAGTTGGTCCATTTCAAGCAGCCCTTTCATAGCTCCACAGTGGGAATGGCCGCACACGATAATCTCACGAACTCCAAGTCCAGAAACGGCAAACTCGATCGTGGCCGCCTCGCCTGACTGCACGGCGCCATAAGGCGGCACGATATTGCCAGCGTTTCGCATAATGAACAGCTCCCCAGGCGCAGTTTGCGTCAGCAAGCTGGGGTCAATTCTGGAGTCGGAACAGGTGATGAAGAGCGTTTCGGGCTCCTGGCCATGAGCCAGGCGTTGAAACAACTCCTGCTGAGTGCCATAGACATTTTCCTGGAAATTGTGAACGCCACGGATGAGCTTTTCCATGAGATAGGTCCTCTTTGAATCCTCCTAGGCCAGCTCATCCCTGTTTACTGCGTTCTCAGGAAAGGCCATGTTGTGGCAGGCGGCTGATTGGAACGCTCGGCAACAGGTAGCACTTTCTGATGGCTTACTCTGCGGCGTAAGCCGCGTAAGCATCAGCGATTTTAGCCTGCTCTTGATCGCCGCGATGGAACAAAGTGCGAAACCGTAGCGTCAGGCTTTCGCCGCCCTTGATCGTAAAAGGTCCTTGCTTGCGATCCGACTGGGGAAAGCCTTCCTCGGCGAGCGGATTGGCAGCAAACAGTCCATAGTTGCGGACGTGCCAGCGAATTGGATTGCGGAAATTGCTAGGATGCCACAGGATGGCCACGCCGACCGTTTCACCGGCCACCGGGCCGTGGTAATCGACCCAGGTGGCGTACTGGCCCCAGGCCTCTTTGTCGAGTTGGCCTTCGCTGTTGACAATTTGGCCGCCGAGCTCCGCGTCGACTTTCATAGTGCTGGCCAAACGGATGCCGAACATGCCGTCCTTACGATCTTCGAGGACCACGTCGCCATTGGTCGCCGACAGCTTGACGACCATGTCGATGGTGCGGCAAGAATCGTTAGCGGTAAAGCGATAGGTGGTGTGTTGTTCGAGGACTTGCTCGTACTCTCGGTCGAGCCAATCGCTGATCGCCACCAGCTTCGCCCCTTGGTCGTCGCTGCTCATCTCGGCAAACACACGATGGGCGATGAGGCCGACATTGTGCTCTGAGCGATTCTCGGGCGAGTAGCTTCGAGGTTCCGCCCAGTAGTTTACGCCATTCACACTTTCGTGGGTAAACCAAAACGAGCGCTGATGGACATGATCGGTATGCTCGCCTTCCTCTTCGGGGCCAACCGGCCACGAACGAGTCATTGGTTGTCCTGTAGGACCATTAATCGGCCAGAGGATGGGCTTGCTTGCTGAACGCGTGATGTACTGGGTGAATAGATCTCCATCGACAAGAACGGCGACTCCCTGATCGTTGTTTTCCAACGTCACTTTGGCAGGGCTCTCCTCGGCTGCGGAGAGAAACTCAGTATGGATTGCTGCGGCGAGAACAACCAGGAAACAGATACGGATTCGTGGCATGGATATTCCAGAAGATGTGTGAATGCGGGGATTGGTTCGAGGCGCCCAAACTGTGTTAGCAAGCGCTCATATTTGGCCGACCGACTGAAGTGCCGGCTATTGTAAGGCATCCTCTGGCGGCTGACCAGTTTTTCCCCGCGGAGAATTCACGACTTTGTTGACTGCCGATTGCCAATCGCCGTGCTTGATGTATCTCAACATGAGCTGGGATTTATCAGGCGCCCTAGAATCAGTTGGGCGTGAGTACGAAAAAGCCGAGAAATACGGTGTTTGTGCACCTTGACCGGTTGCACGCCATGGGAGATTTTGGAGAACATCCTGCAAGGCAACACTGGCTGTAATGCCAGTGGGTTACACGAATCGACAGCGAGTGAATAGGTAGGTTTCGATATGCCCACGGCTCATCTAGCTTTCGATCTTGGCGCCAGCTCGGGGCGAGCAATGATCGGTATCTTGGAGGGCAATCCGTCTCGGTTGCGCCTGGTAGAAGCCCATCGGTTTGAGCATTTTGCCTGCCCTGCGCCGGCTGGGCCGGTCTGGGATCTCACGGGCATCTGGCAAGCCATGCTCACTGGGTTGCGTGCGGCCGCCGCTTGGTGCCGCGACAATCAGATCGAATTGCAAACCATTGGCGTCGACACCTGGGGAGTCGACTGGACCCTGCTGGGAAAGAGCGGAGAATTGCTCGCCCTGCCCCACTGCTACCGAGACCCACAGAACGAAGCCGCTTCGGAGCGCGTTCTGGAACGACTTGGCGGTTTCGATCGGCTCTATCAACGCACGGGTTTGCAGTTATTGCCATTCAACACCATCTTTCAGATAGCAGCACGATATGAGCGCGAGCCGAAGCTCTTTGATGCTGCCGATCGGCTGGTTTTTTTGCCCGATCTGCTGCACTACTGGCTCTCGGGCAAAGTCGCTACCGAGCGCACCATTGCCTCGACTAGCAGCATGCTATCGGTCGAAACCGGTGATTGGGATTACCCGCTGCTAGAGAAGCTCGGGTTGCCGACCCATATTCTAGGGCCGATTGTCGAGCCAGGCACAAAGCTGGGGCCGCTCTGCAACGAAGTAGCCGAGTTGACAGGTACTTCGACGAAGGTCCAAGTAGTGGCTTCTGCTTCGCACGATACTGCTGCCGCCGTGGCGGCCGTGCCGGCAACCGAGGGTGGCAGCTGGGCTTACGTATCGAGTGGAACCTGGTCGTTGCTCGGTGCCGAACTCGATTCGCCCTTGGTCACGGCAGCAGCTCAGGCCGTCCCATTTACTAACGAACAAGGAATTGGGCAGACGGTTCGCTTCCTTAAAAACATTGCCGGCATGTGGTTTGTGCAACAGTATCGCCAGGACCTCGAAAAGCAAGGCGAGCAGTGGGACTACGCGCGGCTGACCAGCGCAGCCGAGTCGGCTGAGCCCTACCGAACGCTGGTCGACCCCAATGCGTCGGATTTTGGTGCTGCCGGTAATATCGCCGAGAAGATGCGCGATTTTGCCCGACGTACGGGGCAACCTGTGCCAGAAACCGTGGGTCAGGCAGTTCGTTGCTGGTTGGAGAGTCTGGCTTTCTCTTATCGGCACACGCTTGCGCAGCTGGAAGCAGTTGTGGGTCAGTCCTTCGACGTTCTGCATATCGTCGGCGGCGGTATCCAGAACAAACTGCTCAATCAACTGACCGCAGCAGCCGTCGAGCGACCCGTCATCTGCGGCCCGGTAGAAGCAACGGCCATCGGTAACGTCATGGTGCAAGCCATGGGAAATGGTACGGTCGCCGATATCGCCGAACTAAGAACGATCGTGGCACGGTCGTCGGAGCTTGAGCGATACGAACCTGGCGATGAAGAGATCAGTGATGTGACCATTAATCGCTTTGATCAGGTACTTAGGATGTGAGATGCGACCTAGCCGAGCCCCGTC
>JAGQOW010000367.1 GCA_020427155.1 Planctomycetales bacterium | reverse complement strand
TGCTCGAATCGCTGGTCGTCGACGGCATGACGCCGCTGTTGCCGCATGCACGCTACGCCCGCATGCGCAACGTGCACATCGTTCCGACACCGGAAACACTCTGTTGCTGGCTGGAGGAAGCGGGCTTTCGCAATTGTCGCGTGGTGGACATCACGCCTACGTCGACGGAAGAACAACGCACCACCGACTGGATGCAATTCGAATCACTGGCACAGTCGCTGGACCCGCGGGATGCCGCCCTGACGGTGGAAGGCTACCCGGCGCCCTGTCGCGCCATCGTCCTGGCCAGCCGTCCGGACTGACAGGCTTTCTAGCAGGATGCTGAAAAAGTCCATCCTGGACTTGTTTCAGCAGTCGTCGGCTTCGCCGACTCGCGCCAAATGCAGCGTTTTCCGCTGCATTTTCGGGCCAGCCGTCCCTGGCTGGCATACCAGGCTGCTTTTTCAGCAGCCTTGTATGTTCCCAATCGTTTAGTTTGAGGCTCAGGGAAGGCAGATCGACGCAGCCTTGGTGACGCAACACCGTTAGCAGCACGGGTCGCCTTCCCTTCTGATGTTCACCCGAACAGTTGCCTGGGCCGTAGAGCCCGTATCCTCGCAAGTATGGGAGATCAGATATGAGCCTCAATAATAGAGTTGCACTCGGTATCGATGTTAGCAAGTCGTCTTTGGACGTCTTTCATACCCGTGCCAATAAGCACCACACATTTCCCAACTCGGCTGTTGGCATCGCACAGGCCCTGAGTTGGTTACGAACCCTTGATGACATTGATATCGCCATTGTCGAAGCCTCCGGAGGCTACGAGATGCCGGTCTGGCAGGCCTTCTGCCGCGCCGGAGTCCCCACAGCCCGGATCAACCCCAAGCGGGCCAGAGACTTTGCACGGGCACTGGGCTTGCTGGCGAAGACCGATCGAATCGATGCGCAGGTTCTTGGGCTGTTTGGCGCCACTCTGGATGTCGAATCTGATCAGCCAAAATCCGAAGAACTCCGGGAAATGGAAGCATGGCTGATACGCCGCCACCAGCTGGTCGAAATGCGCGTTGCCGAAACCAATCGACGACGAATGATGCCGAAGGCTGTTCAGAAACGCGTCGATCTCCACATCAAGCAGCTTCAGCGTGAGATCGACCGCATTGATGAGTACCTGGTTGAAACGATCCAGAAAACATCACAGTGGCGTGAGAAGTTGGAACTGCTTGATGGCCTGAAAGGGGTGGGAAACAACACCCGCGCCTGGCTCGTCGCAGGACTACCCGAATTGGGCAGGCTCAACCGTCGCCAAATTGCTGCACTCGTAGGTGTTGCGCCGATCTCTCATGACTCAGGCAACTTCCGAGGCAAACGTCGCATCTACGGCGGACGAAGCGATGTCCGAACTGCCTTGTACATGGCAACACTCTCCGCGGTTCGCCATGAGCCACGCCTGAAAGCCTTCTATGCGCGTCTGCTGGCCGCAGGAAAACCGAAAAAGGTCGCCCTTGTCGCTACCATGCGCAAGCTCCTGACCATCATCAACGCCATTTTCAGATCAGGCACTCCTTACCTGATACCGCAATCGTCCTAGAGATATTTCAGAACACAGTTGCTGCTAACTTATCAAGCGGACCACCAGAGCAGATCAGTGCACATCCCGGCGGGCCAGAAGCATCGCGCGCAGTTCATCCAGACGATCCTGACGCGCATCCAGATTACGAACATGCCAGCGAATGATCTCCGCCTTGCGGGGATGATCGAGCAGCCGATACGTCTGGAGCGCGGTTTTCAGGCGTTCGATTTCACCTTCGAGCAATCCAATGACGTCATCCAGCGTCAACGCCGCGTCATCATCGGCCAGGCGATGTTCCAGTTCTTCCGCCATCTATTCCACAGTCTCCAGCAACGCGCGTG
>JAGQOW010000366.1 GCA_020427155.1 Planctomycetales bacterium | reverse complement strand
CACTTTCGGCAAATGCCTGAGCGGTATTCCGGGCTTCTGCCGACGCCCTTTCGAGCGCAACCTTCTGGGTGGACAAGGCACCTTCGATGGCCTGCATGGAGATTGCGAGTTCGCCAAAGCGTTGGCCCACCGCGATGATCTGCTCGTCGAGCTTGCCCATGACCGTGCCCATCGCCGCTTCGAGCTTGGCCGACGCGCCGCCGGCGGCAGCGCCGAGCGCCGCGTCCATGTCGGCATTGGCCTTCTCCATGGTTTGGCGGAGGCTTTCCACGACGCCAGCCAGCGCATCGCGGCTCTGCGTCGAGCTCGCCTCGAAGCTCTGACCGGCGCGTTCGACCATACGATTCAGATTGTCGGCCGCCTCGGACAGTTTGGCAGCGAAATCATCCCCGCTGCCACGTACGCTTCCCTGCATCTCGACAATCGACATTTGCAGTTGCTTCAACGTCGCAGCGAGTTCTCGCATTTCAGTTCCGGCGCCGTGCTGCAGCGAATCGACAAACGAACTGAGCATTTGCTGCACACCGTCATGACTGTTCGTTGCGAGACTGCCGACGGCGTTACCGATCTGCTCTGTGATGGGTGCCATGGCCTCGCCTATAGCTGCGTTTAGGCGAGGCGCGATTTCTGATCCCATCCGTGCGAAAAAGTCGCCCTGCGTAATGTCTTTCAATTGGACCAACTGATCCTGCATTGTACGGCTGATCTCCATCGAGATCGACTGAGGCGCGTAGTAAAGCAGTCCCCGCTCCAGCGCGGCGTTGAACCGGTCAAAAGCGCCTTCGATAAGCACGAAGAACCAGCGGAAGAAAATTGACAGCAGGATCGAAGCCCCGAGGCCGGCAATCGAAGTCGAGAACTTGAAAGTTGCGATCTGCAAGAGCTCGCCCATCTGCGTTGCCATCGCGTCGGCGTCACCGGCGCTAGCTGCGGTGCCAGCCTTGTAGAGTGCAAGCACCAAGCCGACAAAAGTCAGGAGGAGGCCGATGCCGACGAAATAGCCAGGCACGGCATTCATTATCTTTAGGCCGGCCATCTTTTGACGTGCGAGCGCGGGATTGAAGAAGACCTGCGGCCGCACCGTGTTGCCGATGGCGCGGTCGCTGTCGGCATCAAGGAGTGTTTCCTCGAACTCGATCCAAGCATGGCCGATGAGTCGGTCGCGCGATAGTTGCTCGCGTAGTGTTTCAAATTCGGACGCGAAGCTCCTCCGGCTTTCGTCCAGGCTTCTTGCCTTGCCGATCGCCGCTACGACACGTAGGCGCGCCTGACGTAGCCGAAACAGAATCGGAAACACATGAAGCACGACAAAGGATGTGAGGAGACCAATTGCCAGAGTGAAAAGTATCCCGGCCAGCGCATAGGCAAATCCTGGTTCGCTCACTCCTTCGATACTTCCACCGAACGCATCGACGGTGGTGCCGAGCACCAAATGATAGTCGACAATAGGTAGCAGCACCGGAGCTACAGCAACCAAAGCAATAGGAATCGCCCAGAACACCAGAAGACGCATTAGGCTCCGCAAAGTGACCATCTTTCTGCCCCTCCTCTCCAGGATGAGCCCTTTTTGGTCCTTTGCTCCCGACTGCGCAAGACTTAGCGGAAACGGTGGTGCGTAAACGCCGCGTCTAGCTATGGTTCTGCGTCAGGTTGCTACGTTGGCAAAATCCTTAGAAGAGATTAGGTTCGATCGGGTCGAGCGTCTGGGCATCAGCGTGAATGGCGAGAACATCATCTATAACCCGTAATCAACGAAATACAGTTATGTCCGGAGCAGAGATGATGCGGTAACGAACCTTGTTATTACCGCCTCGAATGAAATAAATAAATAGAATATATCATATAAATGGGGTCTGGAAATTAGGTAAAGATCGTCAATTGGGTCAGCTTTCTAAGCGAGGTCTAAA
>JAGQOW010000365.1 GCA_020427155.1 Planctomycetales bacterium | reverse complement strand
GCAGGTCACTCAGGTCTTTTCCGTGCGCCTGGCCATTCTGACGTTGGCCATGCCGGTCTTTGTGCTCTTCAGTCTCGTGGCGCTGGTCGACGGTTTCGTGAAGCGGGATCTTCGTCGCTGGGGAGGGGGCAGGGAAAGCTCGTTTGTCTATCACTGGGCAAAGCGTTCCGCGATGCCTCTGCTGGTACTGAGCTGGGTGATCTACCTCGCGCTGCCATTCAGCCTCCATCCGACCTTCATCGTTTTGCCCTTTGCTGCACTTTTCGCGCTCAGCGTTGCCGTTACAGCGAGTACCTTCAAGAAGTACCTCTGAAAGTCCCGAGCTTTCCGATAACCTGGCAGCCCGTAGGTTTAACGTTTGGGGGCTTGCTGCTTTCGGCGTGCAAGTAAGGCCTCGAGAAAAAAGCCAACGCCAAAACCAAAGAGTCCCGAGAAAACGAAAAGAAGATATTGTTGCCACTTCGCCCATACGGTGTCTTCAAGCACGGCATGGAAGCTGACCCAATGACCAGCGTTCGCAGTGTTTCCGAGTCGGCTTTCGACAAGCGAGAACTCGTAGCGTGGCCCTCGATTGCTTGCCAAGACATTCACCGGGGTGGGTATGCTCAAGTCCTGAATAAGACGGAAATCCGGCGGGATCGTGATTGAGGTGCCAATGGTCACCGGGTTGGTTGAAGTCGTCGAAATACCTTGCAACAAAGTGGATACAGAAAGCGTTCTGTTAGAGAGGCTGGTTTTCTCGACGACGTCATTGAGCTCGAACGTTATCGCTCCAAGGAAGACCTTTAGCTGCTCGTTGTCTAGCTTTACCGACCAGCCCCAGCCATTTGGGTCTCTTTCGGAATTCACGGGTAATTTTGAATAGCTACCAACGGCATCAATGTAGAACCAAAGAGGCGGCGAGGCCGCGTCTGGCGCAGCAGCAATGACTATTTCGGGACTAAGCGGTAGAGACGTTACGAAGATTGAGACGCTACTGCACACCGAATCCGTGGCAGGGAAGAGTTCCGGGAAAAACTGAATTGCTAGGCGCATTTGGGAATTTTGCGTCGTCAGATCCCGTTTGCTTTGGTTGTCCCCCGGGATCTGAAAGTGGATTGTCGGTGCAATCGGCACTTCGCACATGGCTCGAATAGCGAGATTGAGAAATGTGGGTGTATTGCTGCCAGGAAGGCCAGTGACCCAAACGACACCGAGGACTGGAACGGCGAGGATGCATGCTCCAAGCAATACTGCAATGTTCCATCGGACGAACCGCATCATTTTCCAGGAGAAAACTCTGGCTCGGCGATGCAGTCGATTCTTTGGAGAAGTCTTGGGCATAGTCTAAGAATCATAAGCGAGTTGCGGTTTATGAAGAACAGAAGAGCTCAAATGCCGTCTGGCGAAAGGCGTTGCAAACCAGATCATGGAGTGGAGGAGTTTCTACTATCTCCTCGAGCTGGGAGATCGGACGATTGGTCCCATGCATCCTCCAGCAAGAATCCTCGCAAGAAAGTTCTCCTTGGCAACCATCGTCTTATTGACGGTCGCTTTGTCGGCTGCGCCGAGTTTTGCTGGTGACGATTCAGAACGCGAAGCCCTGGCGCGTTTTACCCATGAGATCGAAGCCCTCGAACCGCTGATTCGTTCCGCGGAATCCCAGGCGAACCCGGACGCGCGGATCCGTTTCCGTTACGACTGGCTGCGGCAAGACCTGGCACGTGTGCGGTTGGGGATCCAGGAGCACATCGATGCACCTCGCGCTGAACCTCGCACCTTTCCGCCGCTTCGCGGTGACTACCGCCGGTGATGTGTCGAGATGACGCCCGCACAAAGTACCGCCTTCCAAGCCGGGTCCGGCATTACGCCGGGAACCCTGCTCACCGGTATTGCCGGCGTGGTGCTGGTGCTCGCCTTCGTGTGGGTG
>JAGQOW010000364.1 GCA_020427155.1 Planctomycetales bacterium | reverse complement strand
TGCTCGGCCGCCCACAGCGACTGTCCACCCGATACCTCGCGCACCAGCAGCAGGCGCTCGACCTGCACCCCGCGCGCCGCCAGCGCCGGTGCATACGGCACGTAAGGCGGTGCGACCCAGGCCAGCCAACGCGGCCGCGTACTCAACCGCACCAGCAACGGCAGCAGCAGCGGCAGGCCCTGGTGGGCCTCGCTCAGCACCTCGACCAGCGCCGCGCGTGGCCAGCCCCCGCCGAGCAGTTCGTCGAGTACCGCCCAGCCGCTGGGCAGTACCCGCCCGGGCGCCGGCAGGCCGTGCTGCCCCTGCCACAGCATCCCGCTGCGTTTCAGCTCATCGAGATCAACGACCTGCATTGCGGCGCGTACCCCACCCTGCCCGGAGCCCCGGGCAGCGACATTGGAAAGAGAGATGGAGAACAAATATAGAACAAAAAGGCCGGTTTCACGAGTCCCGGTTCAGACAAAGAAGCCGCCTCGAGGGCGGCTTCTTTGTCTCAGATCGGCCACGAGCGGTCTTTCCGGCTCGATGCCAGCCGAGTGTCAGCGGTCTTTACAGGGTGAAGGCCGGGAACGCGTGCTCCCGGCCAGAAGCCGACTCACTTGCCTGTCTGTTGGTAGACGGAATCTAGTGCCGGTCATTCTTGTGCTTCGATTGTGCGAATGCAGGTAATGTGAGTTTGGTCCCGAAAGTCATCGATTGCGTGCCGCTGATTCCCCTCGTAATGCCATCGCTCTTGTTCATAAGCTAAAAGCGCAAAGTCGCGTAATAACTGTCGGAATCTTGGGTCGTTAAGATCGTCTGCCTTCTTCAATACTTCTGCGAGGGGGACGCCATTCTGGCGACTGGTTATTGCCATTTCGGCAATCTTTGCCACGCGGGCGCAGAACTCATCGGGCGTAAGTAGCTTGGCATCGTTGTCCACTGCTGTCAGTGGTGTCTCATCGCCATGGCTGCTCAGATTAGGAACACCTGACGAGCCTCGCAGGGATTCAATCTGCTGATCTAAACACCTGCCATACGCGACGGGTCCGTCGCTTCGTTTCAGCACGCAAGCAAGCTCCATCGTTTGTCGTGTCTCATCGTCATAGCCGCTTAGGTCAGGGATGCCCGATGAACCCCGTAGGGAAGCGATTTGCCGATTCAGGCACGCTCCATAGGCAACAGGGCCGTCACTTCGCTTCAGGACGCAAGCAAGCTCCATCGTTCGTCGCGTCTCATCGTCGTAGTCGCCGAGGTCAGGGATACCGGGCGGCACGCGCTCATGCGTCTGAACGGTCGCTGGGACGCTTGTGGATTTGTACCCGTTCGTCTGCACCGTCGTCGGCTCGCTGACACAGGCGGTAAGAAAAATGCAGCCAAATGAAAGCAGCCAGAATTTCCACTCCATGCTTTGCTACTCCCGTCTATTCACTTCGAGTCGTCTTTAGCTGTTGATTCTAGATGGACCGAAGGACCGCTGTGTGTTGATTGCTGCCGGTCGGCGATGAGTCACTGAACTTCCGCTCAGGGTCGATTTGAGCCATTCCGGCCCGATCCGCTTGAAAAGTATCCTGACGCCCCGGTCACCGTGCCGGGGCATGTCTCTCTTCCTGGCCAACAACTGGCCAGTGCAGCGCACAAACCGCAAACGGGCGCCGAACCCCGGGGTGTACCCGGATACCCGGTTTCCGCCCCCGGACAATGCACTGAACCGATCGTGCAGAAGCGGTAGCGCCCGGCAAGCACGAAACGCACACCTCACATCGCCGACGCTGTCACCGCGCATAACGGCAGCTGTCGCTACAATCCGGCGCATTGCACAGCAGCCAGGCCGAGCGCACATGCCTTCAACACAGACCCACGCGACCAAACCCACCGACGCGCTCGACCATATCCGCGGCATCCTCAGCCGCCAGTCGGTGGAACGCGAGTTGGCC
>JAGQOW010000363.1 GCA_020427155.1 Planctomycetales bacterium | reverse complement strand
TGACAAAGACCATGACAGGCGGGCTATGCTGAGCGGCACACGCCTCGACCACGCGCTGCGTTCCCTCGATATTGTCCTCTGCAAACTCACGGCTGCGTAGGGCCCGCACTCGTCCTGCCAGATGGAAGACTACATCGGTATCCGCCACCGCATGATCGATGCTATCGGCATCGTTTAAGGACCCAACCGCTAGTTCGGCTCCCGCTTCTTCCAAAGACCTTGCGCGACTAACGTCTCGTACCAGGCAGCGTACTTGCCAGTCGCGCCTGCGCAGCAACTTCACCAGGTTGGAACCGACAAAGCCGGTGGCGCCAGTGACAAGGGTCCTCGGCATAAAAATCCGCTCCAGCAAATACGATATATCCGAAAAAGTTACCCGAGCAAGCACTCCTCCGGCCTGCACAGCGAGCGGCTTGGACTCGAAAAGCGGTTAACTCAGATAATCTATCGTTATGGCAGCCCAATTCCCACCGTTCCTAAGAAAATCGCCGGCGGATTCGTCGGTGCTAACTCGCCGGACCGCTCGCCCGGCTTGCTTGACCGCTGCGCATCTGGCGGACTACAGTGGTCGAACCGTAAGAATCTCTATCCCCAGCCTCCATTGACTGGCAGCAAGCTCGAATGTCTCACCTGGAAGTAGTCCCAGTTTCTACGCGCCGCGAGCGAAAACTGTTCTTCAATTACCCCTGGGACCTCTATCGAGGCGATCCGCACTGGATTCCTCCGCTGCGCATCGTCCAGAAGGAACTGCTCAACTTCCGGCCTCATCCTTTTTACGACACGGCTGAGATCCAAACGTTTGTTGCCCTACGCGATGGAAGGCCCTGCGGGCGGGTCGCGGCAATCGTCAACGACGCGCACAACCGTTGGTATGGCGAAAAGCGTGGCTTCTTTGGGTTCTTCGAATCGGAAGAAAGCGAAGAAACCACAGGCCGGCTTTTTGATGCAGCGCGAGCGTGGTTTGCCGAACGAGGGATCGAAGCAATCCGTGGGCCTGTGAATCCCTCGCTGAACTACGAACTCGGCACGCTCGTCGATGGCTTCGACGAATCTCCCTGGTTTATGATGACCTATGGAAAGCGTTACTACGATCGTTTGATCAAGAGCTATGGCTTTCGCAAAGCGCAAGACATGTACGCTTTTTGGGGCCACGTCGACATGCTCGATGAGATCTCTCGCAGGCTCTACTCATTGAGCCATAGCATCTTGGACCGATTCAACCTCGTTTGCCGAACGATGGATGTGAAGCGGTTTGACGAGGAGATTGCCACTTTTCTGAACATCTATAACAAGTCGTTGGTGTCGACCTGGGGCTTTGTGCCCATGTCAGACCGCGAAGTGAAGAAGCAGGCAGCGGGCATGAAGCAGATGATCGTGCCCGAGCTGACTACGATGGCCGAAATCGATGGTAAACCTGTCGGTACTATGTTTGGGCTCTTGGACTACAACCCTCGGATTAAGGCAATTAATGGGCGGTTGCTTCCTTTTGGCTTTCTGAAACTGATTCGCAAGCGCCGCGAGCTTACCCGCGTCCGACTAATCAGCACCAACGTCTTGCCCGAATATCAGAGTTGGGGCATTGGCATCGCGCTGGTTTCTCGGCTGGTGCCCGACGCACTGAAATGGGGAATCCAGGAAGCCGAGTTTTCATGGGTATTGGAAAGTAACGATCTGTCTTTCAAGACGCTCAAGAAAGGGGGAGCCAAGATCACCAAGCAGTACCGCATCTACGATTACGGACCGCCCGATACGACGGCCAACGCCAAGTTCATGCAGCAGGAGTAGGCAGTTTTGCTTCGGCGATCTGCCAGATCGCGGCCCTTGGCGTATCGTCCAGGCGATGCTTGATTGGCAAGCGCTCTAGCTATCGATACTTGGCGATGCACCAGAGGGCATTGCAGGCGTCTCGGAGGCCAATCT
>JAGQOW010000362.1 GCA_020427155.1 Planctomycetales bacterium | reverse complement strand
CGCCAGCTCCGGATCGCCGCGGTCACCCGGCTGTAGCTGCCGGTGAAGCCCTCCGCCTGCAGCTGGGCAAACAGCCGCAACGCTGTCCGCCGCTCTTTCCTGGGGCGTCGCGCATCCGCCTCCAGCGCACGGCGCAGCCAATCGACATGCGCATCCAGCTTCTTGGCGACCGGCTCTCGCCGGTACTTCATCTCACTCCGGCCTGGCTCTCTCAGCCATGCCTTGATCGTGTTCCGCGACAGACTCGTCCGCCGCGCAATCTCACTGATCGACAGCCCCTCCCGGAGCCGCATCCGTCGAACCTTTGCGTACGTTGCCATGGTGTGCACCTCGTCTTCCTACCGGTCAAAACCGCCGGCAGGTTAGGTCGGAACACCCTGGTCAATTTTCAGCGAGCAAAACCCCGTTTTCCTGGTCAATTTTCAACGAGCGGCAACAGATCGAAGCCGTCAACGTCCTGTGAGAAGCTTGCATCGAGCGAGCGGTCTCGATCTCTCAAGCACCACCATCGGTCTCCGCCGAGACAGGTCGTACCCAGACGATAGAACCCTTCTTCTCCCCGCACGTAGGAACCGGAGCCGTCAAAGCCCTTAGCTGGACCGTACTCTGCCGAGATGTTCACATTGACGGTGAATTTCCCCGCGTTCCAGGACTTCGGGTTGTGCTGCACGTCAATGACAACGTGCATGTCATTGAGCGGCGAGCGCCCGAGATAGAAGCTCGAAGTCTTCGGTATGGCCGGGCAGATAGATTCTTTCGGCTTAACGACATACGGATGCGCAGACTTCAGCTTCGCCCATAACGCGCGGAGGAATTGCTGATAGATGCTTGGCTTAGCCACGCCTCTTCTAGGCCGCCCAACGCCGCATTGAGCGGCCGATGGCCGACATCATCTCAGGAAACACCAAAGCACGTCCCATCGGTCCGCTCTAATGCGTAGTTAGAAACATGCTCGACCGAGATCTACTTCCACGTGAGCTCTAGCTTTCGATGATTCGCGGCGCACTCGCGCAGATAGAGATTGATGAGGCTCTGGTATGGAATACCAACCTCTTCAGATACTTCCTTAAAGTAAGCGACTGACGCCTCATCAAGGCGGATCGTAACAGGCTTCTTCAACTGAGAAGCGTAGGGGTTCTTTCGTGCCTTAGAGAAGTCGTATTCTTTACGCATCGCGGTCACCATTGTTGGTAGTACAGCGACTCAGCTGCGGTTGCCTTTCTCGCCGATATGAGGCGAATCGTGCCGTCGGAGTCTCGATAGCAATG
The DNA here is from genome assembly GCA_020427155.1 of Planctomycetales bacterium. Classification (GTDB taxonomy): domain Bacteria; phylum Planctomycetota; class Planctomycetia; order Pirellulales; family Lacipirellulaceae; genus Bythopirellula. The sequence continues at coordinate 657 of JAGQOW010000362.1, read as the reverse complement.
GCACACAACGAGGAGGCGGAGTGAGCCGCTCAAGCCTAGAAGAATGAAGCGATCTTCTTCACCGGAATGATCTGGGTCGTCGATGAGCTTGGCGCGCTCGTCAGCGAACACGCTCTTCGCCTCATCGAAGGAAACGCCGTGCTTCTTCGCGTTTGCCGCGGCTTTTCGGGCGTCCCATTCGAAGCGGAGCGTGCTCATGCAAGCATTGTATGTACATCGTATTGCTGCGTCAAACGAGCGACAGCTGATCCCGTGTTTCTAACGCCGCATTGAGCGGCCGATGGCCGGAAAAGTATCAGATAACATCGAAGCCTGTCCCATCGGTCCGCTCTAATGCGTAGTTAGGTTTGCGGGCCGTCTGATTGCCGGCACCCGACCCAGCCGCCGAGCGCTAAACGAAGGACCCGGACGATTGGGCTTGCCTTCTGCTCGGGTGCTTGAAGAGGCGCATGCTTCTTAGGCTACGCTCTGGCATGGGCAGGCCTCAAAGTGGACGCCTCGCACGCAAGGCCGCTCGGTCCCGATGACGCGGACGATCGCCTCGAGGAGCAATGACCTCATCATTCCCCGAAACCTAACGCTGCGTTGAGCGGCCCACTCGACCGCCTTGATGGATGAAGCCACGTTTCATGGGTCCGCTCTAACGCTTAGTTGGGC
>JAGQOW010000361.1 GCA_020427155.1 Planctomycetales bacterium | reverse complement strand
CGACAACCTGTTCCATCGCGGCGACCTCGACGAGGCCCTGCGGATCCTGCGCGAGGTCGTACTGCCCGCCCTCGAGGTGCTCGGCGACTTGGATGGCATCTGCAAGACCAATTGGCAAATCGCACGACTTATCGCGAGACCAGGAATCGACAGCCAGGAGAAGTTCGATGCTGTATTTTCGGCTCTCGCAACGGCTTACGATCTAGCTCTCAAAGTCGGTCGGCCGGATGCGATCGGCGCCGTCGGTTGGGATCTCGGACAATTCCTCGCAGCAAACGGCGCATTGGATCAGGCAAAGGCGGTGCTGACCCAGTCCTACGAGGCATTCAACCGTCTAGGCAACGAACCCGCAATGAACGCCATTTCAAAACTGCTCGCCGATTTGGAGAAGAAAAGCTGATGTTCAAGATTGCTTCACTTCGCTCGACTGCATTTACTTGGGATGCTGCTCTTTCACTCGCCTACGCCAGCAAGCTTGCCTACGACCCACCTCAGCTCGTTTTGAAGACCCTGAAGTCGGATTGGGGCTTCGGCGCTGCTCAATTTCTGGATCGTGCCGATACGCAAGGATTCGTTGCTCTGGGCGATGGCGTCGTACTGGTTGCGTTTCGAGGGACAGAAAGTCTGGGCGATTGGCTCGGCAATCTTGATGTTGGTTGGACGGACATGCCACCAGCAGGAAAAATGCATCGAGGTTTCGTCGAGGCCTTTGACCTCGTAGCACAAGATTTGGCGACGCTCCTTACCCCAGCGAAAATAGCGGGTCGCAAAGTCTGGTTCACGGGGCACAGCCTCGGCGGTGCTCTCTGCGCGGTCGCGGCCGTGCGCCTGCATAACCTACTGCACGTGCATTCCATTTATACATTTGGTCAACCCCGTTTGGGTGACGCGGACACGCGCAATTTCTTCGCCGACTCGCTCAACGACCGCTACTTTCGCTTCGTCAACGACCGTGATTTGATCGCGCGCGTGCCGCCCGGATTCGAACACGTTGGCACGCTCATACATTTTGATGCTCATGGAAACGTCGAACGCGCTGCAATCGAAGCGGCGCGCGTGGCACTTGAAGTGCCATCATTGACGCCCGAAGAATTCGAAGCATTGAAGGCCGATATAAAGGCCACCAAGGCTGACATGCGCGTGCTCGGAATGCCAGAGGGTGCGCCGACGTTAGACCGGAGCCTGGAAGGCCTTATCCCCGGCATCCCTGATCATCGGCTCGAACGATACATAACAGCCATACGGCGCCAGACAGGTAGTGTGGCCAAAGGAGAAACACTGGCGGCCGAGCGGGTGGTTCGGTCCGCCCTAGAGGCGGTGCGCGAGAAGTCCGGAGACCTCAAGCCCACCGAAGCAATTTCTGCCTTGGTTCGCTTGCGAGACAGTCGAGCCAAGCTGCCCGACTCCGTTAAAGCTGGACCTAGAAACGGCAACATTATGTCTGTTCGGGGTACGCTGGACGCACTTCGACAACTAGAGACCGATCCGAATGTCGTATCCCTCCAAATTAGTCGCGATGCGGGCTTCAGCGAGTTGGCAACGTCACTACCATTTGTGCATGGCGACATCGTTCATCGCCCACCGATAGCCGAACGAGGCGATAAAGCCCTCTTAGGATTAATTGACACAGGTATTGATGTTCTTCACGAAGCATTCTTGGACGACCAAGGCGTTTCCCGCATTTTGGCAGTATGGGATCAGTCGAACAACACGGGACTAACACCGGCTGCGGCTGACCCGGCCTGCTTTTCCAGCATGACCTACGGCACGCTATACTTGGCTAGTGACATTGCCGAAATGCTTGCTGGTAACAAAACGGCACCACTCAACCTTCGTGACTTCCGCGAACATGGAACGCATGTTGCGAGCATTGCTGCGGGCAGCGCGGTTGGCTTGCTATCGGACGGCATGGCGCCAGCCGCTCGCCTCGTCGTAGTCG
>JAGQOW010000360.1 GCA_020427155.1 Planctomycetales bacterium | reverse complement strand
TGCCAACGCGTACGGCCGTCTAATCTCGGTTCTCAGCCAGCTCGCACACACAGAGTCAATACAACTCGTTGATATCTTTGTGCAGCAGGCTTCGGCTCCGCAAAAAACTTCGAGCCGCACGGACCAATGTTGTGACATCGCAGGAGACTGGGCCGGCTTCAACACGACGCTCGATACCTATCGTGCGGAACTTGGGGTAAGACTACCTCGCGCCATCGAAGGAAAAATAGCAGAATTCCGCCAAGGCAAGCGCGGCCGAAATCGGCCAACAATGGTCGTTCAGAGTATGCCCTCGAAGCCTGAATCATCTCGTTGGTTTTCCAATCGACCGCATCTCGGGCTGGCGCTGATAACGCACTGTTTGCGTCACGGCTGGAAGCTTCGTAGATTGCCAAGTGACTCGCCCTGCAGTGGTCGGCGACACGGGGCCAGAGTAGACACTGGGACTATCCACCGCCATCGGCGCAAAGCCATGATTCAGGTAGGACAAATCCGACAGCACAGTCATCGACCCCGGAGTTATCCACCGGGATTAGGCCCCGTTTTCGGGCCGAATAGGCGTTAGGCACCCAAGTAACCGCTGAGGAAAACCCAGATGAGATTCCTTCTCGCATGTGCTGCAGCAGCGATCGTATTGGCAGCCGGATCGGTTTTCGGCGAAGAGAATGCTCCGTTTCGGTTTCCTGATGGCTCGACAGAGTACAGAAGCCCAAATGGTGTTCTAAAGATGCCAGTTCCAACCCTGTCTGGTGCTGAGCGCGTTGTTTCAGAGGGATTCACGGTGGGCGATCCCACGAATGACGTGGCGTTCCTTGATCGAAGCAATTGGATGCTCGCCGTAATCTACACGCGCATAAGAGACGACTACCGAAAGGACTTTGGGCTCATTGAAGAGCGAGTGATGCCTCTTGAGCGCAGCGTTGCTGAAAAGTATGGGCCGGAGCTCTACCAAGCCCGCGAGGCGTTGTGGGGAGGAACAAGGGTACTCGAGACACTGAATTTCCGTCCTCCGATAGACTTGCCATCTGACATAGATATGCTTCGTGTCGCAGGCCCTGGCTTCGACGGATCGAACAAGAACAATCAAAGACGCGCCGACATCTGGTTCGTAAGAAACGGGTACATGATCCAAATCGTTGCTGTCACGAATGACACGACCAAGATTCCAGCCGAACAGCTTATGGAGCGAGCGCAGGGGATAGCCCGATCTGCTTTCGACAAGATTTTGATCAACAGCGAAGAGGTGCCTAACTAGGCATTAGAGCGGACCGATGGGACAGGCTTTGAAGTTTCCTGAGATGATGTCGGCCATCGGCCGCTCAATGCGGCGTTAGGCCTCAATTGGAACACTCATGCTGAACGAAGTAATTGCAGCAACCGAAGCTCGCATGAGAGCAAGTCTCGCAGAGTCACGCGCTAAGTTTGAGCACTCTGGGCTTAAGGGCGGCGCAGTCGAATCGGCAGTCTGAATCGCCCCGGGTTTGAAGGAGAAGGCTGTGCAGATGGATGGCCGCTGCAAACGGCCGTTAAGGGTCGGGCAGCGTCTATCGGCACAATTGCACACTTGCGCTAGGTGCGAGGGGCAATATTGATGCCTGGTAACGAGCAAGACGACATCGCCAACCTTCAGGGGGATGTGCAACGACTACTCGGTCGATGTCTCGTTCGACTGCAGCAGTTCGAAAGGCTGCTCAAGGCCATGGTCGCCACCCAAGAGATTTCCGGCACACTTCAGAGCCTTCAGCACGCCCTCGATGCTCGAAGGATGGAGGTGAGTGACAAGACGCTGGGCATCATGATCGGCAGGCTGATGGATTCTTGCATCCGCCCGGAAGGGGACGATCAGGTCGAAGTAACTCAGAACTCAGGCGTCGAATCCCTGCACTTCGGATTCAAAATGCAACTCAGCTTGCCAAAGGCAGACCATGAGAAGCTGATGGGCGA
>JAGQOW010000359.1 GCA_020427155.1 Planctomycetales bacterium | reverse complement strand
CGGGGCTCAAGTCGTAGCCAACGGAGTACTCAACCGCGTAGTTCAAGATGATGGTGGCGTCCGAGTTGATGCCCAGCGCCGACCGATTGATGTGCTCGACATGGACGTAGCTGCGGTCGATTCTTGATGCCAGGAATTTCGCCCGGCCGGAGATGGCTTTCTTGGTGACCTCCAGGTATTGCGTGAAAGTGGTGTAGCCGAGGAGGTCCTGCTGGGTCTCGGACAGGGTTTTCTCGACGACGTGCAACCGGGAGTGGAGGTCGGCTTGGTGATGCTCGGCGGAGCGTTGGAGGTATTGGTGGGTCGCGGCGGCGGCGAGCACGGTGATTGATGCGGTGATGGTGATTACGGTTAGGGATCTCTTCATGGGCAACTCCTGGGTGGGTTTTTCGGATTGGCTTGCTGGGCGGGGATTGATTGGTGATTGGCTTGCTGTTGGGTGGGTTTTCTGGCGACTCGACTTGGGCGGGCGGCCACAAGGCAAAGCAGCACCCTGATGGCAATAGCCGGCTGCACGCTCGGCGGGCCGATTTCTAGAGATTTGCGTCGCCGGTAGCACTGGGCAAGCAACGAGGACAGGCGCTGTGCTGTGCTGCGTGCGTTCAGCAACACGAATGCTGTCTGTCGGGATGCCGCTGGTCGGTAGGCGCAGGACGACGCCGGCGGGCGGCCGGAACTTACGGATAAGAAGTTCGCCGAAAGCAGCAATTAACGCGATCTAGGTGTATGCTGCTGACCTAGGATGCGACGTGCAGCCGGCATACGATATTTCTTAGCCGGCATAAAGTCAGCGAACAAGCGGCGCACCCCCCGCTGCAGTAAAGCTTTCAATGTGCCACGCGACGCCGAGTTAGGGATCGCGCGGCGGACTAATGAATGAAAACTTTCTCCCGATAACATTTCGGGGCTTGCTACTTTGCACACAACCCTCATGCGTACGAACTTCGTCCTCGTCGACTTTGAGAACGTCCAGCCCAGCGATCTCGGCCTGCTCAAGGATGGCCCATTCAAGGTGAAGTTGTTTCTCGGCCCCAACCAGTCGAAGGTCCCGGTTGCCCTCGCATCCTCACTTCAGGCACTTGGCAACAACGCCGAATATATCGTCCTGGAAACCGCTGGAAACAACGCACTCGACTTTCACATCGCCTACTACATCGGTCTACTTTCTGCCGAAGACCGGTCAGCGTTCTTTCACATCGTTTCAAAGGATTCTGGCTTCGACCCATTGATAAAGCATCTTAAGGGGAAGAAGGTCTTCGCCCAGCGATCCGCATGCATTGCCGACATTCCTTACTTCAAGCCCACGCTTCCAGCTGCGCCAGAAGCTCAGATTGAAGTTGTCGTTGCCGACCTCATTCGTCGAAAGGCATCGAAGCCTCGCACCCAGAAGACCCTTCTCAGCACCATGCATGCTCTGTTCAAGAAGGAGCTTTCCGAGCAACAGCTCAGTCAGCTGTTCGCCTCGCTATGCAGCCGCGGAGTCGTGAAAGTCGAGGGAACCAAGGTGTCGTATGAGTTGCCCGTTGAGCCCTAACCCGCAGGCTCGTCTCAAACCTTCGGGTAGGCGACACTCTTTGCAGTACTGGAATGTTGAAGGGATGGTTTTCGCCGAATGAATGTTTCGTGAGAGAAGAAGCGTCTCCATCACTTTCTTTCCGACGGCAACTACCCGATCGAACGTCAATTTCTGCACTCCGCACGGGGTCAGGAGTCACGCTGTGCTCAACGATGCGAAGACAGCCGCCGATGCTTCGTAGACCAAGTAGCGAAGTTGATAGGAATCAATGATGGCAAGAAGAAAAAATAGCGGCGCTTTTGAGAGCCTCTTCGAAATCGCTGCGATGCTTCCGTGGTGGGTAGGGAGTATCCTGGCTCTCGTCGCCTACGTAATCCTGCACAGGTATGCGTCTGCCGACGTGCCGACCAGCGCACCGCCTGGGCAGATTGGAC
>JAGQOW010000358.1 GCA_020427155.1 Planctomycetales bacterium | reverse complement strand
GGCGCTTCCGAAGTGGCCGGAGGGGGCATCGGCAACCGCGTGCTGCTGCTGATCGACGGCCGCCCGGCCCTGAGCCCTGAATCGGGCGGAGCCCTGTGGAACCTGGTTCCCCTCAATTCCGTGGAGCGCATCGAAGTGGTCAAAGGCGCCTATTCCTCGCTCTACGGTTCGAGCGCGATGGGCGGCGTGATCAACGTCATTACCCACAAGCCGGAAGCAGAACCTCTGACCAGGGTGCACCTCAACTACGGCTTCTATAACCGGGCGCCGGCCTCAACGGGCTATGAGGCCTTCAACGACTTCTACACGGTCGAGGCCAGCCACAGCCATCGCTACGGCAACTTCGGCTACCTGCTCGATGCCGGCTGGAAGTCGAACGACGGCCATCGCGAGAAATCCGCCTTCGACCTTTACAACTTTTACGGCAAGGCCTTCTGGCAGTTTACCCGCAACCGCTACGTGCAGGTTTCGGCCAATGCCAACATGATCAAGAACGATACGCCGGCCACCTGGCTGAGCAGGAAAGAAGCCTATAGCGTGGCCGAGCACCGCAAGGACGACTACCAGGATCGGCGCGAGTTCAACGCCGACCTTTATTACTACGCCCTGCCCTCCAACAAACTGAAGTACTCAACCCGCTTTTTCTACTACCACAATTACTCGCGCTTTTCGTTCGACGACGACCCCGGCAACGATAGCACCAACGTCAACTTCGGCCTGCAACTGGTGGCTAACTCCAGCATCCGCACCCAACGGCTGGGCAACGTGACGCAGCTCGACCTGTACACGAATTCGGGGCACTACCTCATCGCCGGCACGGATGTCAAGTGGGACCATGTGGTGGGTTTGCCCGATACCGTATTATATGGCCGCCATCAGGCCCTCAGCCTGGCTGCCTACGTACAGGACGAGATCACTTTCAGTCCGAAGTTCATCGCTACCCTGGGCGTGCGGTTCGATCACTACGCGATCCTCGACGAGTTTCAGGAGGCGAACATCAGTCCGAAGCTAGCCATGGTGTACCGGGTGAAAAAGGGCCTGTCGTTCCGCATGTTGCTGGCACAGGCCTTCCGCAACCCGGCTATGGCCGAGCGGTTCATCAAGTTCGAGCAGTCGGCGGGCCTGCGTTTTCAACCCAATCCAGGCCTTCGTTCCGAAAAGCTCCAGTTGTCGGTCGAACTCGGCACGCAGGTCGACCTGACCGCCACGACCACGCTCGACGCGGCGCTGTTCTACAATTACTACAACGACCTCATCTCCTTTCAGCAGCTCTCGAAGCCCTTCGAGCCGTTGCTCTATGAAGTGATCAACCTCAAGGCTGCGGTTATGCAAGGCTTCGAGGTTTCGGTGCAACAACGTTGGGGCGAGTGGCTGCTGTTTCGCCTGGGCTACACCTACCTCGACGCCAAGGACGTATCGGCCGGCCGCGTCAACGACGAACTGGCCTACAAGGTCAAACACAGTCTGAGCGCCTCTGCCTCCCTGCGCCACGGCGATTTCACGCTGAACCTCAACGGCCGCTACCGCAGCGCCATCGAGGAAGTGTTCATCTACCCCGGCAGCGAGCCCGATGCCGCCCTGATCCTCAACGCCAAGCTCAACTACGAATTTGCCGACGGCTTCACCGCCTACCTCGCTCTCGACAACCTCACCGATACCCAGTACGAAGAACTGGAGCGCTACCGCATGCCCGGGCGGAGCTATACGCTGGGGGCAGTGCTGCGGTTTTGAACGATTTGCGGTCGGAAGGTATACAAGGCGGTCGGAACGTTAGGGAGCGTTCCAACCGCTAGTATTTTTAATTAAACAAAGACTTTATTTTTTTAGTTAGCTGATTTTTAGTTAAATTGAAAGCCTTAAATTTAATTAAGTGCATTCTCCAGTAAAAATAACGGAGTTCAAGGCCGGCCGCTGGGTCAGCCAAGGAAGCTATCGGAGTTTCCTTCCTACCATGATCAACCGGCAATGGCACCTCGACCATTCCGAGGTT